>NZ_CAHJXL010000001.1:612500-918750 GCF_903645315.1 Victivallis sp. Marseille-Q1083
TCGCCGCGCTCTTTTGTTTGGGCGCCATGTCAGATCTCCAGCGAAAGTTACAGCGACGGCCGCATTGCCGAAGGCAGTGAAATCCGGTTGGGAGAACCCATGTCATTGGAAAAATATTTTCTCAAGATGAGAGCGTGGCAACACTTTCCGGACGCTCCCGACGGCTGGGAGCCGCTGATCGTCTGCAAACATGGTCAGCCGTTGATGCTGGAACGCCGGTATGGGCAGGGCAGCCTGATCATCACCACTTATTACGGACTCTATTCCATCGTCGGCAAAGAATTTATCCGGGATCTGGTCGGGAATGTGCTCTTTCACCGCAGGTGGGAACGTGAAAAACTGGAAATGACCGCCAATCGGCTGTCTTTTGAGGCAGATGGCGTTCACTGGCAGGGAATGCTTCACGCCGGCGCGGCCGATACGCCGAAACTCACGGCGCGGCTGCTGGACGAGTCCGGAGCGGAACTTGGACGGAATGAACTGAAGTTCAATGCAGACGGCGAGGCGGAATACCGGATTGAAGTTCCTGATCCAGACCGGGCGGTAACCACCGTGATCGAATCGGAATCGGCCGGTTTTCCGGTTTACTCGCGGTTGTGGCCGGCGCCGGATCGCCGGGTGCACTGGCACCTGCCGGCCCGTTTGCAGCCCGGGCAACTGAGCCGGGTGCGTATCCAGTTGAATAATTTGCCGGACCGCGCCTGTGACGATGCCGCCGTCCTGATATCCGGTATTGCGTTTCCGGCCACCGTGGGAGAGGACGGGTTGCTGCGCTGTAATCTCAGCGGGCTTGAGCCCGGCGACCATCAGGCGGCGATTTGGCTGGACGGCAAAGAAACCGAGCCGCAAACCTTTACGGTCACTGCACCGGAAATGTATTTAAACATCGATGAAAACGGCTGGCTTTCCCGTAACGGTGAAGCGTTTTTCCCGATCGGCTTATATCATGTATCCCGCGCTTCCGGCGTGACGGCGGAAAACCGGATGAAATGCCTGGATTTTGCCGCCGAGAACGGCTACAATCTAATCTTGATGGCTACCATCGGCGACGAGGAGGATGACCGGTTCATGGCGGAAGCCGCCCGCCGCGGCATCGCCATTTACTGCGATGTAAGATCACTGGATATCATCAAGGCCAAGCGCGGCGACTGGTCCGCGGTCGTCAGTTGGGTACATGAACTGGATGAACCGGAACATTGGGGGTACAGCCGGGAAAATGTCCTTCAACGCGCCCGGAATATCTATCGGCTCGATCCCCAGGGCGTGCTCTTTTCCTCCATGGAAACGGCCTCAACCATTGTATCCTATTCCGGGGTGACGGATATGATGGCGACCCACGGCTACCCGATTCCGTTCAATCCGCTCCGGCTGGTTTATGACAAAATGGCTCTTCTGACTGCAATGGCGGAAAAATACATGTTCGTTCCGATCGGCACCATCCAATCTTTCGGCTATCCGCGGCCGGAAGACGCCGCCGGCGGCTATCCCGGGCTGCCCACACCGCAACAGATCCGCAATATGGTCTGGCAGGCGCTTTTGGCGAATGTGCACGGCATTCAATTTTATACCTATGCCGATGGCGCATTTCTGCTTGACGACTATCCGGAATTGTACGAATGCATGCGGCATATTCCGGAGGAAATACAACTTGCGGCGCCGTTTTTGCGCCACGGGGAATTCACCCGCCTGGAAACCGGCGATCGGGAAATCGAAGGCGGTATCTGGCAGTTGAACGACCGGAAATTGATTGCGGTTGTCAATCTCTCCGATATATCCCGCAGTTTGAACTTGAATTTCGAAACGGCAAACGCCGTTCCTCTTTTCGGCAGCCGGGCAGTTACAGCGGACGCCGCCATCACGCTGGCGCCTCACGAAGTGATCATCTGGAGCCGCAACCATCCGTCCGAACCGGAAAGACCATGACGACCATGACCCGCAACTCTTTCAAACGTGAAATTCCGGTATTCCCAGCCAAAGCCCGTTGGATCTGGCTGCCGGAGCAGGAGTTTCCCAACGCTCAGGCAACGCCGGTATCATATTATACCGATCATCACGGTTTCGCCTTCGGCAGCGCCGTATTCCGGCAGAAGGTCACGCTGCCGGAGCGGCTGGACGACTGTCGGCTGCTGGTCACCGGAGACAGCAAATACCGGCTCTTTGTCAATGGCGAAATCGTCTGCGACGGCCCGCCGGAAATCGGCGGCGACTGGAACAATCAGGAAGTGCCCGACTGGTTCTTTTATGAAAGTTACAAGGTCGCGGCTCCTTTCCGGAGCGGCGTCAACGAAGTGGTTGCGGAAGTGATGCTGCAGGGCGATTCCCAGTGTGATTACTCCACCGGACACGGCGGTTTCCGGCTGGCATTGCTTGAGGGCGACCGCCTTCTCCTGGGAACCGATGAAAATTGGGAATGCCGCTTTGATACCGGCCGCCGCCCGGAGCGGATTTACTTTCCCGAGCGTGAACCGGTGACGTGGACCCGGGCGCAATGCCTGGCGGCAGCCGTCTCGCAACGCTGGAAACTGCGGTACTATCCGTTGCCGCCGCTGGCGGTACAGGAAGTGTTCCCGGATCAACTGAACATCCGGTTCGGCGGCGAACGCATCAGCGGAACCGAAGATTTCCTCGGCCGGCGCGGACCTCTGGTGCTTCGACACGGCTCGCCGGTCACTTTCGCGTTGCATTTTCCGACCGAAGTGGCCGGATGTGCGGAATTTGAAATGGAAAGCGCCCCGGGGGCGCGGTTGACCGTCCGCTATCAGGAGGTCGAGGGATTTCCGCATGAATACGATGAATACTGTACCAACGGCGGACGCGTCAAATTCCGCTTTCACAGTGTGGAAGCCGTCCTCTGGCTGGAAGTCTCGGTGGTGTTTGCCAGCTTCGGTTACGAGGGGTACGACGACGTGCGGCTCTACAAGCTCAGCATGATGTCGCAGGGATTTCCGCTTGGAGAAGCCGCTCCATTCCACAGTGCCGATTCGAGCTTCTCCGCCATTCGGAAGTGTTGTGAAAATACCCTGCGCATGTGCATGCAGCGTCTGCACTGGGATTCGCCGGTTCACAAAGAAGGGCTCGGCTGTCTGGCCGATTACCGGATTAACGCCTTGCAGAGCTATTATCTCTTTGGCGAATCCCGGCTGATGCGGCTTGACCTGATCCGAATTGCGTTATTGTTGTGCCAGAAACAGCATCTGCTGTTCCATACCACCTACAATGCTTTGTTTCCGGTGATGATCTGCGAATATATTCTCTACTCGGGGGATCATACAATTCTGGAGGAACCGGAGATTCCGCAGGCGGTCGCTCTTGTATTTGCCGGGCTGCACCAGCTGGAGGACGGTGACGGGATGCTGACCCGGGCGGACAATTATATGTTTCTGGACTGGCGCGCCATCGGGGATTGCAATTATCACCATCCCGACCGGAGCAACGGCGCGGCGAGTCTGACGGCATTTTTTGCACTGGGGCTGCAGGCCGGCGTTCGATTGGCCGAATGGCAGGGCACTCAGGACCGTGCCGAACAACTTCGCCGGGCATACAACCGGATACAAGAGAATTTTCATCGGCATTATTTTGACGCCGGGCGCCGGCGTTACCGGAACGGTCCGGATACCGACAACGCGATTCCGCAGACCGGAATCCTTGCCATTCTGGCCGGGCTGGCACCGCAGGAGATTGCGGCGGAGATTATCGACGACCTGTGCGACAAGACGCTCCAGCGTCAGGTTCAGCCGTATTTCTGCCATTATCTGTTTGACGCGCTCGCCGCAGTTGACGCCTATGACCGGCGCGGTTCCGAGGTCTTGCATTTGTGGGATGAACTGGTCGCGGAACACCCGGAAAGTCTGAAAGAATGCTGGGATTGCGGCGACTACTCGCATAGTTGGAGCGGTACTCCGGCGATCCAATTCGGCAAGCGGATTCTAGGAGTGATTCCCGAAGCTCCCGGTTTTGCCGCGTGCCGGATTGCGCCGAAGCCGTGCGGCCTGCCGCACGCCGCCGGCAGCGTGCCGACGCCGCATGGCGAAATCGGGATCGAATGGACCCGGACGGCCGAATGTTTTCAGATTCGAATCCAGCACCCGAGGGCAGTTAAAATTCACTTTTGCCCGCCGGATGGTTATCCCCTTGAAAACTGTATCCTGAAAGAAAAAAGCGATTGAACATGAATGTGAAAAAGTGGAAAATAACCGCACCGATTACGCGCTGGGACGAAGCCGTCCCGGTGGGGAACGGCCTGATTGGCGGCCTGTTGTGGGGTGACGGACGGAAAATGAAACTGTCGTTGGACCGCTGCGACTTATGGGATGAGCGCACCAATGGCGTCTATGAGCATCCGGACTGGTCATATCGGGCGTTGCAGGAAATTGTTGCCACCGGGGATGAAGCGCGGCTGGCCTTGCAGGATGAATTGTATGAACGCATTACGGCCACCAAATTGCCGGTCGGGCGTATTGAAATCGATTTTTCGGTACCGGAAGCGCTGCAAACGTTCGAATTGGATATGGAGCATGCCATCGCCTGGGGCGCCGATGCGACGGGAGCCCGCCGCATCGAATGTTTCGCCGCCGCCGATCAGAGCGGCATTTATTTAAAGCTCGCCGCGCCGCAGGCGGCAACGCTGCGCATCGTGCCGCCGGATTATGATTCGACCAAGACGCTGGACGATCAGCAATTTGTAAAAAGTCCGGCTGGACTGGGCTATCCGGCCGGACAGTTGAAAACAACCGGGCGATTGATGTATTATGTGCAGCAATGTGGTGACGGCGGTTTGCATTATGTGATTCTGGTCAGGAAAATTGCCGGAGACGTCTGGTTTATTTCGGTGGAACGGGTTGATTCCGCCTCCGAGCCGGCGGCATTGATCACCCGTTTTAATGACGATGGTTTTACGGCAGCCGACTGGGAGAGCGCCTTGTCGCTTCATACGCAATGGTGGCGCAACTTCTGGAATCATTCGGGAATTTCTTTGGACGACGATCCGGAAATGGAGCGATTTTATCATTTGAATCGCTATCTCTTCGGTTCGGTTTCCCGGCAAAATACGCCGCCCGCTTCATTACAGGGGTTGTGGACCGCCGATGAAGGGACGCTGCCGCCGTGGAGGGGAGATTATCATCATGATTTGAATACGCAGTTGACTTATTGCGGTTATCTGACCTGCGGGGATTTTTCCTGCGGCGAAAGTTTCTTCAACCATTTGAGCAGTCAGTTGGAAATTCACCGTGAATTTACCCGGAGGTATTATGACTCCCCCGGCATCGGCCTGGCGGGAACCTGCACGCTGGGCGGCCAGGCGTTGGGCGGCTGGCCCCAGTACAGCATGTCGCCGACCAACAGCGCATGGCTGGCCATCATGTTTGTGCAGCATGTCCGGTATGCGGGTGACGAGGAATTTCTGCGTCACAAGGCGTGGCCGTTTGCGCATGGGGTCGGCGAGTTCATCGAGCACCTGCTGTACGAGGACGACAACGGCAGGTATCGCCTGCCGTTGTCAACCTCTCCGGAGATTCATGACAATCGCCTGGAGGCCTTTCTGGGCGGTTTCTCGAATTACGATCTGGCCTTGATCCGCAAATTGTTCCTGGAATTGATCTACCTGGCGGAACAACTGGACGATCAGGCGGAAAAAAATCGCTGGCAAGCCCATCTTGCCAAACTGCCGGATTTCGCTGTTGATCCGGAAAAAGGACTCATGCTTTGTCCCAATGAAAATTTGATGGAATCACATCGGCATCACTCGCACTTGCTGGCGATCTGGCCATTGCGATTGTTGAACATGACCGATGATGGGGAAGTAATCACGGCATCATTGCGGCATCTGGACCGTTTGGGCAGCGGTTATTGGGTGGGGTTCAGCTATCCCTGGGCCGCGGCAATGGCTGCGTACTGCGGCCGGGGAGAGCGGGCCCTGAAATTTCTGCAGCATTTCTGTGACGGCTTTCTCAGCCGCAACGGTTTCCATCTCAATGGCGACTTCAAGGATTTGGGCTACAGTTGGGTGAAATATCGTCCATTTACGTTGGAAACAAATTTTTTAGCGCAGCAGGTGATACAGGAAATGCTGTTGCAGACCCATGCTGGAACCATTCGGATCTTTCCGGCGGTTCCAAATAGCTGGCGAACCGTGTCGTTTGTCAACTGGCGCGGCGAGGGCGGAGTGAAAATAAGCGCTTCGCTGGCCGACCATCGGATTACGGCAGTGCGGATTGCGGCGACCAAGCCGGTTTCGCTGCAAATTGTCAATCCGTGCCGGAATATTGAACTGTTGTCTTGTTCGCATCCCCATTGTGATCCATCTCAAAATATCTGGTCGGTACACCTGAAGGAAGGAGAAGAATTTATGTGTGTATGATCAGGCTAATAATTTTCCTGTCAGTAAAAAATCAATTAACCCATCGGGAGTAAAAAAAATGAAAAAAAAGAATTTTACACTCATTGAACTTCTGGTCGTGATTGCGATCATCGCCATTCTTGCTTCAATGCTGTTGCCGGCATTAGGCAAAGCCAAAGCGGCGGCCCAGGGTGCCAAATGTACCGGCAATCACAAACAATTCGCTCTCGCTTTTGCGATGTACGCCAATGACAACGACGATTCTGTGTTGCATGCATTCTGGGATGTGGACAACAAAGATTGCTGGTACAGCCAGGTGTGGCCTTATATCCAAAGTATCGAAGTTTATGATTGCCCATCGTCTTCTCTGGATGTAAACACCTATAACAATAACAACATCCATGTGGTCGCAACCGATCCTCACAAGGAGTGGCATTTTCCACATGCAATCGGTTACAATGTAAAACTCGGCGGGAATTCAGAGGGCGGTCATTGGACCTCTCCGAAAGCGATTACGAAAACAACTGCCATGAATGCTCCCGCTCCGTTATTTGCCGATGTCTGGAACTTTCAGAACCTGTTGGCTCACACGATGACCCAGGACAATTTGGCCAAAGCCGTCCGCGACAACGACGCGCTGGGTCTGTTCGACTGGCGTCACCGCGGCCGCGGCAATATCGCGTTCTCCGATGGACACGTGGAAATGATGTCCGGCAAACAGGTCTGGAGTACGGTCGAAAGCATGGACGCTCCCAGCAGAGGCTATGCCTGGGATAACGCCAATTACTGGATGAGCGGACAGTAAGAACAACAATTCCCTGTCTGTCTATCGGCGCTTTTCCCCAGGAAAAAACATTTGGGAAACGGACGGGAGCCGGCAACGAACGGTCCCTGTTATCAACCGGACCGGGTTGACGATACCATGCGATCCCGGCGACCGATACAGTCGGCAACCCTCCGGCTCAACCTGAAAACCAGCACGGGGCGATATGAACGCCCTGTACTGGTTTTTTCGACCAAACGGCTTACGCCGCAAGCGATTATTCGGGATTCCCGGCAGGAAGCTGCCGGTACCATTCCACCAGTTCAGCCAGGTTGATCCGGCTGTAAGGTTCGTCACAGGCCAGCGACGACGGCCCGGCGTCCGCCCAACTCAAATCCAGCGTTTCCGGTTCGAAGATCGCATTCTGCAAATTCGATTTCATCGCCACCGGCCGTTTGATCATTTCGATCAATGCCGGCGTATCGATTTTGCCGTAATTCGCTTTGATCCGGTCACGCAAATGGCCGAACCGCTCGCCGCCGGACAGGTAAACGACGTCTTCGAACGCTTCCGGCAGCAGCGGGTGCGCTTCACCCGGCCTCAGGATCTGCGGTTCTTCTCCGGCTTTGGCCGCCACGCCGGCCAGATCGCCGGTACGGTCCGAAAGGACGTAGTAATATTCACAGGTATGCGGCACTTCCTTCATCAACTTCAATGCCTCCTCGACCGTGCCGCACTCCTCCATGATCCGGCGCATCAGGAAATTCATCGGCAGCCCGTCCCAGTCGCCCTCGCCGCGGCCGCCGAGTTCACCGATCGCCAGACCCGACGCGTTCATCGCCGTCACCGTGCCGATGAAACCGGCGTAACCGACATTGCACCAGGCCCGTCTGCCTTCCGGCAGGCAGACGGTCAACACCGCAAAATCCTGCAAACCGATGTCCCGCATATAATCCAGCACCCGCGCCTGCCGCACTCGGCCGCCGGCCGACGCTTTGCCGCGCACCGCGATGCCGCTGCAGTGAAACATCTCCGGAAAAAGATTGATCTGACGGCCCGCTTCCGGCCGTATCCCGGCCGCCCGGCTCATCGCATCACATTCCGTCATGAAACGTTCCGGCAGAAACGGCGCCGTCCGGCTTTCCACTTCAGCAATCCGGTCGAAAAACCAGTCGTCTTTGAAATAAAGATAACCGGCCGCCGTCAGCAGAATCCGTTGATACATGCCGTGAATTTCCGGCGCCAGCAAGCTGCCCTGCGCCTCGCCCATCTCCGCCGGCGAGCCGGCCACGAACAACACCCGTTTCCCACCCGGCAATTCCCCGAGCAGTCCGTGGTCCGCCCGCCGCAATATCTTCAAATCCGGCGCGCCGAACGCCGTCAACACCGCCGCCAGCAGCCAGCCGGCCAACCAATATTTTATCCGTTTCATTTTTTCACCTTCCCTGCCGGATGGCAAAATTCAACACTGCCGCCATCGCCCCGGCCAACTGCCGGGCATCCACCGCCCATACCGCCGCATCGGCCGGCGGTGCGAAATCGGCGGCAACCGCCGCCGCATCGGTCGCCCATTCCACGATGTCCGCCTCCAACTGCCATTTGCCGCCGTCGACCGTCAACCGCCGCGGCGTCCGGCCGTCGGCGGCCAATTGCAGCAACGCCTGCCCGTTCCGGACCGCGATGCGAAGGGTCGGCGAACCGGCCTCTTCTTCCAGCCAACTCAGTTGAACCTGTTTGTCCAGCAAACCGCTGGAACCGCTCAAGGCGGCCAGACCGAGCGCCCCGGCCGCCAACTGCCGATATTGCCGCCAGCGCGGGTCAAGCGCCGTGCTGAGCATCGGCTCCGCCGCCAAATTCAGCGTGCCGGCGTACACCTTGCCGGACGCCGAACATATCCACGGATAATCGCCGTAGCCGCACCGTAATTCATTCACTTTCAACGGCAAATCCTCGCCGCTTAAGGCCAGTTGAAATTGTTCCCCGCTGCCACGCGTCAATGACAGCCTCCCGGTCACCGGCGGCGCGTCGCCGGAACGGCAGACGAAGTCGGCCGTCAATTTCAGGCAGCGCCCGGCGTCCGGCTGCCAGCGGCACATCGCCGCCAGCTCCTCCAACACCCGGCCGATGGCGGTACCCTCCTGCCGTTCCGGACCGCCCTGACGGTGGCGGGGCACCGTTTCATCGCGAAAAAACGTCACCAGCGAATCCAGCATGTCCGGCAGCGCGGCGATCGCCGTATAATGGCCGAGTCCCGGCAGAAATTCGATATCTTCCTCCGTCAAGCCCATCGAGGCCGCCAGCGCCAGTGTGGATTCTTTCGGAATCACCTCATCGGCTTCGGCATTGAGCAGCCAAACCATTCCCTTTGCCGCCTTGCCGCGCAAATTCGCCCCGTAAGTCACCGGGTCGACCGCGCGGAACACCGCCTCCAACTGTTGGCGCGCCTCCGTTCCGGCCCGTTCCAGCGCCTCCCGCATCGGATTGATTTCCGGCGTGTCGTGCTGAATCAAATGGGGGAAATCGCCGCCGGCCAACAGAAAGGCGGCCTTGTAAAAACGGTCATCCTGGCCGGCCACCGTCGCCCCCATGATGCCGCCCAGACTGGTGCCCATGATATTGAGGCGTTCCGGATTGACCTCCGGACGCGTGAGCAATACATCGACCGTCCGCCGGATTTCCGGCGGAATCGCCTGAAAGGCTTCCGCCAGATAGCGCGCCCCATCCGGTCCGGCCAGCAAAGCGCGGTGGCCGCCGGCCGGCACCCGTTCGCCGAACATCGGCATGATCGGCATCACCGCCGGAATGCCGTGCGAAGCGAAATTGGCGGCGAAAATCCTGGTCAGTTCGCCACTGCCGCCAAGAATGTGCAGGCAGACCACACCGGGCCGCGGCGCCTCGCCTTCCCGCCAGTCATTCGGACAATAATAATAGGCGGCGACTTCCGCGGCCTCCGGCCATCCCGGCGGCCGCGGCGACGGAAAACGCCAGCGGTACACCCGGTAATCCGGCGCACTCTCCAGCAATTCACTCCGGAATTCGAACGACTGCCGGTCGAAGCCTTCCGCCACCCTGCCGCTCTCGTCCGCCCACAATATGCCGCCGGCCAAGATTCCCAGCAACCCAACAACAATCCACTTCATATTCGACTCCCGGTTTGCGGCTCTGCCGATTGATCGGCAACATCGCCCCGCCCGCGCTATCGCCAGGTGGGGGGAAGCATTGCCCTTTTATCAAAGTTACACTTGTAACTTTAAAAATGCAACCCCTCCTCCGGGATTTTTCTCACAAAAAAATTGCGGTTCAACTCCGCACGGCCAACTGTCCGTACAGACGGTTCAGATAGTTGATGTGATATTGCCAATGAACGCAAACGGTGGAAAAAAAGGCATCCAACTGACGTTTGAACTCTTCGGCATTGTCCGCCTGCAGCAGGCGCTCGTGAATTTCATTGAGCATCGACACTTCGGTGCCGATTTCCGTCAGGTGGAAGGCCAGATTGCCGGCTTCCCCGTCACAGCCGATCAATTGTTCCAATTGTTTCAAATAGGCATCGCGTTCGGCACACCAACTCATCATGTCCATTGCCGGACCTCCTCTGTTTTGCATTCCGGATCAGATTGGATATCGCCATTGTCCCTTTAAAAAAGTATAGGACATTTTTAACGATTTGACAAGTGCCTTAAAACTTTTTTTACAAGATTTTTCCATTTTTTCCACCGCCGGCCGATCCATCGATCGAGTAGGAGCCCGGTCATTAGTTGGCCGGGCGTCCTCTCACACCACCGTACGTGCCGTTCGGCATACGGCGGTTCAGCAGCTTGAGTGCAACGCTTTGTACCGAAGTAGGATATCGTCATACCCTATTTCGGCAATGCGTTGAGACGGCAATACACGATGTAAAATCCAACTACGGGCAATATGCCAGTAGCCTTTCCTCGTATTCGCCCATTCCCACGCTTTTCCCTCGGAAATACCCAACGATTGCAGTCGCGTAAATCGTGTCCGTACTCGTTTCCACTGTTTCCAAACATACGTCCGAATTTTCCGTTGAATCCATTCATTCATGTTTTGCATAAACATCTTCATGTCCGCAATCGCATAGTATCCGAGCCATCCGACGGTATATTGCCGAAGTTTGTACAGCATATATTCCACCGAATTTCCCTGATTCCTTCGGGTCAGCTCGCGAACCTTGGCTTTGAAGCGGTCTATAGACTTCTCGTGTATTCGAATTCCGGCCTGTCCTTTCGTCGTACTTCGCAGTGCGAAGCCGAGAAACTTCAGCTTCAGCGGACTTCCCGCTTTACTTTTGGATTCGTTTACTTTGAGTTTCAATTTCGCTTCAAGAAACCGTCTGCTGCTCGCAAGTACGCGTTCGGCGGCGCGTTGACTTCTGACGTAGATGTTGACATCGTCCGCATATCGTACGAACTTGTGTCCACGGCGTTCCAATTCCCGGTCGAAAGCGGTCAGGTAGATGTTGCTCAGCAATGGCGAAAGATTGCCGCCCTGTGGACTGCCTTCTTCCGTTCGCGTCACCACGCCATTGATCATGACTCCGCTCTTCAAGTAGCGTTTAATCAGGCACAAAACTCGTTGATCAGAGATTTTGGCCCGCAACATTTCCATCAACAGCTCATGGTTCATGGTGTCGAAATACTTGCTCAAGTCAAGATCGACAACCCGCCGATAGCCTTGATTGTAGTATTTCCGTGCTTGCCGGATGGCCTGATGAGCGCTACGCCCCGGTCGGAAACCGTAGCTGTTTTCTGAAAATTCCTCCTCGAATATCGGGCAGAGGACCTGCGATATTGCCTGTTGAATCATCCGATCCATGCCCGTTGGAACACCAAGCATCCGTATCCCCCCGTCCGGTTTCGGGATTTCAACCCGGCGCACCGGTTGCGGGCGATACGTTTCGGTTCGGAGATTTTCAAGGAAACTTTCCTTGTGTTCGCACAGATACGCCAACAGGTCGTCAACGGTCATTCCGTCCACGCCCGGCGCTCCGCCGTTTCTCTTGACTTGCTTGTACGCACGGTTGAGGTTGTTACGCTCAAGGATGCGTTCAAACAAATCAGCACCGTCTTTCGCTTCAGTTTCCCGCGTAAGCATGCTCCGCACTCCCGGATTCTCTTCGGCTTCCAGCCTATCCATCCCCGGGCAGTTCCGTTTCCGGATTTTCTGCTCTCTACACATGCTGCACCTTTCACTTGCGAAAGATCGACTACTGTTCGGCCCTTCCCGTAAAAAAAAACACGGTACTATGGCCTCTGCTGACTTCTCAACGTTCAGCCGCACATCACTGTACGGGTTGAAATTACCATGCATTCACGGCTTCATTCATACCGTTGAGATCTCCCCGGATAAGAGCGATAACTTTCATCCCAGGCGCCTGGTACATCTACACCACAAGGTTCGGGCAGTATTGGACTTCGCTTTGTTGTGCAAGCTCGTCCGCCTTGCAAATGCCTTATATGTACTTTCTGTTCGTCAGGCCGGGAATTTGCCGCCGACTTCCTTCAGATTCCACCTCGCGGTGGACACCCTTGCCTTAAGCTAACAGTTCCTACTGCCAAGTCTGTAACGGACTTTCACCGTCAAGTTATCACCCATGCCGGGCGTACACAAAAAGGCCGGGGAGAACACCTTGCGGTGTCCTCCCCGGCAACCAGAGAAGGGAGAAGAACAGGGAAATTATTTTCCGTAGTAACTCTTCAAATAGAGTTCCTTCAGTTCGCTGATCAACGGATAACGCGGATTCGCGCCGGTGCACTGGTCGTCGAAGGCCATTTCGGACATCGTATCGACCTGGGCGAGGAAATCGCGCTCGCTGATGCCGTATTCCTGAATGGAGCTCGGCACATTGAGGTGCTTCTTGAGTTTTTCGATCTCGGCGATGAGGTTCTCGACACTCTGCTCCTCCGTCTTGCCGCCGATGCCGAGGAAGGTGGCCAGATCGGCGTAACGCGACAGCGCTTCCGGGCATTTGTACTGCGAAAAAGTACCCTGCTTGGTCGGCTTGTTCGTCGCGTTGAAGCGGATGACGTTGGAAATCAGCAGCGCGTTGGCCATGCCGTGCGGAATGTGGAACGCCGCACCGAGCTTGTGCGCCATCGAGTGGCAGATGCCGAGGAAGGCGTTGGCGAACGCCATACCGGCAATCGTCGCGGCATGGTGGACTTTTTCCCGCGCCTTGGCATCGTTCGGGCCGTTGTCGTAAGCCTGCGGCAGATATTTGAAGATCAGCCGGACCGCTTCGCGGGACAACGCGTTGGTGTACTCGCTGGCCAGGATCGAGACGCGCGCTTCCAGCGCATGGACCAGCACGTCGATACCGCTGGCCGCCGTCAGTTTCTGCGGCATGTTCATCACCAGCTTGGTGTCGATGATCGCGATGGACGGCGTGAACTCGTAGTCGGCCAGCGCATATTTCGTACCGGTCTTTTCATCGGTGATGATCGCGAACGGCGTCACTTCCGAACCGGTGCCGGAGGTGGTCGGAATGGTCACCATGATCGCTTTGTTGCCCAGCTTCGGGAAGTCGTAGACGCGCTTGCGAATGTCCATGAAACGCATCGCGATATCGCTGAAGTTGACGTCCGGGTGCTCGTACAGCAGCCACATGATCTTGGCGGCGTCCATCGGCGAGCCGCCGCCGAAAGCGATGATGACGTCCGGACGGAACGCGTTCATGCTGGCGACGCCCTTGTAGGCGGAACTCAAGGTCGGGTCCGGCTCGACATCGGCGAACACGTCATATTTGATGCCGATCTCCTCGAGCTGGTCCAGGGTATCCTGCAGCAGCCCGTTGTTGTAAAGATAGCGGTCGGTGACGATGAAAGCGCGTTTTTTGCCCTGCAGATCGCGCAGACCTTCGTTCAGGCAGCCGTATTTGAAATAAATTTTCGGCGGAACGCGGAACCACAACATGTTTTCTCTCCTCTGCGCGATGGTTTTGATATTCAACAGATGCTTCGGCGCCACGTTCTGACTGACCGAGTTGCCGCCCCAACTGCCGCATCCCAGCGTCAGCGACGGGTCGATCTTGAAGTTGAAGATATCGCCGATCGCGCCCTGGCTGGCCGGCATGTTGACCAAAGTACGGCCGGTTTTCATCCGTTTGCCGAATTCGTCGATTCTGGCGTCGTTGCGCGAATCGGTGTAGAGCACGCTGGTGTGGCCCATGCCGCCGAATTCCAGCAGATGCTGCGCCCGTTCCAGCGCCGCTTCGAAATCTTTGGCGCGATAGAGCGCCAGCACCGGCGACAATTTTTCGCAGGAGAACGGATATTCCGGGCCGACGCCGTCGGTTTCACCGATCAGCACTTTGGCCTCGACCGGCACTTTGACGCCCGCCATTTCGGCGATTTTGAAAGCGGACTGGCCGACGATCTTGGCATTCAGCTTGCCGTCGACGACGATCGTCTTGCCGACCTTGGCCGCCTCGGTCTTGTTCAACAGATAGGCGCCGCGGCGGATGAACTCCGCTTTCACCGCATCGTAAATCGAATCGACGGCGATCACCGACTGCTCGGACGCGCAGATCATGCCGTTGTCGAACGTCTTGCTCTGCAGCACCGAACTGACCGCCATCAGGATATCGCAGGTTTCATCCATGATGACCGGCGTATTGCCGGCGCCGACGCCGAGCGCCGGGATACCCGAAGAGTAAGCCGCTTTCACCATCCCCGGACCGCCGGTCGCCAGAATCAGGCTGATGTCCTTGTGGCTCATCAGATGCTGCGACAGCGAAATGGTCGGATTTTCCACCCAGCCGATGATATTGGCCGGCGCGCCCGCCTTGACCGCCGCATCCAGAATGATGCGCGCCGCCTCGATCGTGCTCTTCTTGGCCCGCGGGTGCGGGGAAAAGATGATGCCGTTGCGGGTTTTCAACGCCAGCAGCGATTTGAAGATCGCCGTCGAAGTCGGGTTGGTGGTCGGCACGATACCGGCGATCAGGCCGAACGGTTCGGCTTCCTTGATGATGCCGAACGCTTCGTCGCGCTCGATAATGCCGCAAGTCTTGGTATGTTTGTATTTATTGTAGACCGATTCCGACGCGAAGTGGTTTTTGATCACTTTATCTTCGATAACGCCCATACCGGTTTCGGCCACCGCCATCTTCGCCAGCGGGATACGGGCACTGTTGGCCGCCAACGCCGCCGCCCGGAAAATTTCGTCCACCTGTTCCTGCGAATAAGTCGCATAAATCGCCTGAGCCGCCTTCACCGTCTCGATAATCTTGTCGAGTTCAGCCAACTGCTGCGCTTCTTCCGCAACTTTTTTTTCTTTTTCTTCCATGATGACGTTCTCCTTGTCTTATCTGGTTGAAGGAACATTGTGATCAGAATAAAAATATATAGATATTTTTTTATCGAATCAACTTGACTTAAAGATACTATAAAATCAAAAAAAAGCAAATCCAATTCGATAAAAAAATATCTATTTTATCCGGCACACTACAAAAAAAACAACCAATAACTTTAAAACAAACAACTTATCATTATATACAAGTTGCTTTTATAAAAAGCAATCCCGCCCCGGGTAATTCCGGGGCGGGCGATTCCGCCGGCGGCCTCCTTCAATAAGGTCCGGGAAGCACTGAAACTTCCGTCTCCGCCACGCCGGGAAATTCCCCCAGCCGCAGACGCAGCCGGTACGTTCCGGGCTCCAGGGCGTCCGTGGCGACCTCGATCCGGTTCCGGCCCGCAGTCGCGCCAACAAGTTCAAGGCGGTGCGACCGGCCGCCGGCACGGTTCGTCAGCTCCAGCGTCAGCGGCGTTTCCTCCAGCGACCGGTTGCCGGCGCGGCAGACCACTCCCAGCACCAGCGGCATACCGCGCATCACCTCGGGATGCGCCGTTTCCAGGGTCACGGCGGACGCACCGCCGAACCACAGCGGGATCGAGGCCCGTTCCCGGCCGTCCTCTTCCAGGCGCAGCCGCCAGCGGCCCGCCGCGGCGCCGGGTCCAACCGGCAGGGTAACCACCGTTCCTTCACCGGCCGGGACGGTCTCCTGCAGCACCGGTTGATTCGCCGCATCCCGGATTTCCAACTGCAAGACGCCGCTCCGCGGCCAGTTCAGTTCCATGCGGTTGAGCCCGACGCCCAGTTCGGCATTCACACCGGTGATTTTCAAGTCGCCGGACGCCGGCACACCACCGAAGAGCAACCGGCCGTCAGCCAGTTCAAAACTCGAATCGACCTGCGCCCAACTGGAAAGCTGATTCCAACTGTTGAAGTTGCGGCAGACGTTGAAACGCCATGCCGTATCGTTTGCCGGCTTTTCGGAACATTCCATCGTCGTCCAGGGAATGAAAATTTCACATCCTACGCCGCCGGAGCCGTTCAGCGGCGCCGAGACGGCGGTGCGCACCGCGTTGTCCGGCACCGCAGTCCCATTGCGGAACAGGGTCCGGGCTCCGCGCGAATTGACGATCAAATGCCATTCTGCCCCCTTCGGCGCCTGCCAGAAAAATTCAACGACGTCGTCCGACCAGATTTCCGGATCGTCATCTTCCTGCCGGGAGTTTTCCGGACCGGTATGGTTGACGCCGCAGTAAAAATACAGCCCGGCCGTATCGTAAAGCACCCGAAAAGCAGAGCCGCTGGGCGGATCCATCCGTTCAAACTCCTCCTGACTCGACGCCGCGGCCCGCATGCGCGCCTCCTGGTTCGCCGTCCAGCGGAAAGAACCGCTCCAAGCCGCCCCGTCCCAGGCGGCTTCATCGCACCGGCCGTCCAGGACCACCGGAGGCGAGGCAATTTCCAGAGCCACCATTTCCGAGCCGCTGCCTTCCCCGCCGCTTCGACCGACCCTGACCCGCCCGGTCCACTCGGGGGCCTCCGGCGGCGGCCTGTTTTCCCGCCACAACGGTGTTTCTCCGACAGCCTGTTGCACCCGGCTGACCGCCAGTACACACTTCCAGCGCATCCGATCCAGTTCGTCATCGGAGATTCCGGCAAAACTCTTCTGAAACTCCTCAGCGTTCACCGGCAGCCCCCCGAAAAGTTCCCGCCGCAACTGCGCCAGCGATTCCGCCTCCTCCGCCAATCCTGCCGCCAACGCTTTTTCCTGCCATTCATCCAGCAATTTGAAATAACCCAGGTCGTTCATGCCCTCCACGGTCCGCTCCAGTTGCAACGAACTCAAAGCGCCGTCGGCATTCACCGCCGTACCCAGCCAATACCCATACCCCGGATCCCACCAGCCGTCGGCCCATTGATGGAAAGCGCGTGCTCCCAGCCGCATCAGGTAGGCGGCGATCGGACGCGACCAGCCGCCGTTGTACAGCCAGACCTGTGCGCCGTCCCGCCGGGCCCGCGCCAGGGCCTCCTCGGTCCAATTATTGTAGGAGCGGAACGGCACTCCGTCACGCGCGCCGCGGTCGATCCCAGGATAACCATAACCCTGAGAGTTGTCGACCAGGCACACCCGATCCATGCCCACCACGTCGGCCAGCACCGGATTGAAGGTTTCATACCCCACAGTTTTGGTGTTGAAAAATCCGTTGATCTGGTGATAGCCGATCTCCTCCTCGCTCAAATAGAGCAAGGGAATCCCGCAATCGCCATACCGGGAGACAAACGCCTCCATGGTCCGACGGAAGATCTCCTTCGCCGCCGCGGGAAACTCCCGGGTTCCGGTGTCGGCCAGCGACAGGCCGTCGGGGCCCCGGACTCCGGGGGTGGCGTGATCCGGCGATTCGCCGGAAGCAGCTAATTTCAAGGCCACCGCATGACTCCACCAGCTCAGATGGCGCATATCCAGCAGCAGCGGCCCCGGCATTTCATACTGCCGCATCAGCTTGATCAGGTCGTTCAGGAATGGAATGTCCAACCGGATTTCACCGTCGACCATCTCGATGTCGGCATAAAGGTGAAAAAGGAAAGGACTGTTCAGTCCCCGGCTTTTCCAGAGCCGCACCCAGCGTTCCAGATTTTCCGGAGTCTGCCATTCCGGCGCATAATTTACGTAACAGCCCTCGCTTTCCCGATGATAATGTCCCGGCATGAAAGCGCCGAACGGCATCTCCGGCGCCGGAACCGGCCGCGCCAGCACCGCCAGTTCCACCGGGATCTCCACCGAGCGCTCTCCCGCCGCCAGCGAAAAGACGCCGGCATAATTCCCGGCCGGAGTGTTCTCCGGGACATGAATCGTGGTCAGGATCCAGAACGTCTCCCCCAGCCGGCACTGCCACGGGCCATCGGCAACTGGAAAACAATTCCGGTCATCCCAGATTTTCCGTTCCAAAGCATAATAGACCCGTTGAAACAGAATGTTCTCCGGCGCAATCCGATTGCCGGCGCCATCGGCCAGCGCCCCGGCTTTCACTTCAACAGTTCCGCCTTCGTCCAGGAGCCGGACGGCAAGCCAGAAGCGGCGGAATTCGCCGGGAGCCAGAAAAGCGCGCAGTGAACGGCGTCTTTCCATGCCGCTCCAGGCCCGGCCCGGCTGGGGATCAACACCAATGCCGTCCCAGGTCCAGACCAATCCGGCAGCCGCCTCCGCCCCGCCCGGCTCCGGATCCTCCGTGCCGACGGGCGGAGCACTCTCCGCCAAGGCCGGCGGCCGTACCGAAAGCACCCGGTAATACTCCGGAATATCCGCCGCAGCGCCCCGGCCCAACAGGATCAGCCCCAATGCCGCCCCGATTCCGATCAACCATTTTCCCGACATCGCTTCACCACACATTGTCGCCGATCAAAGGGTAGAGCCAGGTCGATCGCCAGCCGAACGGCATCCGCGGATCCAGGGATTTGGGATCGCTCTGCAGACTTTCCACATGGCCATCCACGCACAAGCCGTTCAGGCGGTTGTTATGGCGCAGATTGAACACATCCGGAGCCGTGCTCCCGGCGTGGATAATCGCAATGCCCGCGGTATCGGCGAGATAGATTTTCCCGCTGGGCACATTGATCCGTGAAAGGGCGATTCCGCCCAGGGCATCGTCGACATTCCGGTACCCGGAGATATCCTGATTGATCCCGTAACTCATCCCGGCCAGATTGGGATCGCCGGAAAAGGCCGGACAATGGGTGAGTCCGCGCTTGCCGGCATCCGAACTCCAACTGCTTGCCGGACCGTATTCTTCCAGAAAAGTCGGCCACCAGTAATCGCCGCCACCGCCCTTGATCCGATCATTGGCCGGCGGTCCGAAGTCCGCGTTGTCATCGGCATAGAGCAGCAGCACCACACCGAGCTGCTTCAGATTGCCGATGCATTTGACCGCCTGAGCCTTGGCTTTGGCTTTGCCGAGAGCCGGCAACAGCATGCTGGCAAGAATAGCTATAATAGCAATTACGACCAGCAATTCAATCAATGTAAACATTTTCATCCGTTTCATCTTTGACTCCTTACTTTGTTTTGTCATTTGTGCATTCTGCGAAATACATTAAATTATTTATTTTTAACTATTTACAATGCATTGAAATTTGAAAAATCCTCCAACTGAAATTATATTGTAATCTTCTAGCAATCAAAATCATAACTCCAGAAGGAGGAATAAAAACCAATGCAACTATCTTTATTCTGCGATTATCGCGGGTACGCCAACTCCAAATACGAGAGCCTGTTTCTTGCGCTGGAAGAATCTCATGCTAGTGTCGCTAAGAAGAAAGGTCCTGGTCGTATCGGCTATGGAGATTTGGCTTACCTCAAAGCATACGTTTACAAGCACGCGGAGGAAATCAAAAGCATTCCGGAGCTCTTGCGCAATCTGCAACGGAATCCGGTGATCTGCGAAATGATCGGTTTCCAGTATGATTCGCTGCCGGACTCGTCCCGTTTTTATACATTCCTGAGCAAGACAAAAAATTCCGAAATCCAGGCGATTCATCATGCGGCGGTTCAGTCGCTGATCGGCGGCGGCGTGGTTTCGCTTGACGTCCTGATCGTCGATTCCAAACCGGTCATGGCCAATACCAAGCACAACAATCCCAAAAATCCGAGTCGCTCATTGGATAAAGAGGATAAAATCCCCCGCAATCCCAAAGCGACTCTCGGCTATTATTCTTACTTGAAACAGCCATTCGGCACGGGCAAGCAATTCAGCTTTTTCTGGGGCTTCCGGACGCACGTATTGGTCTCCGAAGAAGGCGTTCCGCTGGTCGAAATCACCAAGCCGAACAACATCGCCGACGAACAGATTGCGCACTCGCTCTTACGCAAACTCAAACGGGTCTACGGACAGAAGAAAGGCCGAGTTTTTATCGCCGATTCCGCCTATGACCACCGCCAATTCTACGACTTTATCAAGGACGAAATCAAAGGCCAAGCATGCATCCCAATCAATCCGCGCAACCAGCAAGCGGCCAAACTTCTCGGCGAAAAAGGCTGTCCCATCTGTCCCGGCGGACTCGAAATGAAATATTCATGCATCACCAAGAGCGAAGGCCGCACCCGCAAGAAATTCCGCTGTCCGATCATCGCCGGAACGCGCCCGGAAAAAGCCGAATTACCTGGCCAATGCCCTTGCAATCATCAACGATTCTGTACCGGCAGCCGCTATGGCTGTACCGCTTACATCGACGTTACCGATGATGCACGCGCCCAGGTCCCGCGCCAAAGCGCATGGTACAAAGAGACTTATACCAAACGTACCGGCGTCGAACGCTATTTCTCGCGCCTCGGCTCGCGCGAGGTCGAACAGACCACGCATTTCAATTACCGAGCCATCCGCAACCAGATGAGCATTGCACATCTGACGCTCGCGCTCACCGCCGTCGCCGCCGCATTCATTCTCGAACAGCCGGACAAAATCCGCTGTTACAAATCGTTTGCTGACGCCGCATAGCTTCGCGATAATCTCAAATTTTTCAATCAACCCCGGCGAATTCACATCCGCCTTAATTCTTCACGCCTTTTTTCAGCGATTTTTTACCCAATTCTGCACCAACTCGTACTGTTTGCTTGTTTTCAAAGCTTTTGCCGGTGGCTCAAACTGCTTCCTGTTCACTTTTCCTCTATTTCGCAGAACTCATTGTTTTGTCATTTCGGTCCGGATCACCATCGTTCGATTCCACATACATTCGCCGGTAATAGGCGTCCACTCCCCTTCTCCTTTCTGGATTGTCATTCATCGCTTCCACCGTTCATCGCGCAGTTCCGCCGGCGGGTTCCCGCCGGCGGACTCCCGCCAGACCAGCCGGGGCCGCACTTCCGGAGCCGGCTCCTGCCACACCGCCGCCTCCTCTTCCGGATCGATCATCCGG
Organism: Victivallis sp. Marseille-Q1083; assembly: GCF_903645315.1. Taxonomy (NCBI): domain Bacteria; kingdom Pseudomonadati; phylum Lentisphaerota; class Lentisphaeria; order Victivallales; family Victivallaceae; genus Victivallis; species Victivallis sp. Marseille-Q1083. The sequence continues at coordinate 633,821 of NZ_CAHJXL010000001.1, forward strand.
CAGATCAGTTCGACCGCAGTCCGCCCCTGCGCCGCCTGGTCGTCATCGATCGAGGCCAGGGCCGGATTCAGGATTTCGCAGAAACGGTCATTGCCGTGACCGATCACCGCAACCTCGTCCGGAATACGGATTCCGCGCGCCTGGAATTCCCGGATTACGAAACCGGCATACTCGTCGCACATGGTAATCACCGCATCGCAGTTCCAATCCAGCAGCTCCCGTTCGAAACAGGCGCCAACCGCCTGTTGGATATCCACCATGGTGATGTCGGAGAGCGGCACCGCGAAGATCCGCCCGTTAACCTCCATGCGGCCGCCCAGCGCCTCCAGCGACCGCACGAAACCTTCACGTCGGCCGTCCAGCGACAGATACCCGGCCGGATCGATCAGCAGAGCAATGCGCCGCCGCCCCGAATTCCACAGAAAATCCAGCGCCAGCCGGGCCCTTTCGGCATAGGCGCCATCCACGTAAACCGCCTTCTCCAGCCGGGGCCGGCCGACGAAGACCAGCCGGGGCTGGCGGGCGAAGAAACTGTAGAGCGCGTCGCTGGCATCGAGATAATCGTGCGAAATGCAGATCACGCCATCCGCACCGTACTGGCGGAAACTCTGATAGCCCGCAATCACGTTCGACACCTTGTCGTGCTCCTCGGCCACCATGATGCGGTAGCCGCGCGCATCGGCGCAACGTTCAATCGCCGCCAGCATCCGCGCCAGCCCGCCCACCGACTCCGAATCGATCAGGACCCCGATCAGCTTGCTGGTGCCGACCCGGAGATTGCGGGCCGACAGATTGGGCCGGTAATGCAGCCGTTCCGCCACAGCAAGAATGTCTTTGGCCGTCGCGGCGCCGACCCGGGTATTGCTGCCGCCCGACTGGTTCAGCACCTTCGCCACCGTCACCACCGACACGCCGCACTCCGCTGCGATGTCGCTCAAACGCACTTCTCCGCTCCGTCTCGCCATAATTCAGTTTGATTTCTATTGATTTATCGTTAAGTTTAATTACATTATAGCATATCCGATAAAAAAAGTCAATACCCGATCCCCAAAAAAATTATTATTGTCCAGAATTTAGTGAAAGACACTTGCAGTTTCCGGCTGCCGATTACGACATTGCCGGTGATGTTCAGCCGCTTGCGGCACCAGCCCTGACCTGCCTCCCATAGTCAACCGAACCGGCGAAGCGGCAGCCGGGACGGCCTGACAGCGAACCCGGAAAGACTTGCACACGGCATCCCCGCTGAGACTCACGGCTGCTTTGGGATTTATCAGGCGGGAAAAATCCGCCGGTACTCCATCGGCGTACAGCCGAAATAGCGATGGAACACCCGGCTGAAATGAAACTGATTGGCAAAGCCGCAACGGTCAGCCACCTCGGCAATCCGGCAATCCGGTTCCCGCGCCAGCAACTGCGCCGCCGCCTGCATTCTGACTTTGGCGACATATTGCAGCGGCGACAATTTGAGCCGGGCGGTGAATTCCCGGTAAAACGCCGCCCGCGACTTGCCGGACAACGCATACAGCCGCTCAAGCTCCACTGCTTCGAAACGATGCCGATAAATGTACTGCAGCACCTGCAGCAGCCAGCCCGGCAATTGCGGCGCCGCCGGCTGCCGCCGCCCCAGCCGAAGAATCCGTCCGATCACCTCGTAACCGAGCGCCAGTTGCGCAACCGTCGTTTCCTCGGTCGCTTCCCGCTTCTGCAGCGCCTCCAGCCGGCTGCCCAGCGCGCCGATCTCGTCGGCCTCCGGACGCGGCACCCGCAGCGGCAGCCAGTAGCAGCTCAGTGGATCGAGCACATCGAAATTGGTCAATTTGAAATGGACATACCGCACCCGCATGATCCCGCCGGATGGATTGACGTGATGGATAATCCGCAACGGCCGGTCCGGCCCGGTGAGAAACGCTTCTCCTTCCGCCAGATCGGCGTATTCCTCCCCGGCCGACAATTCATAGCGCCCGACCGTCGCCTGGGCGAAAATATAGTAAGGGACGGTCTTGCAACTGACATCCCCCTCCTTCGGGGTCTGGAAGGAATCGCTCTGCAAAAAATCCATTTTCCATTGTACGTACGAAGACACCATCTGCTGCTCCCGGCTTTTCCGAAACATAGCAGTGAAAAACGGCTTTACAAATTTTTGAGACGCCCGGATATATTTTTTGGTATTGTGGATATGCCGAAAATGATATTTTAAGCTATTCTATATGGAAGAAAAAAATCAATCGGTTGACCGCTCCTTTCGACAGAACGGCAACCCGGCAACAACAATCACTGACTATTCGGAGGGTCCGATTATGCTGAAACAACTCAATCCGCTCGGCGATACCACGCCGATCCGTCTGTCCGAAGCGACCCGGACATTGGCCAAGCAATATCTCGGCGGCGACTTCAAAGCGACGGTCCGCACCATTCCGCTGCCGAAACCGCCGGACGATCTCGATGTCAACCTCGCTTATGCCAGACACCTGATGGATATCGTCGAGCAGGCGCCGCTGGAGTTGCTTCCGGCCGAACGGCTGGTCGGCGCCGCCCGTTACAGCGAAGCGCCGCAACACGGCACGCCGGGAGCCCCCTGGCCTTCGGTCAGCCATGTCACCATCGACTTTCAGCATGCCGTCCGGGTCGGGCTGCGCGGGCTGGAAGCGGACATCGACGCCGCCCGGCAGGCCCGGCCGGAACCGGTCAATTTCTATCGTTCGCTGCAGCTCTGCATCGCGGCCATGCGGCGCTGGGTCGCCCGCTATGTCGAAGCGCTCACCGCCAACCTGGCCGACAGTGAATTCTATCCGGCCATTCTCGAAGCCTTGAAGCATGTCCCGGAACATCCGCCGCGCAATTTTTTCGAGGCGGTTCAGTCCTTGTGGCTGTTCTGGGAATTTCAGCGCCTGGCCGGCAACTGGTCCGGACTCGGACGGGTCGATGAACTGCTCGGTCCTTACCTGGGCGACACGCCGCCGGAGGAAGCCCGGGAAATCCTGGCGCATTTCTGGATCAAAGGCACCGAATGGTGCGGCCTTTACGGCTTTTCCGGCGGCGATGCCCAGGTTTACCAGAACGTCATCCTCGGCGGCGTCGACGCCGACGGCAACGATCTCACCAACGAAGTCACTTATCTGATCCTCGACATTGTCGAAGAACTGCATATCAGCGATTTTCCGATCGCCGTCCGGGTCGGCAAACATTCGCCGGACCGGCTGATCCGCCGGATTGCCGAAGTACAGTCGCGCGGCGGCGGCATCGTCTCGATTTACAACGAAGACGTCATTCTGCCGGCGTTGCAGAAATTCGGCTATCCGCCGGAAGAGGCGCGCCGTTTCACCAACGACGGCTGCTGGGAAGTGTTGATTCCCGGCCAGACTGCTTTCAGCTACATTCCGTTCGATGCGCTGCAATGTCTGCAGCAGGCGCTGTTCGCTCCGGTCGAATACGGCAGTTTCGACGCCTTGTATCAGAATTACCTGCGGGAACTGGCGGCCAAAATCGAAGAAACCAATCGCGGCATGCCGGACGCCTATCTGCAGCCTGAATTTCCAACGCCCCTGCTGTCGCTGTTGATGCCGAGTTGTATCGCGTCGGGCCGGTCCTACAGCATGCGCGGCGCCCGCTACAACGTCATCGCCATCCATGCCGGCGGCCTGCCGGACGTCGCCAACAGTCTGCTGGCCATCCGCAAGCTGGTCTACGAGGATCGGAAGCTGTCGCTTGCCGAACTGCGGGAATTGCTGCGGAAGGACTTCGACGACGCCGAAGCCTTCCGGCAGCAACTGTTGCATGAACTGCCGTTTTACGGCAACGACGAGCCGGCCGGCGATGCCATGCTGGTCCAGGTCGTCGAGGACTACGTCAAAACCGCCGCTCCCAGCCGGGAAGTCAGCGGCATCCTCCGGCCGGTCGGCATCAGCACCTTCGGTCGGGAAGTGGCCTATGCGCCGGAGCGCCGGGCGACCGCATTCGGCAAACACGCCCACGAATACCTCGCGTCCAACCTGGCGCCGACGCCGGGCACCGACCGCAACGGTCCGGGCGCGGTCGTTCAATCCTTCTGCAAAGTGGATTTCACCGCGATTCCGAACGGCTGCCCGCTGGATCTGCGCTTCGACGCCAAGCTGCTGAACACACCGGACGGCATCGACATGCTCTGCGGACTGCTGAAAAGCTTCATCAGCCTCGGCGGTGACTATCTGCAAATCGATTCCGTCAGCCGGGAAATGCTGATCGAAGCGCGCGACAATCCGGAGCGTTATCCCAACCTGGCAGTGCGCATCTCCGGCTGGTCGGCCCGTTTCGCCACCCTGACCCGCGACTGGCAGGACATGATCATCAACCGGACCACCCAGCCATAAAGATTTCAGGGCGGGAACAGACCGGCAGTCCGGACGGCAACAGCCGTTCCGGGCTGCCGTTTTGCAACAATGTCGCAGCCAAGCCAATTTCACAGTGGCAAAACTTCCCCGGCGGTGTTATAGTTTGCCAGAACGAACGGCCCCGAACCCCGGACTGGATTACGATGGAGCAAAAACGCAACGCGATTGAAAAAAATCCGGAATTTCCCTGGGAAAATTTTTCCCGCAACACCCGTGCCGGCCTCGATACCGATCCCTTTTACGACTCCGGCATGAATATCCTCTATGCCAATTCCGGCCGCCGGACGATCAATCCCAAACATGAGCTGCGTTACTTTGAATTTTACTCTCTGACCCACCTGTACGAAGGCGAAGGCATCTTCGAAGTTCCCGGCCAGGCGCCGGCAAAAGTCAAGGCCGGCCAGGGAATCCTGATCTGTCCGGGTTTCGTCCATTACTACGGACAGGTCGATGCGCGCGGCTTTGTCGAGGACAACGTCTGTTTCGCCGGGCCGGTCGCCGACATCTTTCGCCAGAAAGGTTTTATTCACAACGGTCTCGTCGATATCGGCGAATACCGCACCCTGCTGCCGATTTGTCAGCTCATCGCCCGCGGCGGCAGCTTCGCCCGCATGAAGGCCGGCATCATGCTGCAGCAATTGCTGTTGGATTTTTATGAAAAAAGCGCCAATTTCGGCCACATCACCGCCAGCCGCACCGCGATCGAGGAATTGCTGCTGGCGATCTCCGTCAACCCGATGCGCTGGTGGACGGTCAACGAAATGGCCGAATACTGCAACCTCGATCTGCAGAAATTCCGCCGGACCTTCATCCGGACTACCGGCATTCACCCGAAAAAATACCTCGACAGCTTCAAAATGTCGCTGGCCAAAAGCTGGCTGCAGAAAACCGACTGGCCGCTCGACAAAATCAGCCATTGCCTCGGCTACCAGGACCGCTATCACTTCAGCCGCCGTTTCAAGCAACTGATCGGCATCGCGCCGGAATTTTTCCGGCGGCAGCAACTGTCGATGTCGGAAAAGCCGGATTTCAATTGAACGAGTCACGTCATGCCATCGATCGCGGTCAATCGGCCCGTCGTGATCATCCTGCGCTCCGGCGGCAGGCAGGGCAACGGATTCTTTACCATCTTCAGCCGCAAATTGCTGAATAACGTCCAGTTCCGGCGCCGGCAAACAATCCATTCACTTCCGCAACCGATAACCGGTTCTCCGGCGATTCTGCAAGTCAATTTGCCCGGTCAGTCGAAAATTTTTTCCCGAAAATCAATGTGAACGACAAAAAAATATCGGTGAAAACCTCACTCGAGGCTTTCACCGACCAGCCGGCCGCCGCCGGGTTATTTCGCGTATTCGACCGAACGGGTCTCGCGAATGATCGTCACTTTGATCTGACCGGGATAATTCATCTCTTTTTCGATGCGCTGGCAAATGTCCTTGGCCAGCATCTGCGCTTCGCCTTCGCTGATCTTCTCCGGCGTCACCACGACCCGGACTTCACGGCCGGCCTGCAGCGCGAAACAGGATTCGACGCCGGCGAAATCGTGAGCGATGCTCTCCAACTGTTCCAGCCGCTTCAAATACAGCTCGGTAGTTTCACTGCGGGCGCCGGGCCGCGACGCGCTCAACGTGTCGCAGGCGTTGATCAGGACGTCGTACAAGCTGACCGGCTCCACTTCGCCGTGATGCGCCGCCACCGCCTGGATGACATCCTTGGCTTCGTTGTGCTTGCGCAAAATATCCGCCCCGATCTGGGCATGCGAACCTTCCACTTCATGGTCGACCGCCTTGCCGATATCGTGGAAGAGGCCGATGCGTTTGGCCTTCTGCTCATCCAACCCCAGCTCCGCGGCGATAATTCCCATGAAATAGGCGGTTTCCAGCGAATGCTGCAGCACATTCTGCGAAAAGCTGTAACGGAATTTCAAACGTCCCAGCAGCTTGATCACCTGCGGCGAAACCCCCTGGATTCCGGTTTCCAGCACCGCCGATTCGCCGGCCGAATAAACATCGTCCTCGACTTCCTTGGCGATCTTCTTGGCCAGTTCCTCGATGCGGGTCGGATGAATCCGGCCGTCGCCGATCAACCGCTCCATCAACTGCCGCGCCACTTCCTTGCGAACCGGGTCGAAGCAGGAGATCACCACCGCCTCCGGCGTGTCGTCGATCAGAATATTGACGCCGGTAGCCGCTTCCAGGGCCCGGATATTGCGGCCTTCCCGGCCGATGATCCGCCCCTTCATCTCATCGTTCGGCAACGGGATCGTCGCCGTCGTCCGTTCGTAGGTGCAGTCCGACGCATAACGCTGGATCGCGTAGGTCAGGATCCGGCGCGACTCCTTCTCGGCCTTCTGCTTGGCTTCTTCCAGCAGGTCGCGCACCAGCAGCCCGGATTCGTTCTTCACTTCATTTTTCAGCTTTTCCAGCAGCATCTGCCGGGCGGTTTCCCGATCGAGCTGGGCGACCCGCTCCAACTCGTCGATCTGCTTGGAAATACTCTGCTGCAATTCGTTTTCGCGGTTGTTCAACCGTTCCCGCAGCAGTTCGATCTCCTTTTCCTGCCGTTCGAGATTCTTCAACTTGCCGTCGAGCGAATCGTTTTTGCGCTCCAGCGCCTCCTCGCGCTGCGACAGCCGTTTTTCAACGTTCTGCTGCTCGCGGCGACGCTCTTTGAGTTCGTGCTCGCACTCCTCGCGCAATTTCAAAATTTCGCTTTTGGCGGTCACCTTCGCTTCCCGCTGGATATGCTCGGCCTCTTTGCTGGCCTCTTCCCTCATCTTGTTGATCAGAACTTCTGCGGAACTCTTCCGCGCTTTCTGCACAGCGGCGTTGATCACCCATCCGACCACGCCGCCGCCGAGGACACCCAGTCCGATGTACCAATACCAATTCAAATCCATCACACCAACTCCTGTTCTTGTCTAACCCGCTCAGTCGCCGCTTCCGTGACGATGACATCCAATCGCCGGTCATGTTCCGCCGCCGGTACGGTCGCCACTTCGCGGTCACCGAAAAAAACTCCGATCACCGGCCCGCGGGCCCCGGCCAACAGCCGATCATAAAAACCTTTGCCGCGCCCCAGCCGTCTTCCGGCCCGGTCGAACGCCATTCCCGGCACCAGCCAGGTCAGATGTCCATCGCACCACGTCTGCGCCGCCGCCGGCAACTCCGGCCGCGGTTCCTGTAGCTTATATTTTCCAATACTCAAATCTTTTTCCAAATCTTCCACCGGCACCATTTCATAGCTCCCGTCGCCGGCCCGGTAACGGGGCAGCCAGACCAGCCGGCCGGCCGACAGCCACTGCCGGAACCACGGCCGCAAATCCGGTTCCGTCGCATCGGACAGAAAACCGGCAATCGCCACCGCTTGCCGCACTTCCGGCAAAGCCGACAGCCGCTCGGCAATTGCGGCACTGGCGGCCGCGCCATCCGCCGGCCCCGGCCAGGCACGGCACTGCCGGCGCAGCAACCGTTTTCTTTCGACAATCGAATCAATTGCCATGTTCATCCGCTCCGGCCGCCGCCCGGCAGGCCTTGAAATAAGCCAGCCGTTCCTTGATTTTCGCTTCATAACCATTGCCGGTCGGACAATAATACTCCCTGGGCACGCCGAGGTAATCCTGGACCACGTAGCCGCCGAAATCGTGCGGATAGCGGTATTCTTCGCCGCCCGCCTCCTCACGGCCGGCGGCGGAATGCGGATCGCGCAAATGCCGCGGAACCGGTTGAATCCGCTGCTGTTCAACATCTTTTCCGGCGGCATCCAGCGCCAGGCAGGAGGCATTGCTTTTCGGCGCGGTCGCGCAGAAGGTCACCGCCTGCGCCAGAATCAACCGCGCCTCCGGCAAACCGATCATGTCGACCGCCTGCATCGCGCTCACCGCCAGCGGCAGCGCCCGCGGATCGGCGTTGCCGATGTCCTCCGAGGCAAAAATGACAATCCGCCGGGCGATGAAACGGATATCTTCGCCGGCGTGGAGCATTTTGGCCAGATAATAGACCGCCGCATCCGGATCGCTGCCGCGCATGCTCTTGATGAACGCGCTGGCGGTGTCGTAATGCTCGTCGGTACTGTAATTGATGAACTTGCGTTGAATGGATTCTTCAACGGCCGCCAGTGAAACATGCTTGATCTGATCGGCCAGTCCCGGCGGGGTGGTCATCACCGCCAATTCCAACGCATTGAGCGCCCGGCGGCCGTCGCCTTCACAGACTTTCGCCAGCCAGTCGCGCGCTTCCGCCGCCAATTCCACCTTTTCCCCACCGTATCCCAGCGGACTGCGCAATGCCCGGTCGATCAGAGCCTTGATCTCCTCCTCGCTCAACGGCTTCAATTGAAAACACATCGAACGGGACAACAGCGCGCCGACCACATAGAATTGCGGATTGTGCGTCGTCGCGCCGACCAGCCGGATGTTGCCATTTTCAACGTCCGGCAGCAACGAATCCTGCTGCGCCTTGTTGAAGCGATGGATTTCGTCGATGAACAACACCGTTTTCCGGCCGGCAAGCTGCCGGCGCTGTACGGCGTGGCCAATCTCACGGCGGATATCCGCCACCGAGGAGGTGACGCCGGAAAGGCGGATGAATTCCGCATCGGTGGCCGCCGCGATGACTTCGGCCAGACTGGTCTTGCCGACGCCCGGCGGCCCGGAAAGAATGATGGAAGTGAATCGGTCTGCATCGATCGCCCGCCGCAACAGTTTGCCGGGCGAAAGCAGATGACGCTGACCGACGTAGTCTTCCAGCGTCAACGGCCGCAACCGCGCCGCCAGAGGCGGTGGTTCCGTCCGGGGCATGGCCTCGGCGGCGCCGGAATCCATTTGCAAATTCAACTGTTCCATCTTCTCTTTCAAGACTTTGAAGCGGAAAGCGTTGAATTTTCGTCTATCAAGGCAGGCTCTTTATGACATCGTCCGGCGTGCGGCCCATTTTTCGCCGGCGGCCGACAGAACAACCGCCCGGCAAGTGAATGGTTCATTCCCTCAAGACACCTCACTCCGGTTTATCGAGAATTCCCGACCCGGTTTCGCATAACCCGGACGGAATGGAATCACTAAGTCACATCGATCACATCTTGAAAAACGTCAAACTTTTCGTCAAAGCCGTCGTTTCACTCGAATATTATAAAAAACGCCTTCGGTCCTACCCAGACCCGGCGGTACTGTTGATAAATATAACCACTTTGAACAACAAATAAAGCGACAAACAACGAAAAAAACATATTTTTTTGCGCCACGTCCGGCAACAGAACAACCAAGTTGCTCGTCATCATTACATTAAATCAAAGCCTGTTGACATTTTTTCCACCCGTGAAAACCCTGTTATCCATCCTCACCGGAACAGAAAGGAACCGCCATGAATGCTTTTATCCCGTCAAGACAATCCCTGCAATTGTCCGGGCAGAACCATGCCGTCCGGCCGCTGTGTTTCGGCGCTTATCTCTTCTTCAGCCAACTGCTGGAAGAAGCGGCAGCCGTCTCCGCCGACTTGACCGAACCGAAGCGGCGTCCCGAACGGCTGGCCGCCGTTCAGCAGCGGCTGCTGGCGCTGTTGAACCGTCATCTGTCGCCGCCGGTTGAAACGCTCGACAGCGCCGCCTGCATCGAACTGCTGAACCGCCTGGCCGGCATTCCGGTTTCCGGCGCCGCGGCTGCGACACCGGCCGGCCGGTCTTTCGATCCGGAACGTTTCCTCATCGAACTGCTGCGCTGTTATCCGGGTTATACCGTCCGGACCCTGCTGGCCGAGCCGGCGGCGGCCGTCTTCGCCCTGTACCGCCATCGCCAATGCCGGGAGCGATGACATGAATACGGCCAATTACCATTCGATCGAAATCGCCGCCGGCCGCAACCGCCAATTTCAGCACCAACTGCTGCAGCAGGCCGGTCTCCGGCTCCCGGCGCCGGCAAACATCGAAGAAACCGAACTGGCGGACTTGCGGCAACAGTTGGCGGAGCTGCAGCAGACTGTCGAACTTTTGACGCGACAGCTCGAAACGCAGAATGAACCGGTCGGCCTGTAAAAGACCGACCAGACCGGATAACGCCGAAAGAAGACATTCCGCATGACGATTCGGCCAATACCGTTTGCCGGCGACCCAACCGTCATACGGAATGCGGGTCGGAACGATGGCGGCCGGACCTCCCGGCCGACACCATTCGAGAGAGATGGGAAATTCTTTTATTCAGAAACAGAAACGCCGATGAGGATGCCGTCAAAAAAAAAAGTGGACTGTTTTCCCTCATATTCCTCTCCATGGCAATCGCAAGCCAACATCGGAAATAAGAAAGAAAACGCCCACATCATCTTGTCATGGTGCAGGCGTAACTTTCAGTCGATACATCCGATGTAAAAAATTGCGATTTTTTGGGAGAGGATGCCTTTCTGAAAGTCCCGCTGAACTTCAGTAAAACAGATACAATTGTAAAAATTAGTTTACTTACCGGCTGTCATTTTCCCTCAATGCTGGTGGTGTAACAGTAAATTTTTCTTAAATTAAAGCAAATATGATCGAATGTCAATTCATTTTTTCCATATAATTGCATTTTTTTCAGTAACAAAATCATTACCGGAGTTTCAGCCGCATCTTTCCGGCCCCGGAAATCCTCAACTGCAGACGGCGAAACCAGCCGCATGTTTCAGCTGCGCCCCCCTGATGCCGGCGGCTTCCAGCGACGAAATCCGCCCCTGCCGGCGCAAGGCGACGATCCGGTCGACGGTCACCGGTCCAAAGCCGGGCACCCGCAGCAGCATCTCCCGGTCGGCCCGGTTGACATCCAACGGAAAAAGATGCCGGTGCCGCTCCGCCCAGGCCCGTTTCGGATCGACGCTCAAGTCGAAATTGCCGCGCTCGTCGAACTGCAACTCCGAGGCGTCGAAGCCGTAACGCCGCAGCAGAAAATCGGCCTGATACAGCCGATGCTCCCGGACGAACCGGTCATCCGCGCCCAGTTCGAAATGTTCGCCCGGCAAATTGCGCCGCCCCAGACCGGGCTGATAGGCGGAAAAATAGATGCGCTGCAATTTCAGCCGGTTGTACAGGCCGTCCATATAACGGACGATCTCCCGGTCGCATTCACCGGCGGCGCCGACGACGAACTGCGTCGTCACCGTCACCCGGGCCCCGGGCGTACCGCGGCTGGTCAGGCGGCTCATCAATTTCAATTTGTCGATGATATCGGTCTGGTAATCCTTGTATTGCGACAAGGCGGCAAAATGGTGGGCGCCCGGCGTCTCGATATTCAGCGACACCGCGCTGGCCACTTTGACCGCCCGCTCGACGGCCGCGTCACTGGCCCCCGGAATGACTTTCAGATGAATATAACCGTGGTAATGATATTTATAACGCAGAATTTCCGCCACCGCCAGCAACCGCGCCATCGTCGCGTCGGGCGAACCAACGATGCCGGAACTGATGAAAATACCGATCAGGAACCGTTTCCGCAGGATTTCGATGAAGGCGGCGGCGGTCTCCTCCGGCGTCAGCGAGCAGCGCCGCACGTTGCCCTCCAGGCGCAAGGGACAATAACCGCAATCGCTGGTGCAGCAATTCGACAGCAGCGTTTTCAGCATGATACCGTGCCCGCCGGAGGCCAGCGGCACCGGATACAGCCATTTGCCGTCGAGCCCGCGCCGGCGGCGGTCCTGCGAGCCGGTCCCGCAGGCGCAGGCCAGATCGTACTGCGAGTCGGCAGCCAGGATATCCAATTTTTCAAATGTCGACGGCATGAATTTCGGCGCTCCGGTTTTCTGTCTGCAAACAATACCCGGCAACGCTATTTTTTTCAATACCCGCAGTCTTGAAAAGAGCCTAAAAAACAGTAAGGTAATTATTCCCAGCAATTCTTAATCAACTCAATCTGACTCGGGAGGGACAAATGGTTTCGATCCAAAAGAAAATGGCCGCTGAATTTTTCGGCACGTTCTGGCTGGTGTTCGGCGGTTGCGGCAGCGCGGTGCTGGCCGGCAATTATATCAACAATACCGGCGTGGCGTTCGCCTTCGGCCTGACGGTGCTGACGATGGCCTTCGCGCTCGGCCATATTTCCGGCTGCCACCTGAATCCGGCAGTCAGCCTCGGCCTGCTGACCGCCGGGCGGTTCGACCGCCGGGAACTCGGTCCGTACATTCTATCCCAGGTTCTCGGCGCCGCCGCCGGCAGCCTGGCCATCTACCTGATCGCCAGCGGCATCGACAGCTTCAGCCTCGCCGCCAGCGGCTTTGCCTGCAACGGTTACGGCGAACATTCGCCGGGCCGCTACAATTTCCTGGCCTGTGCGGTCTCGGAAATTGTCCTGACCTTTTTCTTTCTGCTGGTCATCATCGGCGCGACCGACAAACGGGCGCCGAAAGGCCTGGCGCCGGTGGCAATCGGCCTGGCGCTGGCGCTGTGCCACCTGATCGGCATCCAGGTGACCAATTTATCGGTCAACCCGGCCCGCAGCACCGGCCCGGCGATTTTCCACGGCGGCTGGGCAATGGCGCAATTGTGGTTTTTCTGGGTCATGCCGGCCATCGGCGCCGTACTGGCCGGCCTGGTTTACCGCGGATTATTCGAAGAGAAACGCTGAAAACGCGGCCGTTTCCGTCGATGCCCCCGGCCGGAAGTCAGCGGCGCTGGCCGGAAACCCGATCGAGTAGGAGCCCGGTCATTAGTTGGCCGGGCGTCCTCTCACACCACCGTACGTGCCGTTCGGCATACGGCGGTTCAGCAGCTTGAGTGCAACGCTTTGTACCGAAGTAGGATATCGTCATACCCTATTTCGGCAATGCGTTGAGACGGCAATACACGATGTAAAATCCAACTACGGGCAATATGCCAGTAGCCTTTCCTCGTATTCGCCCATTCCCACGCTTTTCCCTCGGAAATACCCAACGATTGCAGTCGCGTAAATCGTGTCCGTACTCGTTTCCACTGTTTCCAAACATACGTCCGAATTTTCCGTTGAATCCATTCATTCATGTTTTGCATAAACATCTTCATGTCCGCAATCGCATAGTATCCGAGCCATCCGACGGTATATTGCCGAAGTTTGTACAGCATATATTCCACCGAATTTCCCTGATTCCTTCGGGTCAGCTCGCGAACCTTGGCTTTGAAGCGGTCTATAGACTTCTCGTGTATTCGAATTCCGGCCTGTCCTTTCGTCGTACTTCGCAGTGCGAAGCCGAGAAACTTCAGCTTCAGCGGACTTCCCGCTTTACTTTTGGATTCGTTTACTTTGAGTTTCAATTTCGCTTCAAGAAACCGTCTGCTGCTCGCAAGTACGCGTTCGGCGGCGCGTTGACTTCTGACGTAGATGTTGACATCGTCCGCATATCGTACGAACTTGTGTCCACGGCGTTCCAATTCCCGGTCGAAAGCGGTCAGGTAGATGTTGCTCAGCAATGGCGAAAGATTGCCGCCCTGTGGACTGCCTTCTTCCGTTCGCGTCACCACGCCATTGATCATGACTCCGCTCTTCAAGTAGCGTTTAATCAGGCACAAAACTCGTTGATCAGAGATTTTGGCCCGCAACATTTCCATCAACAGCTCATGGTTCATGGTGTCGAAATACTTGCTCAAGTCAAGATCGACAACCCGCCGATAGCCTTGATTGTAGTATTTCCGTGCTTGCCGGATGGCCTGATGAGCGCTACGCCCCGGTCGGAAACCGTAGCTGTTTTCTGAAAATTCCTCCTCGAATATCGGGCAGAGGACCTGCGATATTGCCTGTTGAATCATCCGATCCATGCCCGTTGGAACACCAAGCATCCGTATCCCCCCGTCCGGTTTCGGGATTTCAACCCGGCGCACCGGTTGCGGGCGATACGTTTCGGTTCGGAGATTTTCAAGGAAACTTTCCTTGTGTTCGCACAGATACGCCAACAGGTCGTCAACGGTCATTCCGTCCACGCCCGGCGCTCCGCCGTTTCTCTTGACTTGCTTGTACGCACGGTTGAGGTTGTTACGCTCAAGGATGCGTTCAAACAAATCAGCACCGTCTTTCGCTTCAGTTTCCCGCGTAAGCATGCTCCGCACTCCCGGATTCTCTTCGGCTTCCAGCCTATCCATCCCCGGGCAGTTCCGTTTCCGGATTTTCTGCTCTCTACACATGCTGCACCTTTCACTTGCGAAAGATCGACTACTGTTCGGCCCTTCCCGTAAAAAAAAACACGGTACTATGGCCTCTGCTGACTTCTCAACGTTCAGCCGCACATCACTGTACGGGTTGAAATTACCATGCATTCACGGCTTCATTCATACCGTTGAGATCTCCCCGGATAAGAGCGATAACTTTCATCCCAGGCGCCTGGTACATCTACACCACAAGGTTCGGGCAGTATTGGACTTCGCTTTGTTGTGCAAGCTCGTCCGCCTTGCAAATGCCTTATATGTACTTTCTGTTCGTCAGGCCGGGAATTTGCCGCCGACTTCCTTCAGATTCCACCTCGCGGTGGACACCCTTGCCTTAAGCTAACAGTTCCTACTGCCAAGTCTGTAACGGACTTTCACCGTCAAGTTATCACCCATGCCGGGCGTACATAAAAAAACCGCCGGAGTGCCTTGAACGGCGCTTCGGCGGTTTTCCGCGTCCGGAAATCGGGAGTTATTTCTTCCTGCCGAAGATTTTTTCCCAATTTTCACGATACTTCGCTTCATCACCCGGACGGCGTTTGCTTCCTTTGCCAGCCATGATCCAAACTCCTTGAGGTTGATGGTTGATCGATGCTTTTATTTTTCAAAGCTTATACTATAGCGAATTTTCCCCGAAAAGCAACCCGGCTCCGCTGAAAAATCCGGATTTTTTCACGGCGGCGCCTCCGGAATCATTCCCCAAGCTCTTCCGGCGGGAAATGGGTCCGGATATAGGCGACCGCCTGTTCCAGCGAACCGAGAATCTTCGTACAGTAACGGACCATCCACGGACTGCATTCCTGAAACGAAAACGGCGAAAAGGCGATGACAAACTTGCCGAGGTGATGCGAGGCGTAAAACACCTCCATGCTCGTCCCGATGCTCGGTTTGTTGTAATTGACCAGGATGATGTCGGCCGCCCGGACATCCTGCAAATCGAATTCGACGATTTCGTTGGCGCTGTCCACCTCGCGGTCGACGAACATGCGGCGCATCGGGTCCAACAATTTATAGGCTTCCCCCAACTGCGTTTTGGCAGCCGCCCGCCAGGCGCGGGCCTGTCCGGCATGTTCATCCATGATCGGACCGGACAAATAGACGACAAGACGTTGTTTCATTTCAACTCCGGATTGCAGATAACTCAAATTTGGCCAATACTAATACACCGCCAACCGCCGAATTTCCCGCCGGCATCAATCTTTTTATCGAAGAAACCGGAAAGCCGGTTCGCAAAAAACGGTTTGCCGGGTTATCTTATGGCGATGATTTTTCTAATTGCAACGCTGATCAGGAGGTCAAGCCATGAAATGTGTGGTGTTCGCTTATCATAATATCGGCCGGACTGGCATCGAACAGTTGCTGGCCAACGGATACGAAATTGCCGCGGTATTTACCCATAAGGACAATCCCGACGAAACCATCTGGTTCGGTTCGGTCGCCGAGCTGGCCAGCAGTCACAACATCCCGGTTTTCGCGCCGGAGGATGTCAACCATCCGGTCTGGGTCGAACGGATCAGGGCGATGAAGCCGGATATCATCTTTTCGTTCTATTACCGCAATATGCTGTCGACCGATATCCTGGATCTGCCGCCGAAAGGGGCGTTGAACCTGCACGGGTCATTGCTGCCGAAATACCGCGGCCGGGTGCCGCTGAACTGGGCAATCATTAACGGCGAAAGCACCAGCGGCGTCACGCTGCACTACATGACCGCCAAGCCGGACGCCGGCGACATCATCGGCCAGGAGGCGTTCGCCATCACCGAGGACGACACCGCCCGGACCGTATTCGACAAAGCGGTGGCCGCCGCCGGCCAGTTGCTCGGCCGGGTACTGCCGCAGGTCAAGTCCGGCAATATCCAGCGCAAAATCCAGCAGGAGAGCGAAGCCACCTATTTCGGCGGCCGCAAGCCGGAGGACGGCCAGATCGACTGGTTCAAATCGGCCCGGGAAGTGCGCAACCTGGTGCGCGCGGTGACCAGGCCGTATCCGGGCGCCTTCTCCTTCATGGGCGACCGCAAATGTTTCTTCTGGGCGGTCTCCGAAACGACCGCCGACGGCATTTTCGCCCCGGGCACCGTCATCTCCGCCAATCCGCTGGTCATCGCCTGCGGTTCCGGCGCCGTCCGGGTCGACGCCGCCCAGCTCGAAAACGGCATCTACACCACCGGTGAACAATTCGCCGCCGACGCCCGCATCGTCAAGAACATGACATTCGGCGCCAACGCCCGCCTGGCCCAGCAGGCCGCCCGCAAGAAAAGCGTGCTGATCCTCGGCGTCAACGGCTTCATCGGCAGCCACCTGAGCGAACGCCTGCTGGCCAGCGGCAAATACGAAGTTTACGGCATGGATTTGCGCTCCAACTACATCGAGCACCTGATGGGCCTGCCGAATTTCAACTTCCGCGAAGGGGACATCGCCATTCACCGCGAATGGATCGAATATCACATCCGCAAATGCGACATCATCCTGCCGCTGGTCGCGATCGCCACGCCGATCGAATACACCCGCAATCCGCTGCGGGTGTTCGAACTGGACTTCGAGGAAAATCTGCGGGTGGTGCGTTACTGCGTCAAATACAACAAGCGCATCCTCTTCCCGTCGACCTCAGAGGTCTACGGCATGTGCGAGGACGCCTATTTCGATGAAGACAATTCCAAGCTGGTCACCGGCCCGATCCGGATGCAGCGCTGGATCTACTCCTGCAGCAAGCAACTGCTCGACCGGGTCATCTGGGCTTACGGGGTCCGGAACAATCTGAAATTCACGCTGTTCCGGCCGTTCAACTGGATCGGACCGCGCCTGGACAGCCTGACCTCGGCGCGGATCGGCAGTTCGCGGGCGATCACTCAGATGATCTTGAACCTGGTGCAGGGCTCTCCGATTCAGTTGATCGACGGCGGCGAACAGAAACGCTGTTTCGTCGACATCTCCGAAAGCATCGAGGCGCTGTACCGGATCATCGAAAATGACAAAGGCTGCTGCGACGGCCAGATCATCAACATCGGCAATCCGGACAACGAAGCGAGCGTCAAGGTGATGGCGGAAATGCTGGTCGAAAAATTCGAAAAACATCCGCTGCGCGACAAATTCCCGCCGTTCGCCGGCTATCTCGTCGTCGAAAGCGGCGCCTTCTACGGCAAAGGCTACCAGGACGTTCAGCACCGCTGCCCGAGCATCAAAAACGCCAAGCGGCTGTTGCACTGGACACCGTCGGTTTCGCTGGAGCAATCCATCGAAACCACGTTGGACTTCTTCCTGCAGGAAGCGGTCAAATCCGGTGAATTCGGCATCCTGGATTGAGCCGGTCCATTCGGCCTGAATCAATGCCAACCAAACGAATTGCCGAACTTGCCGGCTCCTTGCGCGCCGGCCGGTGCTTCTGGCTGCTGTTCGGGTTGTCGCTGCTGATTTTTCTCGGCGGCCTGGGCAGCCGGGAGATCTGGTCGGGCGACGAAACCCGGGTCGCCGGCATTTCCGCCGAAATGGCGTTGGACAACAATTATGTGCTGCCGCGCCTGAACGGCCAGCCGTTCCTGGAATATCCGCCGCTCTACTACTGGTGCGTTTCAGGCTGTTTCCGCCTGTTCGGCTTCACCGATTTCGCCTCCCAGCTGCCGTCGGCGCTGGCGGCAGTCGGCGGCGTCCTGGTCGTCTTCGCCCTGACCCGCCGGCTGGGATACGGCAACCTGGCCGCGCTGTTGAGCGGCCTGATCCTGGCCACCAGCGCGCAATATTTCGGCAACGGTCGCATCTGCATGGTCGATATGCTGCTGGCATTTTTCGTCATCCTGGCCATCTGGGCCTTCCGGGAATGGATCGACAGCCGCGGCAACCGGAAACCGGCCTGGCTGCTGCTGACGGCAGCGGCGCTGGCCGGCGGCATCATGACCAAAGGACTGGTCGGGCTGGCGCTGCCGCTGGCGGCGATCGGCAGTTATATGGTGTTGGAAAATAGCTTGATCAGCCGCCGGTTGCGCTGGAAGTGGTATGCCGGCATGTTGCTGGCCTGCCTGCTCGCGCTGCTGCCGGCCGCGGCCTGGCTGGCCATGCTGCACGACACCGCCGGCGGCAGTGCGGTGCACACGGTATTCTGGACCAACAATTTCGGCCGTTTTTCCGGCAGCCAGGGCGACCATGTCGTTCCGTTCTATTATTATCTGGAAAAATTGCCGACCCTGTTTCTGCCGTGGCTGGTGCTGCTGCCGTTCGCCGGCTATGACGCCATCCGGCAATTGTGGCGCCGCCGCGATGAAAAATTACTCTATCTGTTCTGTTACCTGTTGATTCCCTATCTGCTGCTGACACTGTCTTCCAGCAAGCGCCAGGTCTACCTGCTGCCGCTGTATGCCGGGCTGGCAGTTCTGGTCGGACGCTGGCTGGCTCTGGCGCTGACCGGGGAATTCGCCTGGACCCGCCGGAAATGGTTCGAACGCACTCTTTTCTGGGCGTTTTGCGGCCTGGCCGCCGGCTTCATCGTCGCCGGCATCGGACTGGCGCTCTGGGGAAACTGTTTCAGCTTCCCGCTGCTTTCCGCGCTGGCAGGTTTTGGCGCGCTCCGGCTGATCAAGCGTCATTTGAAGCCGGCATTCGGTTGCTTCCTGGTCGCACTGGCGGCATTTTTTTCGTCGATCGACCCGGCCATCCAGAGTCCGCAGGATCAGCGCGAATCGCTGCGCCAACTGTTCCAATCCTGTTTGAAAGGCATGGCGCAAGGCGAACAAGTTTACCTTTACCAACCGGCGGAACGGATTTCCGGCGCGGCGATGTTTTACCTGAACCGTGAAATTCCGGTCATCCGCGAGGACCGAACACGCTGGCCGCAGAGCGGTACCATCCTGCTGATCGTCCGCTGCAAAGGGAAAACCCTGCCGGCGGGGTTGCTCGCCAGCGCTGCGGAACAGGTTTTTGCCGACCATTATTATGTCTTTCGGACTCCGGCGGGCGACTTGGAACATTTAATCACGCAACTCAAGGAGCTGGGCGTATGAAACTGATCGGGCTGCGCATCGATGTGGATACTTACCGCGGCACCAAACGCGGCACGCCGGAATTGTGCCGCATTCTGGCCAAACATGGCATCAAGGGGACCTTTTATTTCTCGGTCGGACCGGACAATATGGGACGGCACCTGTGGCGGCTGCTGAAGCCGGCCTTCCTTTGGAAAATGCTGCGCACCAATGCCGCCGGTCTGTACGGACCGGAAATCGTCCTGATGGGGACCGCCTGGCCGGGGCCGCAGATCGGCAAACGGCTCGGCGCCGTGATCAAGGCGACAGCCGACGCCGGCCATGAAATCGGACTGCATGCCTACGACCACCACAAAGCGCAGGCCAAAATCGACCGGATGACGCCGGAAGAGATGCACAATGAGTTGCAAAAAGGGGTCGACATCCTGACCGCCATTCTCGGCGAACCGCCGGTCACCAGCGCAGTGCCGGGCTGGCGCTGCAACGACGCGCTGCTGCTGGAAAAGGCCGCATTCCCCTTCCGGTTCAACAGCGACTGCCGCGGCAGTACGCTGTTCATGCCAATCGTCGACGGCCGGCGCCTCCCCCAGCCGCAGGTGCCGGTGACCTTGCCGACTTACGACGAAATTCTCGGCCGCAACGGCGTTACCGACGACAATTACAACACCCATATGCTCAGCCTGCTGCAGGAAGAGCACCCCAACGTGCTGACCATCCATGCCGAGGCGGAAGGCGGCAAATGCGCCGCGATGTTCGATCAGTTTCTGACCCGCGCCGGAGAACAGGGCTGGGAGTTCAAAACGCTCGGCGAACTGGTGGCCGGACAGCCGCAGTGGCCGGATGGCGCCATCGAACCGCGCCCCTTCCCCGGCCGGGAAGGCTGGCTGGCCTGCCAGAAATAGCCGGCGGGACAAAATTCCAAAATTCAAATGACCGGCTGTTGCTTTTCGCCGGACGGGTGATTATATTGCACGGTTGTAATTATACGTTTCATGAAAAGGCGCCAGAATTTGTCACTTATGTCACAAGCCAGTAAAAAACCGGCAACGCTCAAGGATATCGCGCTGTTGGCAAAATGCTCCACAGCGGCGGTTTCCACGGTTTTAAACAACTCCAAAAGCACCACCATCGTCAGCGATGCGGTAAAGCAGCGCGTCATGGAGATCGCCACCGAGCTGAATTACCGGCCCAACTACGCCAGCCGGAGTTTGAAAAGCCATCGTTCCAGGACGATCGGGCTGTATATTCAAAACGGGCCGTGGCACAATTTGAGTAATTTTTACGAGATGTCGATTTTCCGCGGCGTCGAAAAAGCGATCGGCGATTTCGGTTACGATCTGCTGCTCATCAATGTCAACTCCAACATCATGCCGGAAAAATGCGCCGCCAAGCTGCTGGAAAACCGTATCGACGGCGTCGTCATTCTGCATGCGGATCCGGACAGCGCCGCCTGGATTGACGAACTGCTGGCCATCAGCCACAACGTTGTCGCCATCGACTACAACCGCCGGAAGGCCAACCTGGACGCGATGATGTTCGACAATTACGCCGGCGTAGAAATCGCCCTGCGTTATCTGGCCGGGCTGGGGCACCGGCGGATCGGCTTCATCGGCCACGGCGTCGACACGCCGCATCTCGACGTAGTGGAGCGGGAAACGGCTTTCCGGCAACTGACCGGCCAACTCGGTTTGGACAATGACGACGCGCTGCTGTGCAGCGGCGACAAATTCGCGACGAAGCTGTCGCTCGAACAGCAATACTGCCAGGCGGAAGGCGAGTACGGCATCCGTTATTTTCATCGGCTGCCCCAGCCTCCGACCGCAATCCTGGCCTGGAACGGCCTGTCGGCGGTTTCCGCCGTGCTGACTTGCGCCAAACTCAACTGGCGCGTCCCGGACGAGATCAGCATCCTCGGCATCGACAACAGCGATTACTGCTATTTTTGTTCTCCGGCGCTGTCAGTCGTCGACCACCGGCTGGAGGATATGGGTTATCAGGGAGTGGTCACATTGATCAACCGGCTGGAAAATAACGTCACCGAAACCACCCACCGGATTTTCGCGCCAGTCATCATCGAGCGGGAGTCCACCGCTCCGCACCAATATCTAACCAGTTCTTCAAAAACGGATTATATATTTCAAATCCAATAATTTTCCACCTGAATCCAATTTTCCTAACATAATTCTATTCTTTCCATAACCGAAAAATCATCGAAATTTTCAAGGAAGGGTATTGCTTTTTTTTCATTTTTGTGATATAATTTGAATAGTTCAGAATTAAACGTTTAATTTTCATAAAGCGAAAGGTCTTTTTTCCATCTCTCTTATACTTCTCCCAAATAGAAAACCAAACCCAAGGAGCAATGAGAATGAAAACGAAGAAGATTTTTACACTGATAGAACTGCTGGTCGTGATCGCGATTATCGCCATCCTCGCCAGCATGCTGCTGCCGGCGCTCGGCAAGGCCAAAGCCGCCGCCTTGAGCGTGAAATGCAAGTCCAACTGCAAACAGCTCGGCCTGTCGTTCGCCATGTACACGCTCGACGAGGACGACTGGTTCCTGGCGGCCAGCGTTCAGGACCCGACCGACAATCAATGGGTCTACTGGCCGACGTTCCTGAATGAACACTATTCGGCTCCGGGAGAAATTTTCATCTGTCCGGCCGCCTCCGGCAGTTCGTGGAATGACGATGAAACCTCACTGCAGAACAACGTTTCGCTCGGAATGAACTTCAATACGATGGGCGCCTGGGTAGGCCATTGGCAGGCGACGCCGAAGAAAGTCAGCACAATCCAGCAGGTCGCGTCCAAAATCGGCGCCAATCCGGTCGTCGTCGCCGACAGCTTCCCGAAATCGGCCGGCGAAGCGCAGGAAGGCATTTACGTCAGTCACTATGCGCCGTACAACATGGTCGAAGGCTATGAGGTCTCCTATCAATACGCCTGGCGGGATAGCCACGGCAACAGGGTCAATGCGCTGCTGCTGGACGGCAGTGTCCGCGACTATACCCGGGCGCAGGCCTGTGAAGCGGCCAACAACAGCGATCTGGTCAATCCCTGGCAATGGGATTCCGGGACGACCTGGTGGGACACCAATACCCAGCTCTGAATATTTCAGTCTCCTCCCTGCCGGACAAGCCGGCAGGGAACAACCGCATTTGCCAGAAAGTTGAATTTTTTTTATGATACTGAAAACCTTTGCCGTTTTTTTCCTTCTGTGGACGCTGCTGCCGTTGCCGGGCAACGACGACGCGATCCGGTTCGGCATTCTGCCGCGTCCCAGGCAATTGACGGTGGAAGCCGCCGCGCCGGTCACGTTCGGTCCGGCATTCCGGCTGCAACTGCCGCCGGAAGCGCCATATGAATCATGGCTGCGGACCGAATTGATTTCTTCGCTCGGCTGGCACGAGAGTGACGCGCCGGAAGCCTGCCTCATTCAAATCCGGGAAGCGGACGATGCCGCGCCGGAACAATACACGCTGCAGCTCGATTCTTCCGGCATCACGCTGACGCTCGGTTCTCCCCGGGCCGGTTTTCCCGCCGTCGGGCGGTTGTTGAGCCTGCTCGACACCGGCTGCCTGCAAATCAACCCGGACCGTTCGCTGACCGGCCCCGCCCTGACGCTGGCCGACCGGCCCGATTTCGCCATCCGGGGCATGCACCTGCAACTGGCGTTCGAACACGCCGACGGTCTGGCGGCGGAACTCAAACACGTCAAACGTTATCTGGACGTCATGGCCCGGACCGGCTTCAATCTGGTGGTACTCGACCTCGGCGGCCGTTACCCGTTTACCAGCCTGCCGTCGGCAACCCAGTATACCCCCTGGAGCCGGGAGGCGATCCGGGAAATCGTCGCTTATGCGCGTTTGCGCGGCATCACACCGGTTCCGGGCATCAATACCATCAGCCACGTCGAACGCGCGCCGCAAGTCCTGATCTTCAAGGATCAAGCGGGCTATAACCTCGGCATGGATGTCACCGATCCGAATTTTCTGCCGCTCTACCGGCAACTGCTGGACGAACTCGGCGAACTCTTCGAACAACCGCCTTACCTGGTCATCGGAGCCGATGAATGCCGCGAGGCGCTGGATATGCTGGCTGAACGGAGCGGCAAAAGCCCGGACCGGCTGTTCGCCGACACGGTCAATGCCGTCGGCGATTATCTGCTGTCCAAGCAAATTACGCCAATCTTCTGGCACGATATGTTGTTCGTACTGCCCGGCGAACTGCAGCCGGACGGCACCCGGCTCCATGCCGCCGATTTGATCAACGAAAAATTCATCGTCGACTTCTGGAATTATGATTACCATCCCTTTTACGAAGGACTTGAACGGCTGAAAGACAAACCGAACCTCTGGGTTTCACCCTGGCTCGAAATCGGTGCCACCCAAAAACTGCTGCAGCAGGCATACCGGCAGGGCGTCAACGCCGTTCTGGGCACCACCTGGGCCTGGCCGACCGAAATCGGCGCCGCGCTGTTCCACACGGCGGCACTGTCCTGGAATCGCCACGCCCGGCTTGATTTCGACACGACCGGTGTTTTTCTGAATCTTCTGTTGCGGCGGCAGGATTTGACGCCGCCGGGCCATATGACACCGCTGACCGCCTCGGGCGGCGCACCGGCCGGGAGCGGCGTCGATTTGCCCGCCGGCAGTTTTCGCCACGGCGGCCGGCAATTCGATTGCACCGGCCCGTTGACGTTTTCCCGGCCGCTGCCGGCCTACCGGCCGCTCCGGCTCGACGAAGTTGTTTCGCAATTGGAACGGAACCGGAATCTGGAAATCCTGCTTCGCAACCCGCGGCGGGCCGGAGAAGGAATACCGGTCGACAAAGTCAATGCCCCGCGCGGCCACCTGGAAACCATTCTCTATACGCCGGAACACGGCAAGAGCACCGGCACCAATCTCTACGGGGATGACTGGATTGTCTCCGGCGGCAGGGTGGTCAAGCGAACCCACAACGAAGCGAATGCGGCAATTCCCGCGGACGGCTGCGTGGTTTCCGCCCATTACTGGCAAGGGGCGGACTGGCGTTTCTTCTACTTGAGCGATTGTTTCAATCCCGATTCCCCGTTCGAACTGGTCGGCGCGCTGCCGGCAACCGAACCGGCCGAACCGATCCGCGTCGCCATCCCTCCGGAAGCCGACGGCGTCAGTTTCCTGCTCGCGGCGGCCTTCATGCGGGCCACCGGCCCGGGTCCCCTGGCGACCGTGGAACTTCATTTTGCCGACGGCAGGCAGGAACAGCTTGCGCTGGACAGCCTTCTTTTCCGCCAAAGCACTCCCGCCCCGCCCGGCAATTTCGAATTGTACATGGCGACCGACTGTTTCGCGCCGACGGCCAAGCGGAGCCGGCTGGTCATCCTGGAATACGACCGGCAGGGCGGCCCGATGCCGCAGGAAATCATTTTCCGTCCGGAACCGGAGGCGCTGAAACAGGGACTGACCCTCGTCGGCAGCACCGCCTGGCAACGCTGAGTTTCGCCACCCGACTGGTCCGGCAGACATCATTGCCGGACCTTTTTTTGTTAGAAAACGATTGAGAATCCGGCCGGAACGGCAACGGCGGTTGCATGATTCGCCGCCGGAAGATACATTTTTCCGCAGATCGAAAAAAACAACTCGGGAGCAGAAAAATGATGTTCAAAAACCTGACGGCTTCGCTGCTGGTCTTCGCCGGCGCGGCAATCGCCTCCAACGCTTTCGGCGCGGCGGAAGCACCGGCCGCCGCCTATCGGCCGCCGCAATTGAGCGAACCGGACAACTGGACGATGGTGGTGATTCCAGACACCCAGAATTACGTCAAAAACAGCCGCAACCAGGGAATCCTCGACCTGATGCTGACCTGGACGGCGGAGAACGCCGAACCGCTTCGCATCCAGCAGGTTCTGGTCGTCGGCGACCTGGTCGACCAGAACCGCGATCCCAATCACTACCCTGGCCGGAACAATCAAAACGGCGACGAACAATGGCAGGCGTTTTCGACGTTGCTGCAGCGTTTGGACGGCAAGCTGCCTTACATTCTCTGCACCGGCAACCACGATTACGGCGACAAGGACGCCATCGACCGGCAGACCCAATTCCCCACTTACTTCACGCCCGACCGCAACCCGGCCTGGCGCGGCATTCTGCAGGCGTGCGGGCCGGACAGCATGGGAGACGAAACGCTGGCCAACGCCTGTTATGAATTCACGACGCCGGCCGGCCAAAAACTGCTGGTCGTCTCGGTCGCCTTTTCGCCGACCGACGCGGAACTCGCCTGGGCGAAAGCGCAGCTCGACCGGCCGGAATACCGCGACCATTTCGCCATCATTCTGACCCACGCCTATCTCGGCTCCGACGGCAAACGCCTCACCGGGCGCGGTTATCCGGTGGACAAGGACGGCAATGTCGGCGAAGACATCTGGAACAAACTGGTCAAAGTGACGCCGAATATCCGGCTGGTGATCTGCGGCCATATCTCCTCGCCGGACGACTGGGACGGCTGCACGGCTTATTCCACCGACCGCAACGACGCCGGCCGGACCGTCGGCCAGCTGCTCTTCGACCCCCAGGCGCTGGGCGGCGGCTGGCACGGCAACGGCGGCGACGGCTGGCTGCGGCTGCTCGAATTCTCTCCGGATCTGAAAACCATCAAGGTACGGACCTTTTCACCGCTGTTCGCCGCCAGCCCGGCCACCCGCCAACTGGCCTGGCAGCAGGAACCGTTCAACGAATTCGAAATCCGCTTCGAAGATTGAATTCAACGGTCCGCCTGGTCCGCCCGGCGGATCGTCAATTCGACGATCTCCGGCGGACAGCGGAACCGCAACTGGGCGATGCTCTGGCCGAGGCCGTTCGAAACCAGCAGCGTCCGGCCTTTTTCGACGATCAGGCCGCTGGCATAGCGCTGGCCGTACTCCGACGGCACCACCAGCCGCCCCAGCCACGGCAGATTCACCTGCCCTCCGTGCGTATGGCCGGCGATGACCAGTTTGGTTTCGGGCGGCAGCTCCGGAAAGACATCCGGATGGTGCGACAGGACGATGCCCGGTTCCGCCGGTCGGTACTCCTCCGGCAACCTGCCGGGATCGAACTGCCGGGTCTCCCGGTCCGGCAGGCCGACCAACTGGACTTTACCGGCCGGCAGCTGCAACCAACACCACTCATTTTCCAGCACCCGGATCCGGTTGTCTTCCAGCGCCCGGCGGATTCGCGGCCCGTCCTGCCACCAGTCATGGTTGCCCAGTACGGCAAAAATTCCACCCGGCGCCGTCAACTTGCCGAGCGCTTCGGCGATCGCTTCCGGCGTGGCGGTATCCTTCCAATGGCGTCCCCGGACATAATCGCCCAGCAGAAAAATGACATCCGGCTTCAGAGCATTGCTTTCAGCGACGATACGGCGCAAACGGTCCAAATCTTCCGGGCGGACATGCAAGTCGGCCAGCACAACCGCCCGTATTCCGTCGAGCGCCGCCGGCCACTGTTCCAACTGCACTTCATAACGGGTGACGACCAGCCGGTTCGGCTCCACCCGGCCAATCCAGACCAGAAAACCGGCGATCACCGCCGCCGCGGTCAAACCTCCGACCATGCGGCGATGAAAGCTTCCGGTTCGTTTATCGACGCTTGCGCCGTCCCGCGCTCCAGCGGCCATTTTCAAGCTCCGTCTCCCTCATTCTGCCGGTTCTTTGACATTTTTTTATCGTATTGAATATATTTCATCTTTGTCCGCTTTACAAATCCGACCGCTTCTCTATATTATCATTGTTTAAATGACAAAAACGTTTTAGGACATCACAACCGGACTTCACGCAATCACGACAGGAAAGGAAATCGCGATGAAAATCAACGGCAGCTGGTTTGAATTTCAACATGGCGGCGGCTGGGAAGCGAAATACTGGAATCCGCAGTTTATGCAATTTTCGGCGGAACAGTGGAAGACGTTGATCAAAGACATTGCCGGAATCGGCATGGAATATCTGGTATTGATGTCCAGTGCACTGGGCGGCAAGACCTTCTACGAAAGCGAATACGCCGAGGAGTATCCGATCGCCTGCCGCAATCTGCTGCCGCTTTTGCTGGAAACCGCCGAAAAGCTGGATTTGAAGGTTTTCGTCGCCAACGATTTCTTCGGCGACTGGAGCAATCCGGTCGCCATGATGACCGACTCGAACATCCGGGAAGCACGCGACCGGCGGAGTGCCGAAATCGTCGAACGGTTCGGGCATTACCGGAGCTTTTACGGCTGGTACTGGCCGAACGAAGCGGCGATTCATCCCTATTACGAGGAATTCTTCATCGATTATGTCAACCACAACTCGGCGCTGGCGCATCAATTGACGCCGGGCAAGAAGACGCTGATCGCCCCGTACGGCACCTTCCGGGCCAAAACCGATGACGCCTTTATCGACCAACTGGAACGCCTCGACATCGACTATATCGCCTACCAGGATGAAATCGGCGTCCGAAAATCCAACCTCGACTGGACGCCGTATTACTTCGAAGCACTCCGCCGGGCGCACGACAAAGCCGGACGGAGCAAACTCTGGGCCGATGTCGAAGTATTCCATTTCGAAGGCGAAGTTTACAAAACTGCTCTGCTGCCGGCGCCGTTCGAGCGCGTCAAAGCTCAAATCGACGGCATCAGCCAGTTCGTCGACCGTATTCTGATTTACCAGTCCCCCGGCCTGATGAGCCGCCCGGGTTCCATCGCATCGACCGGCACCGCCTCGGAGCAACTCTACACCGCCTATGCGGAACACTTGAAGCGGCAGGGCTGAACCGCGCCTCCGCCCGGCCAATCCCGGAACCGGCAATGCTTTCGGTTCCGGGGAATTTTTCTGCCGGCATTGCCCGGCCGGCAGGATCCCCAACGATTTCCGCAGCAGGCGGCTTGATTCCGGACGCCGGCCCTGCTATGATATGCGGTCGGGAGCATGACAGACTTTCGCCGGAGAACGACTATGAAAAGAAAGCAGATTCTATTTTTCCAGCGCCGCGTCCATCCCGAGCTGGAACGCGCCGTTTCGAATTACGCCAATGCCAAAATCTCTGTTGCTTCGGCACCCCGTTTGATTGCCCGGTTCCGCGCTTTCAAGGCTCCTTCCATTTGGAGCTCGGCATTATAGGCTTTCAGCGCCGCTTGTCTGGCCTGGTTATTGGCCAGTTCCAGTTTTGCCGCCGCCTGGTCAATCTGAAAATCTTTCAACGTCAGTTCACCGCGTTCTTTGAGTCGGCGGTTCATTTCCTCATATGCCTGTTTGCGAAATTTCAATTCATTTGCGGCGGCCTTCTCGGCAGGACTGGGTTCGAATGTTTTCCGTTTTGGCCAATCGCTTTCCATATAAAGTTACTTGCTAAGATAGAATATAATACGCGGAAACCATAGCCGCCAAATAACAAAAAAATAGCGACCGGCTCTTGAGATAACCTAAATTTGGTTTATATTATTACTGTAATAAAAAAACAGGAGTTGAAAGCAATGCCGGTAATTTGTCGGTTCTATGGCATTTTGATCAAGATGTACTTCCGGGCCGGAGAACATAACCCGCCACATTTTCATGCAATTTATGGAGACCGGTCCGGAATGTTTGACCTTGATACTTTGGATATGATCGAGGGTGACTTGCCGCAAAAGGCATTGGCGATGGTTCAGGAGTGGGGCAAAGATCACCGGGCCGAACTGCTGGAAATCTGGAATACGCAGAAATTCCGCGAGATTGCACCGCTGGAATAAACAAGAGGGCATGACAAATGGCATTTCACAAATTGACTGCCGTAAAGGCGTTGCCGGGCTGGTTGCTGCTGGCGGATTTTGCCGATGGCAGGCAGACGGCCTATAACGTCGGAGCATTGTTCGATGTGCAGCCGGAATTTCAGGACTTGCGCAATATTCCCGGCCTGTTTGAACAAGTGAAGGTCGATGTCGGCGGGCATGGCGTGAGTTGGAATGATGCAATCGACCTGGACGCCGAAGAATTGTATTGCAACGGTCTGGAGACCCGGCCGACGACGGAAACAAGCCGGGGGCAATGCTGTCCGGCGTGCGGCCAGATGATTCGGCGCAAAAGTTCCCGGCAGACCGCCGCCAGCCGGGTCAACGGCCGCAAAGGCGGCCGGCCGAAAAAAGTAACGGCATGATGGAGCGATGAAAAAGAATTCCGGGAAATTGACCGGTTATCTGGCGTTCGATCCGGATGAAACCGGATTGTGCCGATGATCAATTCGACTTTGGAATTCAGGCGTTCCAATGCCTAATTGCTCTGCTGCCTGGCGCAATTGCGCGCCATTTCGGCTATATACGATGGCAGGAACTTGATGCCGCCGCTGCCGGTAAAACGGACCGACAAGCGGGAAAGGTAAAAACAGGCGTCTTTGAAAACAAGGCGCCTGTCCTGTTCAATCTGGTCCCATTCCCAGCTGAATGTCTGTAAATACCTGTCCATCCTTTTCGAGCAGCAGTTCGATCTGCTGTTCGTTCATTCCCTCGACGCACCGGGAGAACAGGAGCCGCCGGATACGCAATTCGGCATCGTCCGGCCGGTTGTGGCTGATATCCGACATTTGCAACGCGATATCGTCGCCGAATGCCGAAATCGTCACGTTCTGTTTTTCGCCCAGGACCGAAATTGCCACTTCTTTTTTCGGGAGTTCCAGCGCGGCCAATTTGCTCAAATCAAGCATAATCTAATTTCCTAACAAACCTCAAAATTTTCATCGCAGGCGGCTTGATTCCGGACGTCGGCCCTGCTATGATATGCGGTCGGGAGCATGACAGACTTTCGCCGGAGAACGACTATGAAAAGAAAGCAGATCCTATTTTTCCAGCGCCGCGTCCATCCCGAGCTGGAACGCGCCGTTTCGAATTACGCCAATGCCAAAGAGTGGATATTGGACATCTACCACTATGACTTTCCCCGCGGCTGGTTCGGAGACGGGGTGATCGCCGATTATCCCGACCGCGAGGATTTGGACTCTCTGGGAAACGACAATACCCTGCCGGTCGTCACCCGTTCGGTACATCAAGGCCCCAATATTGTCAATGTCGGCGGCGCGAGCGACGTTCTGGCCCGGCAGGTTTTCGATTACTTCCGGGTGCGCGGCTACCGCCACTTCGCAATGGTGGAATATCAATGCTGGCCGGTGCTGCCGGGCCTCCGTTCCATCGAAGCGGAACTGGCAGACCTGCTGGCTCTCCGGGGCCAAGTGCTGCACCTATTGTACTGGAACGGCGAAAGCGGCAATTTGAGTCCCGGCAATTTCCGTTTCGGGGTACAGCGGATCCGGCAGTTTCTCCGCGGTTTGCCCAGACCCTGCGCACTGTTCGTCCCGAATATTTTCGAGCTGCCGATCGTCTCCCGGGCGCTGGCGGAGGAGAACTGCCGGATCCCGGCCGAAATCGCGCTGTTGAGCAACAACGACGAACCGGTGCTGACTTTGCAAACCCATCCGCCGACTTCAGCTTTGAGCGGCGAACTCTATGAGATCGGCAATCTGATGGCCAAAGCGCTCGATATCCGGCTCCACGGCCGGCAAGTGCGCACCCCGCTGCTCTATCCGCAGTCGAAAAGCATCGTCACCCGCGGCAGCACCGACATGCTGGCGATGCAGGACGAATCCCTGAAAAAGGCGATCCAGTACATTTTTTCCCATCGCGGCGTCATGGCCAACGTCGATGCGGTGGCGGCAGCGGCGGATATTTCGGTTTCCCAGTTGAAACTGCTGATGCGCCGGGAGCTGCAGACCTCCCCCGGCCGCCTGCTCCAGACGGTCCGGCTGGAATACGCCCATCGGCTACTGGCCAATCCGACGCTGACGCTGGAAGCGGTGGCCTCCCGCTGCGGTTACGCCGACGCGGCGGCGATGGGCAAAGCGTTTCGAAAACACTACGGCCACTCTCCCGGCTATTACCGCATTCGCGGCAATACGCCGGGAAAAGCCAGTTCATTGCGCTGGCAGGAGCTGGCGGCCACCGGCCAATAAGCCCGCCTTCTAAAATTCGGCCGCCTGCAGCGCTTCCGCCAGTCGTTGCCGCACTTCCCGCAACAACCGCGGATCACGGCTGAAACGGGTCTTTTCCGGCGATACGGTCCGGCAGAGCCGCAAAGCGGCTTCACGGCCGAAACGGGTTTCATACAGTTTCAGGTATTCGTAATCCTCCATACTGTCCCGCATATTTTCCAGCCGGATCGTACCCAGCGGACCGTCAACGCCGTAAACCAGCAGCCGGCCATCGCCGTGAATATTGTCCTGCGCGCCCCCTTTCGACATGGTCGTGAAACTCCAGTCCAGATAGGAGCCGCAGTGATCCGGGTCCAGCGGCCGGCGCGACTGCTTGAAGCAGCCCTCCTGCCAGTAAGCGTTCCAGCTCCAGTACAGAAAGCCGTCCATCCCCTGCTCATAACACTGCCAGGCGAACAGGCGGCTTTCGATCAACGGGAACTCCATGCGGAAATTCACATACGGATACCAGGGCAACAGGCAGATATACCCCCAGACCTGCAAACCGGGATCGGCCGCCCGGACCGCCGCCGCTTTTTCGGCGTCATATTCGGGAAACAGCACACAAATCCAATCCAGGTTCATCGCCCGGATCGCCGCCGCTTCCAGCGGCACCACCGAAACCATGGTGGTCGACAGCGTCGGAATGCCCGGGAAGCGTTCCCGCAAGATGCCGAAAACCGTCCGGACCGTGTCACGATGGGCGGCCTGGAACTCGTCGCAGCCATAGAAAAAAGCTTTGCGGCGCCAATCGGGATGACGGTCCACCTCCGCCATCTGTCCGGCCAGGGCGTCGACTTTTTTCCGCAACGCATCCGGCCGAATTTCGCGCCCGAAATCGACGCCGAAGTTATACAGCCGTATCCGGTCGGCGTAAGCGGCAAACGCCTCCAGGTCCGGCAACGCCGAATTGTAGATGCGCTGCGGCGGAAAACGATGAAGCAACAGGAAATCCCAGTAACGCCGCCGTATTTCCGGGAAACGCTCTTCGCCGTAAACCTGACGCAAATCTTCTTCATCCAGATCGATCGCCACCGGCAGGGAGGCCATTTCCGGCAGCACGAAATCCCACACCGTAATCCGCAACGGGAACTCCAGGATCCCTTCCGGATGCTGCCGCGACCGCAACCGGACCAAACCGCGATAGACTCCCGGCCGGGTATCGGCCGCCGCGGTGACGGTAAACCAAATTGGCGTCACCGCAGTGTCGGTTACCTCCACCGGTCCGCCGGGCAGCAACACTTCCGGCGTCCAGCCGGGCGCCTGCGGCGGCTGGGCCGGGTGCTGCGTCACATTTTCCAGCCGCACCCATCCCTGCCGGTAAACGGCAATCGCGTCCGACGGAAAAACCGTATCCGGCCGGCCATCCAGCCGCGGCGGGACAATTTCCACGTCATATTCGCCGAAGCCGTCCGCATTCAGCGCTTTCAATGCCAATTGGAAACTCTCCGCTTCCCGCCGGGCCAACGTCACGGCAACGCCGTCCTCCGGCTGTCGCCCCGATTCCGGCAGCGCATCCGGCATCAGCCGCGTCATCGAATCGGCGCTCCAGGCGGCGATCGCCCGCGGCGGCCGCTTTGCGGCAGCCAGCCGGATTTCCGTCCCGACCCGGCCGCCGCCATACGGATCTGCCGCCGTCAACTGCACGACCAAATCGCCGGCGGGGATATTCTCATCGCGGCAGACCGGATAAGCGTCCGTTCCCTCCGCCTTCGCAACCTGGACTCCGGCGGCGTCAACCACCGTCAGCGACCAATCGGCCGGTGAATTCAGCCGGCCGAACGCCGTCAAGCCGCGATCACCATACAAGCCGTTGACGGCATGAAACGCCTCCACCGCCAACTCGAATTCCTGATTTTCCGCCGTCAACGCGATGTTGTCAAACCAGACCCGGCCGGCAGCCCGGCTGTAGAAATAGATCCGGACCGCCTTGACCGGCCGCGTTCCGGCCGCCACCGTCAGGGTCTGCCGTCCCCAAAGGCCGGTGTCGGATAGCGCAAACGTATTGGACCAGTCACGCATTCCGTTGACGTAAAGCAGCTCGATATTGACCTCCGGCGCCCCGTCGCGGATCTCTTCGCTGCGCACATCAAACTGCAGCGTAAACGGGCCGCGCCGCGGTTCTTCAAAGTTGACAACCTGACTGAAACCGCAGGCATCCTCCCAGACCAGACCGGCCGGATGGTCACGTTCCAGCAACGCACAGCTTCCCCGGCCATCTTCTTCAACCAACCGATAACCGTGATAATACGGCTGCCATCCTTTTTCACCTTCTTCAAAGCCGGAATTGTCCACCATGCCGCCAACGGCAACCGCCCCGATGAACAATCCCACCATCCAAAGCCGGAATTTCATCACCCGTTCCTTCCGTTCCTTGCTCGATTCCCAATGTGAACATTCATGAAGTATAGTGCTTCCTCCCGATTATTCAAACCACCATTTTTCGTCTTCGCCGCCGCGGAAAATTTCCTTGTCGTTGTGCAACTGATCCCACTTGTAATATTTGGCGCTGCCGTCCAGATGCAGATAGTTGCCGCCGGTATTGTGCCGTTTGGCGAAACCGGTCGCCGTCCCGTACCAGCTCGACCAGTGGCTGTCCCACGGCATGAACGTCAGGGTTCCGGCATCGTTGCCCAAATCATGCGAATCGCCGGCGCTGATCACCGTGGTGCTGGCGACATTTTCAATCGGCCGGCCGTCGGAATACTGCAAGCTCAGCGCATAGGACAGATAACCGTTGTGCGCCGTCGCGCCGTTCCAGCTCATCGCCGGGCAGAGCAGATAGGCCGGCATGGTGTTGTCCCAGTAATGAATGTTGGCGGCGGCGTCGCTGTAACGCGGTCCGTCCATCGTATAAGGCGCGATGAAAGTCGGCCAGTAGGTGGCGGTATCCGGATCATACCCCAGAGGAGTCGGCGCCATCCGGCTGTTGTTGTCGTTCCGGTACATGATCATTCCCAGCCCGATCGTCTTGACGTTGTTCAAGCATTTGATGCTCTGCGCCGACGCCTTCGCCTTGCCCAGAGCCGGCAGCAGCATGCTGGCAAGAATGGCGATAATCGCGATAACGACCAGCAATTCAATCAATGTAAAATTTTTGATCCCTTGCTTCATTTTTCCAACCCTTTCTATGTTTTTGTTTGCGGGACAATCGTCTCATCGTGATAAAACCCGGACCGCCCGGAGCTAATTTTAAATCAGCTCAATCAATAGTATACTGATTTTCCGCTCAAAAATCAATATCCATAAAGACATTGTTAAGGTTAATTCGGACAAAGCGCCTCAATCCGGCACAGCCGGAGAGACAACGCCGCCCCCTTCCCCGCCGGGCCGCTTCCGTCGAAAAAAATACCGGCAACGTTTCCTTGCACTTTGGCCGCAGGAGGTCTACAGTAAGGAAGACAGCAATTTCCAATCCGGCGCCGCCAGGGAGGCCGCGCCCAACCGTTCACCGTTTCAGGAGCTTGATTTATGAGAACTTTTTCCGCTTTTACCGTTTTGTCCGGTTTGCTGCTGCTCGGCGCCGGCTGTGCGTCGTGGTCTGATGACGTTCAATCCCCGGTGCCGGTGGTCATCTCACCGGATCAGCAAAACCCGATTCTGCATCTGCGCGTCGGCCAGACAATTGCTCTGGAACTGGAGGAGAATCCGACCACCGGTTACCGTTGGACCGGCGAAATCATTCCGGCGGATGTCGCAGAACTGACGCAGGACGAATATAAAGTGCCGGATTCCCCCCTGATGGGCGCCCCCGGCAAACGGGAATACAAACTGAAAGCGTTGAAAGCCGGCAAAGCGACCTGGCAATTGCGCTACGTCCGCAGTTGGGAACCGGACACTCCGGCCGAACAGTTGAAGATTTCCCTGGACGTTCAGGAATAACCTCCCCCGGAAAACTTGCCGTCTTGGATCGGCGGCAAGTTTTTTTCCCGCGAAACGGCATCACCGGCGTTGTTCACTGATATTTCCGAATCAGCGCGTCCAGTTTTTCAGCGGGAATCCGTTCGACCGGCAGAACCGGCTCCGGCTCCGGCCGGCAGGGCGCAATCGCTTTTTCAAACCAGGCGACATCATGCCAGGCTCCGCATTTATAACCGGTGCGGCGATAGATCCCGATCCGCCGGAATCCCAGCGCCAGATGAAGTTTCTCCCGGGCAGGATTCGGCACGGTACCCCCGCCATAAACGGTCTTGATTCCCTGCCGTTTCAAAATTTCCATTAAGACGGCGTACAGCTTCCTGCCCAACCCCCGCGAAGTGAAAGCACGGTCGAGGTAAATCGACAGTTCGGCGTTCCATTGATAGGCGGCGCGTTCCATCTGTCGGTGCGCATACGCATAGCCGATAATCCGGCCGTTTTCCCCGGCGACCAGACAGGGGTAAATCCCGGAGATGCTCGCGAACCGCGCCGTGAACTCCCGCTCGGACGGCAACACCGTTTCAAACGTGATCGGCGTATCGATATATTGAGCGTATATCCGCAATAACGCGGCACTGTCGCCCTTCGTCGTCAATCGGATTTCCACATCAAACTCCTCCCGCCGCAACCGATGCTCGACTTCGTCAGTGTAAAAATTCCAAACCGGCGCCGATAAAAAGCATGCCGCTCAACACCCCGGCCAGCGCGATGTGATGTTTGCCGTAAGTTTCCGCCATCGGCAGCAGTTCGTCGAAGGCGATATAAACCATGACGCCGGCCACCAGCGCGAACATGACCGCCAGCACCGTCGGGGTCAGGATCGGCAGCAACAGCAGAAAACCGATCAAAGCGCCGACCGGCTCCGCCAACCCGGACAGCAGCGAATACCAGAAGGCCTTTTTTTTGTTGCCGGTGGCATAAACCAGCGGCACGGCGATCGCGATCCCTTCCGGGATATTGTGCAAAGCAATCGCGATGGCGATCGGCACGCCGACCTCCATGCCGGACAAGCCGGCGGCAAAAGTCGCCAATCCCCCCGGGAAGTTGTGCAAACCGATCGCCAGGGCAAACATGATTCCGGCCCGGCCGAGCCGCGCCCGTTCCTCCGGGCTCGCATAAACGGCGTGGTTGAATTCCGATTGCGAACGGACGTGGTGCGGATTTTCCACTTCCGGCACCAATTTGTCGATCACGGCAGTCGCCAGCAAACCGAAGGCAAAACCACCGAGCGCCAGCAATCCGCCCCGGGTGAGACCGTAAACATCCTGCAGCCCCACCCTCGCCTGATTCAGCAATTCCACCAGCGAAATATAAACCATCACCCCGCCGGAAAACCCCAGCGACGCCGACAGGAATTTGCCGGAATCCTGTTCCCGGTGGCTGAAAAATGCCACCGCTCCGCCGATTCCGGTCGCCAGACCGGCGAATAAAGTCAAGCCCATCACCAGCAGAAACTGCTCGAATGTCACCGTCATAACAAATTCTCCTCGCCTTGACCGCCGCCCCTCCGGGGGCGCGCTCCCTTTAATAGATCGACCCTTGCCGGGAATTGCAAATCGGCCGCTTAAAAATTCCGCAGTTTTATCATCCGCCGGCAACAAAAACGCCCCGGATATTCCGGAGCGTGAAAGGCCAACCGGCGTTCGTCAACCGATCAGATGCGTTCCGAGCTCGAAAAACGAACCCGCCTGGTAGACGATTAACGTCAGCAGATAAGCCATCAGCGTCAGTCCGCACACCTGCAGCAGTGTCAGCGTCCAGGAGTTGGTCTCCCGCCGCACCACCGCCACCGTGGCGATGCAGGGCATCGACACCAGACAGAACAGCATGATGCAGAATCCCTGCAGCGGTGTATAATTTTCCTGCAGATGCGTCCGCAGCGGCAGCGATGCTTCGTTCGCCTCGCCCACCGAGTAGAGAATGCCCAACTGCGACACGAACAGCTCTTTGGCGGCAAAGGCGCCGATCAATGCCGAACTGACCCGCCAGTCGAAACCGAGCGGATGCATGACCACCTCCAGCCCCTTGCCGATCCGGCCGGCCAACGAATAAGCGAGAATTTCGGATTGCCGCTCCGCCCGCAAGGTTTGAATCTGGTCCTGCTGCTCCTCTTCCGGCAATTGGCGCTGTTCCACCGCGGCAATTGCCGCGTCGTAATCGCGGTCGAAAGTTTTCTTCTCCGGAAAAGTGTTGATGACGTAAAGCAACACCGAGGCGGTCAGAATCAGCGTCCCGGCCTTGCGCAGATACATCACCGTCCGCTCCCACATGTGGATCAGCAGACTTTTCATCGTCGGCATCCGGTACGGCGGCAGCTCCATGACGAACACTTCATCCTCGCCCCGGAACAGCGTCGATTTCAACAGCACCGCGCAGCCCAGCGCCAGCGCGATGCCAATCAGATAGATGACCCACATGATCATCGCCTGGAAGTTTTCCGGGAAGAAGGCCGGAATAATCAACGCGTAAATCGGCAGGCGGGCGCCGCAGCTCATCAGCGGCAGAATCAGAATCGTCGTCAGCCGGTCGCGTTCCGATTCGATCGTCCGCGTCGCCATCACCGCCGGCACCGAACAGCCGAACCCCAGCAGCATCGGAATAAAACTCTTGCCATGCAGCCCGAACTTGTGCATGAAACCGTCCATGACGAAGGCGGCACGCGCCATATAGCCGGTTCCTTCCAGAAAAGCGATCGCCAGAAAAAGCAGCAGAATATTCGGCAGGAACGACAGCACACTGCCGACTCCGCCGATAATCCCCTCGATGACCAGTGATTTGACGAACGGCAGAAAAGTCGCCGGCCAGTATTCGGAGAGGAAATCGGCCAACCCGCTGAAAAAGAAATCCAGCAATTGCATCAGCGGTTCGCCGCAGGTAAAGGTAAAGGCAAAGACCAGCAACATCATGATCAGGAAGATCGGCACCCCCAGATAGCGGTTGGTCGCCACTTTGTCGATGTTGTCGGAAATCTGCCGCCGCTGCTCGTTGTTGATATGGATCGCTTCCCGGCAGGCGCCGGCGATCATGCCGTAACGGCAGTCGGCCATAAAGGTTTCGTGGTTGATGCCGTGCCTGGCGGTCAGCTTCTCCCGCCGGGACGCCGCCTCCTCCAATACCGGTGCGAACTCCGGCATCCGGCCGACATCCTCGTCATTTTCCAGCAATTTGATGGCAAAATAGCGGGCCGGAATGTGGTTGAACTGCGGCAGTTGCAGCGCTTCAACCGCCCGGGTCAGCGCTTCGATTGCCGCATCGGTGGTCTCGCCGTAATGCAGCCGCACCGGCAGCGGTTTCGGCTCCGTCTCCAGAATTTCCTGCGCCGTTTCCTTCAGTTTGTCGATGCCCTCGCCGTCGGATCCCACCGTCTCGACAATCTTCGCGCCGAAATAACGTTCCAACTTGGCATAATCGAACTCCAGGCCGCGGTTCCGGGCGTCGTCGACCATATTGAACACCAGCAGCATCGGAATATTCAGCTCCGCCAACTGGGTGGTCAGATACAGATTGCGCTGCGGATTGCCGGCGTCAATGATGTTGAAAATCAGGTCGATTTTGGTTTCCAGCAGTTCCCTGAACGCCACCTGCTCTTCCGGCGACGAACTGGACAGACCATAAATCCCCGGCAGATCGATCAATTCGACATCCAGATTGCCGATCCGGCAGCGGCCGCTCTTGCGCTCCACCGTGACGCCCGGGTAGTTGCCGACATGCTGGCGCGTACCGGTCAACAGATTGAAAACGGTCGTCTTGCCGCAATTCGGATTGCCGGCCAAGGCGATGCGATAAACTGGTTTCATAACGGCTTTTCAAATCCTTAGATTAGGTTCGACTAAATTTATCTTCAAAAAATAATCGCATCCCCGGCAGGGACGCGATTCACTGCTCGGTCAACCGCACCCAGATATGCGCCGCTTCCTTGCTGCGCAACGACAGGCTGCTGCCCATCACCCGCACCCGGAGCAAATCGCCGAAGGGAGCCCGCCCTTCCATCTGCAGCAACGTACCGCTGACCAAACCCAGATCGGCAAATTTTTTCACGCCGCGCAAATTCTCCGCAACCCGCACGACGACCGCCTGGCGGCCCTCCGGCAATTGATCCAGCGAAATAAGCTTTTCCGCCGAATCGGCACAGAGTTGCGGCATCGTCTGCTCCAGATACTGCCGCAGTTCGGCGCAATCCGGGCGGTCCCCGATCGCTTCGACCAAAGCGACGAAACGGGACATGACCTTCTCACTGACGACATGTTCGATCTTGCAGGCGGTGTCGTTGGCCTCTTCCGGCTCCAGCTTCAATATTTCACTGAAAAAACGCTTGAGCGCCGCGTGACGATGCCGGATCACCGCAGCGGTTTCCGCCCCGAGCGCCGTCAATACCACCGGCGCGTGGGATTGATAGCGGATCAGGCCACGGGCCGAAAGCCCCTGCAACGCATTGGTCACCGACGGCATCTTCACCCTGAGACGATCGGCGATGTCCTTGGTATGCGCATGACCGTTGGCGGCGATGATTTCGGAGATCGCCTCCAGATAATCTTCCATGCTGCTTGAAATATCGATCTTTTCCATCAATAGGCAACTTTCCATTTTTCAGATTGTATAATATATCCAGTGATTGTTCAAATGCAATCCGGCTTCTATTAGGGAGCGCTAACTTTCTTTCAAAAAAGTATGGTCCAACATTGTCGTCGCGTTCTCCAGTTCGTCTCCTATCGTTAAATTAATATTACTAATTATCGAGAAAATCCCATAATTCCCAGACAAAAATCCCTAAAAAGACAAAATTTATCATATTTTATTCACTATACAGGTTGACTTTTAAAACAAACTGTGCTATACTAAAAACATGGGGACGATGGAGAGCAGGATGTTTGATGCAGCCGCTCAACCCGAAATGATCGAACCGGCCGGCTGAGGAGCGGCCAATCGGTCAGCAGAAGACCGTTCCGCCGGCAATTGAGGAGTATTCCGGCGGAATTGGTGGTTCAAACTTCGCAAAGAGGAGGCGCAAGTTTGAACGGGTCGGTTCGCCCGCCGGAAGAGGAGCGGCGGGCGAATTGCGGTGCAGCCGGCAAGAGGAGACCGGCTGCGCCAGCCGACCGGTCGGGCCGGAAGAGGAGCCGTCCCGGCCGGGAGGTGCCACCAAAAATTCGGGTTGAGAGGCTGCTGCTTTTTGGGAATAGGATTTAAATAATGACTTACGATCCGAATGCACTGATTGCCGGCGATATGACGTTGACCGGCCAGGTGGTCAACCGCCTGTTGGATTATATCAAAACGCACAACCTTGGAGTCGGCGACGAATTGCCGACCGAAGCCAGACTGGTGGAAATGTGGCAGGTTTCCCGGGTGGCGTTGCGGGAAGCGTTCTGTTATTTGAAAGCGCTCGGGTTGGTCACCTCCCGGCGCGGCAGCGGCATCCGGGTCGCGGCACCCGATCTGGTCAACGTATTGGAGCGCCTGCTTCGTCATTTGACCCGCCCCGGCACCGCCGAACTGAACGAACTGTTCGAATTGCGGCGGATCCTGGAACTGGGGTGCGTCGGCGATGCGGTGGAAAAAGCCAACGGAGCCCAACTCGACGCCATCGAACAGAACTGTTCGGCGTTCGAACAGCTTATCTGTGCCGAACCGCTGGATTTCGACCGCATTGATGAGGCGGAAATCCGTTTTCATGCCGCGTTGATGGCGCCGGCCAATTGCCGGATGCTCAAAGTCATCGCCGCCGCCCTGGGGGAATTCTTCCGGCAACGGCATATTCTCGACGACGGCGCTTATGAACGCCAGCGGCTGGAAAAGATCAGCCGGGAACACCGCCTGATCGCGTCGGCCTATCAAATGCATTCGCCGGAATCGGCCTATTTCGCGCTGCGCCGTCATCTGAACTATTGACGCGTCGGCCGGCATTCCGCCGATTTCTCAATAAAGCGCGAAAAAATCGTCCCGCCGATTTGACAATGCCGGTCGGCATGCTAGAGTACAGCCTTTACAGTTCTTCGTTGCCTGTCGAGCTTGATTCGTTCTATCAATTACTTGGAAAATCAGAAAAATGTTCTCCCCCAAGACCCTCAAGGGGTATGTCAGTCGTCGTCATTTTCTGGAACCCGGCGGTTATCTGGAACTCTGGCGGGTCGCCTATCCGCTGATCATCATGAGCGCCAGCCTGACGGTCATGCAATTCGTCGACCGCATGTTTCTGGCCTGGCATTCGCCGGAAGATGTCGCGGCGGCCTTGCCGTCGGGCATCTTATATTTCACGCTGTTCAGTTTCTTCTCGGTGACGATCGGTTTCACTTCGGCGGTAGTCGCCCAATTGTACGGCGCCAAGGAGTATGTCTCCTGCGTCCGGGCCGCCTGGTCGGGATTTTACGTCGCCTTGGCGGCCGGCTTGTGGATCGCCCTCGTCAATCCGCTCATCGGCAACTTCTTCATGGAGCACAGTATTCAGATCGATCCGGACATCATCGAACGGCAGAAGGAGTACTTCCGGGGGTTGCGGTTCAGCGGCGTATTCGTCTGTCTGAGCGCACCGCTGTTCGCCTTCTTTTCCGGACGCGGGAAAACATTGCCGATCGCGGTAATCAACGTCGCCAGTTGCATGGTCAACGTGCTGCTCGATTACATGTTCATCTTCGGCAAATTCGGCGCGCCGGCCTGGGGTATCTACGGCGCCGGCATTGCGACGACATTGTGTACGCTGTTCACCTTTCTGTGCGCGGTCGTCATCTTCTGCACCGTCGATCAGCAAACCTTCCCGACCCTGAGCTGCAAGAAACTGCATTGGGCTTACGTCCGGCGGCTGTTTGAATTCGGCACCCCG
The DNA here is from genome assembly GCF_903645315.1 of Victivallis sp. Marseille-Q1083. Classification (NCBI taxonomy): domain Bacteria; kingdom Pseudomonadati; phylum Lentisphaerota; class Lentisphaeria; order Victivallales; family Victivallaceae; genus Victivallis; species Victivallis sp. Marseille-Q1083. The sequence goes on from NZ_CAHJXL010000001.1 coordinate 675,990, forward strand.
GCCGGAATGCAGGTATTCTTTGACGTCGGCGCCTTCACGCTGGTGGTCATGCTGATCGGCCGGCTTCCGGCCGACGCCCAGAGCGCCACGACGATCGCTTTGACCATCAACAACATGTGTTTTGTTCCGCTGCTCGGCATGTCCGATGCCACGGCGATTGTCGTCGGCCAGTATATCGGCCGCAACCGCAAAGAGGTATCGCGGCGGACGACCTACCGCGCTTTCCGCATGGCGACCTTGTACATGATCTGCGGCGGCATCATCTATCTGTCCATTCCGCATCTGCTGGCCGGAGTGTTCGCACCGGACACCCCCAGCGAAAAAGTGAATTTCGATACGGTGGTGCACTATTGCCGGCTGATTCTCGCCTGTGCGGCATTTTACAACTTTTTCGATGCGATGAAATACATTTTCATGAGCGCATTGCGCGGCGCCGGCGATACCAAAGTCGTTTTCCTGATCAGCTTCTGCGGCGCCTGGGGCATCATGGTGCCGGGCATCCTGATCCTGATCCTGTGGCTGAACGCCTCCGTGCTGACCGTCTGGCTGTTCCTGACCTTCTACATCATGCTGGAGGCCAGTTTCATCTGCTGGCGGTTCCGTTCCGGCAAGTGGCGGAATATCGAACTGGTCAAAAGCGAACGGCTGGTGCTTGAAACTCCGGTCGAAGAATATGTCCCGAACCGGACGATCTGATCCCTTTTAAACAGATCAAAAAAAATAACAATATAATCGCTCCGGGCCGGACGCGGTCCAGCGGGCGGAACCAATTTCAGAAAGCGCCGGACATTCCCGGCGCTTTCCTCAAGCCCACCGGGCACTTGGCGAACGTCACCGGTGGCGGTACGACAAGATTTCAGCGATGAGCTAAACTCGAGATGCCATCGTCGGGAGTATCATTGCTCCGGAATTGTCGCCTTGAAATAACTGGCAGGATAAGTACTTAAATCTCAATCCGGAGCCATGCGAGACAAATCAAGCCATATTGCCCCAAAGCAGCGCTTTGGCTTCGAAAGAAAAAAACCGTCCGGCAACCGAATTTTTACAAGAAAAGCATACAAACGGCTGAACAAAGCGGCCGGGATCCCAGTCTAAGGCAATAGAATCTCCTCTCTTTCCCCTCTTCTGGGCCTTCTCCGATTCGGAGAAGGCCCTCTTGCTTTTATACTTTCTGAAATGAATCCGCTATCAGCAGACAATGACATTTCCGACTACGGCATCTCGAGTTCAGCTCATCGCTGAAATCTTGTCGTACCGCCGGTGACGCTCGACAATCACCCGGTATTGAAGTTAGCGCCGGTGTTCCGGAGACTCTCCATCCGTAGCCTGATCCGCGGAGTATTGAAAGCATGGCGCAGGCTGGTGAAGTCCAATAAGCTCTCATCTCCTTTCTTCTGGTGTCCCAGCCGACGCAATAATTTGCCGAAGTAAAGGCGCCGCTTGCAGCAGCAACGATCTGGCGAGTCCGCGATAGTGGTTCAGATAGCTCTTGAGAATTTTCTGCTGCGCCTCCGGACCTGACAGTAGAACTGGTTCTATTCTCTTGTAAATCAAATTGTTCAATATTTCGTCCCGGCAGACCACGCAAGAACCGTTTCTTATGGTCTTGAAATTACTGCTTTATTTATTAGTAAATAAAATTCGGATTGCCATCTTGACAATCATTCAAGCGGCAGTATATTAAATTTGATTTTTAGTAATTGAATCTGGATAAAGTGAGAATGACAAGGCAAACCCAAACAGCAGATATAATTTTTACCGCAGGGCTGTTTTCGTTTTGGCATGTTTCGCAATTCAGGTCTTTCGGGAAGCTTGATAATGTAATTATCAAGCTCTCATTCTTGCAAGCAAGCAAGCAAGCAAGCAAGCAAGCAAGCAAGCAAGCAAGCAAGCAAGCGCAGATTTCGTGCCAGTTTTCTTGTCACGATTTTCTTTGCTCTTTTCAGCGGAACTCCGCTGTGCCCGGCAGGGCATTGTCGTTCTCTGATTTTAATAAAAACAAATATTACCACTATTGTGTCGCAGGAGAAGTTTTTGCCTCTTCTGCGACACTTTATTTTTATACATTGGAACAGTTGCAAACTTCAGCATAACTGCTGAGGAGTGCGGCTGTTTTTTTTGTCTGGTTGACGGTGCTTTTGCTGGGTAAATCCCTAAAAAGCATCGCTTCGCGCTGCCCGGATGCAGGAATTCAGTTATGAGTAATGCAGGACACAATGGTGATGAGATACTGGCAATGCTCTGTCCGTATGAGAATACGCGGTGGATGTATTTCGTCTCCAGACCGCGCTGCGAAAAAAGACTTTACGAAGGGCTTCGAGAACAGGGAATCCCCGCTTATCTTCCGCTATTTGTCAAAACGACGGAATATTCCCATCGGGTTTACAAGCGCCAGGTTCCGATGTTTCCGGGCTATGTTTTTGCTTCCACGCGTTCGCAGGGATTTGATATTCAAAGAATCAACTCTGCATTGCTGAAAGTGAAATTTCTTCCTGAACCGCTGGCGGATATCTTACTCAATGAACTTCGGCTCGTGCGGAAATTTGAAATTCTGGCGCAAGACCACAAACTGGCGGTCAAGCCGGAGATCGTAAAAGATACACCCGTATTGATTCGACGCGGCGCTTTCAAAGGCGATTACGCTATTGTGGAAAAACGCAAAAATACAGAAACCATAATTGTCAATATTCAATCGGTGCAAATGTCGCTGCACATTGAATTGCCTGTCGATTGGTGCGAAGTTGCCGGCAACTGATCGCATTGCGTCAACCATTAGCCGGCTGACACTGAAACGATTATTCGGGAAAGTTTATCCATGAGCAGAAAGTTTGAAATAAAAAAACTCGGTATGGTATTCGAAATGCCTGATAAGAGTAATAAAATTCTTGTCATCGGCTCAGACACCTATCTGGGGGCGCACTTTACGAAGTATTGGCTTGCAGCCGGCTACGAAGTATATGGATGTGGTCGTGCGACTAAGCTTGATGAAAGCTTATCCCGGGCAAAATATTTTACAGGGGATTACTCAACATGGCACTTCCCCATCTGCAACTATGATTGGATTTTACTCTGTCTGGATCCTCGTGACGGCCTGGACCTTCATTTGAAGATACTGGAATCGTTGTGCGATCATTTGGTAAACCAGGGGCTAAAATCCCATCTCTGCTATCCGTCCTCCTTTGCAGTTTGCGAGGGAAATTCCCAAAGACCGCTTGAGGAAAAAGCTTCCTTGACTCCCCACTCTGAATTGGAAATGACGATCGCGGCGGCGGAATTGTATCTGAGGATGCGTTCGTGCCGGGCGGATGGGAAATTATTGACCTATATTCTGCGGATGGGAGAGATTTACGGCGATGAATTCGGCTTTGATGATGCTCCCGGGCTGTTCAATTTCTACTTGCGAAATGCTGTTCGCGGCGATGAACTTCCCATGTATGGGTTAGGGTTGAAACGCAGAACTTTTACCCATATTGCCGACGCATGCAACTTTGCGATTCAATATATGAAACTTGATTTTCCTCCGAATACAATGAATGTTCCCGGTGAAAATATGAGAATCGTTGACTTCTTGATGGCGATTGCCTGTCATTATGAGGTTGAGACTCCTCTGGCAAGCCCTGATGAAAACAATGTCTATTGCAATCGTTTCGCGGGAAACCAGGTTCTCTCCAGAAAACTTGCGACCTCTTTGATCAATTACGAATTAAAGTATGAATTTAAAGCGTGGCTGTCACAACAACCTCGTCCGCCGGCGGTTGCCCTGGGGTAAAAATGATTCTACCGCCTCCAAAATATCCGTATTTCAAGCATCGCGCAGGACTTTCGGGACAGGTTGTCGCTAGATTGGATGATATAACAACAAAAAGCGGGAAAATCGCACCGAACTGTCAGGTGTGAACCGTGATATCAATGGCAGTAAGTAGAAGCTGATTGGTGAACTGCGTTTCATGAAGTCGGGGGAATGGGGGAATGTGCGCGTTCCCCCTGTTGGTTTTAAGTTGTCCGAGACCACCAATCCACTGGTATTACATGACGAAAACAATTATGACTGTATTCAAGCGGTACTGTCATGCAAATCCCCTCAGCCATATACACAGGAACGAATACACGAAAGCAATCTCTCGTACGGCAACAGTTCGTTTATGTCGCAAGAACCGGAAATGCCGTCACAATCCAATTGACCATAACCGGCTTGGATTCTGTATGGTCGCTGCTGGCAATTGAAATTTGATGAAGAAATATCGGATCACCGGCTTTGACGTGAAGCCGGGTGAAGCCTGAAAAGGCGCAGCGAAGCTTGGAATATAGAATGGATGCTTCCATCGGTCAAGCGATGCGCTTTTTGAATAGAAAATTACAGTTTTAAAAAGGGGAAAACAAGATGAAAGCCTGTTTCATGGGCTTGGGTTACATCGGTTTGCCGACAGCGATCATCGCGGCGAAACACGGTGTGGACGTAATTGGAGTGGATATCAATCCGCAAGTGGTGGAATTGACCAACCAGGGCATCATTCATATTGTCGAGCCCGGTTTGCAGGAATTGTGCCGGGAAGTGGTGAAAGCCGGGAAGCTGAAAGCAGCGACGGCGCCGGAAATCAGTGATGCCTATTTCATCGTGGTGCCGACGCCATTCAAGGGCAACCATGAACCGGATATATCCTATGTCGAAAACGCCACCCGCATGGTGCTGCCGCTGCTGAAAGCAGGCGATTTGTTCGTCATCGAATCGACTTCTCCGGTCGGGACGACCGACAAGATGCGCAACCTGATTTTTTCGGAACGTCCGGAGTTGGAGGCTCGAATCCATATCGCCTATTGTCCGGAACGGGTCCTGCCCGGCAACGTCATCTATGAGCTGGTGCACAACGACCGGGTGATCGGCGGCGTCAATCCGGAATCGACCGAAAAGGCGATTGAATTTTATGCGCAATTCGTCCAGGGCAAACTGCACCGGACCAATGCCAAAACTGCCGAAATGTGCAAATTGACGGAAAACTCCTCGCGCGATGTGCAAATCGCCTTCGCCAATGAATTGTCGCTGATCTGCGATAAGGCCGGCATCAACGTCTGGGAATTGATCGAACTGGCCAACAAACATCCGCGCGTCAATATTCTGCAGCCCGGTTGCGGCGTCGGCGGTCACTGTATTGCGGTCGATCCCTATTTTCTGACGGCGGAATTTCCGATTGAGTCGCAACTGATCGCCAAGGCACGGGAGTTGAACAATTACAAGGCATTCTGGTGCGCCGAAAAAGTTCACAATGAAATGTTGAAATTCGAATTGAAATACGACCGTCCGCCGGTGGTGGCGATGATGGGGCTGGCCTTTAAGCCGAACATCGACGATTTGCGGGAAGCCCCGGCCAAATATATCACCACCAAAGTGATGCAGGGCTGCAATAACGCGGAGCTGTTGATCGTCGAACCGAACGTGGCTGAACATAAGGTGTTCAAATTAACCGACTACCGTGAAGCATTCGAACGGGCGGATATCGTCGTCTACCTGGTGGCGCACAACGAATTCAAGAGCCTGCCGCCCACCGCGGAAGACAAAGTAATTTTGGATTTCTGCGGAGTGTTCAAAAAATAAGATGAAAAAGGTGATGCTGGTCTTCGGAACGCGCCCCGAAGCGATCAAAATGGCGCCGCTGGTCAAAGCTTTTCAGGAAAGGCCGAAACAATTTGAAACGGTCGTCTGTGTCACCGGCCAGCACCGCGAGATGCTGGATCAGGTGTTGCATCTGTTCGAAATCACGCCGGATTATGATTTGAACATCATGAAATCCGGCCAGGATCTGTACGATGTCACCAGCCGGGTGCTGCTCGGAATGCGCGAGGTGCTGTTACAGGCCAAACCGGATGTGGTGCTGGTGCACGGCGATACGACGACTTCGACGGCGGCGGCTCTGGCGGCGTTTTACCAGCGGATTCCGGTGGGACATGTGGAAGCCGGTTTGCGGACCCACAACATCTACAGTCCATGGCCGGAAGAGATGAATCGTCAGTTGACCGGGCGGATCGCCGGCTATCACTTTGCGCCGACGCCGCTGAGCAAGCAGAATCTGCTGGCCGAAGGCGTAACGGATGAAAAGATTTTCGTCACCGGCAATACGGTGATCGACGCGCTGCATTGGGTGACGAACAAGTTGAATCAATCGAAAGAGATGCAGACCGGCTTGTCAGGGGTGTTGCGGCAGGCCGGTTATGACGTCAACCGGCTGACGGCCGGCAAACGGCTGGTACTGATCACCGGTCACCGGCGTGAGAATTTCGGCAATGGCTTCATCGTGATGTGTTCGGCAATCAAACTGTTGAATCAACTGTACCCGGAGGTCGATTTCGTCTATCCGATGCACCTGAATCCAAATGTGCGCCAGCCGATTCATGAAGTATTCGGCAAGGAGCCGCCGGCAAATATGTTCTTCATCGAGCCGCTGGATTATCTGCCGTTCGTCTACCTGATGGAAAAAAGTTTTCTGGTACTGACCGATTCCGGCGGCATTCAGGAAGAAGCGCCGGGCCTGGGCAAACCGGTTCTGGTAATGCGCGACACCACCGAGCGTCCGGAAGCATTGGAAGCCGGGACGGTGAAGCTGGTCGGCACCGATTTCGATAAAATCGTCAGTGAAGTATCGCGTCTTCTGAATGAGCCGGATTACTACCGAAGCATGAGCCAGGCCGTCAATCCCTACGGCGACGGCTTGGCTTGCGGAAGAATTGCTGAAATTTTGAGTAACAAAACCGAGTAAAAATTATTCATGTCTTTTCAATCAATAGATTGGCTTGCCTTTTTACCTGGACCGTGTCAAAAGATAATTGGACGGATTCACGCATCAAATTACGGAAAAAGAATTTCTGTAGGCGCGTTCTGGTCATTTTCCGGCTCGGCAATTCAGCGTTTGCTATTACTGGTGTCAAGTATCTTCTGCGCCCAAATCCTTGGAAAAAATGCCTATGGCGAACTTGGCATGATTCGTTCCACGATTAACATGTTCGTCGTTCTCGGTGCTATGGGGTTGGGCATGACTGCCGCAAAATACATTTCCGAATATCGCGACAAACGCAAAGATCGGGCGGCGGTTATTTATCTGTTGACCAATTTATTTGGAGGCTCGACGGGCCTTATTGCAACGTCTGCGGTCATTCTTTTGGCTCCGGCGATTGCCGACATGATGAATGCGCCCGAGTTAATCGGCGGCATTCGATGGGGCGGAGTTCTCCTGCTGTTCAGCATCATAAATGGAATCCAAACCGGCACACTGTCCGGTTTCGAAGACTTTAAAGCGATCGCGATCAATTCGGTATGGGCTGGCATTTCAGAGTTCATTTGCATTTTAATTGGAGCTTATTATTGGGGTGTCATTGGTGCAATCTTGGGATACGGGATCGGTTTTCTGGTATTGACTGTTACGAATTCCCTGGCAATCAAACAAAATTTAAAAAAGAATGCGATTATCCCGGATATTCATCAGTTGAAAGCAGAGGATTTTAACGTTATCTGGAAATTCAGTATTCCGGCGATGCTTTCCAGTTTGATGGTGATTCCGGTATTCTGGTATGTCAAAACTCTGTTGGTACAGCAGGACGGTTTTGGTGCCTTGGCAATTTTTGATGCTGCCGATCAATGGAAGATGATTATTCTTTTTATTCCGGGAGCGGTAGCCAGAATTGTTCTGCCGATCTTATCGAACATTCACGGTGGTGGAGAACATCGGACTTATATCAAGGTTTTATTGCTGAATATTGCAATCAATGCTGCAATCACTCTGTTTATGACATTATTGGTGATCATCGGGGGCAAATATATCATGTTGCTCTATGGAAAAGGTTTCAATGAAACTACGCCATTGGTCCTGTTGGCTGTTTCAACGCTGTTTACTTCCATTGCGACAGTCGTTGGGGCTGCAATTGCCAGCCGGGCAAAAATGTGGATTGGATTAGGGTTCAATTTATTTTGGGGAATTATGACGGTTGCTTTTTCCTACTATTTTCTGCGTCAAGGCTATGGAGCCTCCGGCCTAGCTGGCGCAATTCTGTTAAGTTATATCATACATGCATCATTGCAAGCGACTTATTTATTCTGTGCATTGCGTCAATTGCCCAAAAATCGATTTTATAATTTATATGTGTAACAGTTTATTAATATTATCATTAGCCTTAGCTCCTGTTTTATGGTTTGGGAGTTTTGGTAAAATTATCATTGTTAAATATTTATTGATTTCATTGATTGGCTTAATAAATATAAGATATATTTTTAACAAAAAAAATACAGTTAATAATATTATATTTATTGTATTTTTCTTGTTATTTATATTATTAATGCTGCGTCAATATGGAAATGATCTTAATAGCTATGTACATTTGATTATTTCATTACTTATATCTTATCTTTTTTTTCTGATTGGATTTTGTAAAAATATTTCTATTAATAGCATAAAATCAATCTATTATATAGTATTTCTTTTATGTTCAATTATTATTTGTAATGCCTTATTTGATATTCCAAGCTGGAGGATTCCCAATGATTTATACTTTGATATCTATGAACAGCAGGCTTATTCCCCTCCTTTGTATGTTACTGGCTTTGGTATAGGAAGAACTGGCTGGTCTACCGGCCTAAGTCAATTCATTGGCCTCTCTTTAATATTCTTTAATAAACCGCCTAGTGGAATTAAGGGTTACATAAAGGTTATAATTCTTGTTTCTCCTATTGTCATAGTTCAATTGCTAAGTGGAGGGAGAGGGGGCATTGTAGCATCGTGGATTGCTATTCTTTTTATATTATTTATAAATTCAAAAAATGGGCTAAAATCTATTATTATTTCTCTTGTAATTACATGTATCCTAGGGTATATTATCTGGGATAATCAATCTTTTTTTAGACTTGATAATTCAGATATATCATCAAACCGCTTAGAGCAATATCAAATATTTTTAACATATTTTCAATTAGATAATATTTTATTGGGATTAGGAGTTAATGCATATCAAAACATGGGTTTTGTATACAATTTCCACAATACATGGGTTCGATTATTGTTTGAAACTGGTCTTTGGGGTATGGGGTATAGTTTTATTATTTTTCTTATTATTTATAAAGCTTTTATAAATAATAAATCTCTATATGATAAACGCTTTTTCTTTATATTTCCATGCCTAATAGCTGGCTTTATTTCTTCTTTATTTGAACCTACGCCAATTTTTACAGGATTGACGTGGCAATTTTGGTGGTTTTGCGCTGGATTAGCAATGCGATATAGTTATAACGATATTTTTAATTTAAAACAAAAAGAATATATGCTTAGCAAATTGAATAATAAAGATTAAAATATCGGAGCAATTATATGAAAATCGCCTTAATATTAAAAGATGATTTGTGTAAACAGCCTCCTACTCTCTCTGTATGTTATCATCTGTTAACATTGGGAGTTGAGTTGACAATCATTGTTCGAAATTCTAATCACTCTGTCCATAATGATTTAGAAAAAAAAGGTGCAAAAATTTATTTCTTCAATGATCAATCCTATTTGGGTAAATTACCTAAAATTGGCAATCTGTGGCGTTGGAAGCTTTTTAGGAATGAAGTAAAACAAATATTGAGTCAATTACAATTCGATTATTTGTGGATTGCAACCGCAGATGCAGGATTAGCTTTAGGCAGTATTATATTTAAGTATAATTATATTATCCATATCCAGGAGTTATATGACCAATTTCCCAGATATCGTCATGCTTTGAAACCGTTACTCCTGGCTGCTAAAAAAGTTTTTGTTCCAGAAGAAACTCGAGCTCATATTTTCCGGGCCTGGTATCGATTGAAGGAAACGCCAGTTGTTTTGCCCAATAAGCCTTATTATCATCCACGTCAAAAAGGATTGCCAATTAGTAATATTCAGGCAGCAAAAGCATTTGCGAAAATTCCAACCCAATCGAAAATTGTATTTTATCAGGGAGGAATCAGTAACCGCCGCGATTTGAAACCAATTGCTACAGCAATCAAAGAATTGGGAGCCCCTTGGGCTTTAGCTGTACAATGTCCTATTGTTGATAATGAGTATTATCGTGATTTTTTTGAAAATTATGAATTTTACCATATTCCTTATGTTCCGGCCCCTCTGCATCTTGAGATTACTTCTAATATCGATTTTGGTTTGGTGACTTATAGTCATGTATCTTTGAACAATGAATTTTGCGCGCCTAATAAGATTTGGGAATATTCCGGATTTGGCCTGCCAATCATTGCCAATGATGTCTGGGGCTTAAAAAATACTGTTGAACGATTTCATGCTGGTTTGTCTTTAAATTTGGACCAGTCATCTATTGATGAATTAAAGGAAGCATTAATTCATCTGGATGAAAATCAAGCTATTTATGCAAGCAATGCAACAAAACTGTACGAATCTATCAATAATGGTGATATCCTGAAACGAAATATTGAAGATTTAGAAGCAACATTAGGGTAAATATGTATTCATTTCAAGATGTTGTCAAATCACATTGCTGTATGTCATGTGGCTTGTGCTTCGGAAACGCACGGGAAATATCACGGCAAAGGGGGCTTTATATCCCAAAGGAGATATCTGATAATAGAAATTTTATATGTTGTCCGGGAAAAGGATACGATATTGTGCGATTGGGTGCGTCGCGGGAAACATCAATTCAACATCCTGATTTAGGATGCTTTGATTCCTTGGGTGCTGTTTGCGCCAAGGATTCGGATATTTTGAAGAGAGCGTCTTCGGGTGGAGCGATGACTTGCCTGGCCTGGTATTTATTGTGTTCGAATCAAGTGGATGGTGTTGTCACTACAAAGCTGGAAATTCGAAATGGCTGTATTACGCCGGTGACTTTTGTTGCAAAAACGAAAAGTGAATTATGTGTTGCGCAGGGATCAAAATATATGCCAGTTCCGGCATTGCATAATTTAGATAATTTATTGGAAGAAGGCAAACAGTACTTGTTCATTGGAACGCCTTGTCAGATTGCAGGAATTCGAATGCTACAAGAAAATAAAAACTGCTGGGCAAACCGTATTCGATTTACCGTAGGTAATTTTTGTGGAGGATTTAGAGACTTGCGCGAACTGAGTTCAATTCTCAATCAACTGGATATCTCTTCCAAGGATATCAGTGATTTTAGTTACCGAGGAGATGGACAACCTGGTTATATGACAATTCATTTGAGAAGTGGCCGGCAAGTTCGTCTGGGGTATCCTGGATATGCCAAAATGACTGGTTACCCTGTAATAAGACGCTGCAAGCTTTGCGTTGATGCAACGGCTGAATTAGCAGATTTTTCATGTGGCGATGCATGGTTACCGCGCTTTCTGGAAAACCACGAATCTCGTTCGATTGTAATAACTAGATCTTCTGAGGCGACTAAGATTGTAAAAAAGATGACTGATGAAAAATTTTGGGATTTTGAATCGCTTACTGCTGCGGAAGTAATCGAATCTCAGCGAACGAATATTTTTTCAAAAAAACGACGACAAAACGCAAGAAGAAAATTATTTTCTTGTCTACTGCAAAATTTGCCTGCCTTTGATGGGGGTTTTGATCAGGGACCGTCTAATATATACTTAGAGCTGAAAGTGTTATTGTCTCATTTGTTCTTTTATTACCTTCAAATATTTCATTTGTATCAACCGGTTTCAAGATGGCTGAAACGCAATAAGACTAGAATAGAGTGGAAATGACGGAAGATGAAAAAGAGTATTAATATTTTTGTACCGGAATGGGTGCCGCTGGCCAACAAGGGAGAAGAAGCCATTGTGCTTGGAATGGCAGATGTGCTTTTTCCGGAGCAGAAAGTCACCATACATTTATTAGATATGAAAGCAGATCACGTCTACGAAAAAGATGGTATTATCGTTTATCCTGGGAGATGGTTTTACGCTGATTGGCGATCTCGGGAGTTCGGATTTGGATTGTCATGGGAACGTTTTTATTCTTCCTGTTGTTCACTATTGCGTAATGTCTTAAATCGTATAACCCCCAATTGGGTTAATAAGCCGCAATATCCATTGAAAGCCATTGAGAAATCGTTAGTCAGGTTTCACCAGGGCGAAAAAGCCTCTTCTTCCAAGGAACATGCTCTTTATCAAATTTTTCAATGTGATTATATTATTGGTGGGCATAATGGCGGCTTGAATGAATATGTCTGTCATACGTTAAGTTTACTGAAAAAATATGGTCATCATTTTGGAATCTTTGGCAGTTCATTGAAACCTAAATTAAAAGAAGGGCCTGTTTGTAAAATTTTTCGGGATACACTGTCTCTGGCAGATTTTATTTATGTTCGTAATCCCATTGCTAAAAAATGGGCTGAGCATTATATGCCAGAGATACCTGTAAATTTATGCCCAGATCCAGCTTTTGGAATGTATCCCAATGATTCAATTACTGTTGATGAAATCCTCAGAGAAAATAAACTCGATAATTTTATCAATACCAAACTGATTGCAATGACAGTCTGCGAACCTGCTCCCATCGCTAGAAATTGTTTTTCAATTTATTCTAGCCCAAATAGAAAGCTAAAGGAACATCGTTTGCTACTAGGGCAATTAGTGAAGCACATTTTGGAAACCACTGACGCAAATATTTTATTTTTACCACATGCAATAGGACCAGAAAAAGCATTGGATGATCGATTTGTCGCATCTGAAATATTGAAAACAATTTCTTTTGATTCCTCAAGAGTCGCTGTGTTGCGTGCAGATTTGAATGGACGAATTTTGAAACAGTTGATTGGTTATTCTAGTTTATTAGTTGCTGAACGTATTCATTCAATTATAGGCAGTGTAAAAGTAAATACTCCATTTTTTAGTATTGGAGTAAAAGCAGATTCCAGAATTATCGGAATTGTAAAAGATATGTTGAAAGCTGAAGAAAATATTTATTATTTGGAGAATCCAGATATCCAATCTTTAATTGACAAGTTTGATGAGCTTTGGCAGAATTTGCCTGCAATTCGGGAAAAGCAGACGATCATTAATGAGGAAATTTTAGCTTGGTTAACAAAAGCTGCAGATGAGATTCGCCAAATTATTGATACCCGTATAAGATCTGTTGATGAAAAATATTCTTTATAATTTCTTACCGATTGGCGGCGGAGGGGGATTGCAAAATGCATTGAGTTTTTTGCAAAATCTTCCTGACCCACAATCTTCAACCATATTGGTAAGAAAGAATTCATCTCTGGAGGTATTAGGAAATTCAATCGGGACGAAAGTATTGAAGGCTCCGAATACTCCGTTAAAGCGAATTATCTTTGAGATAAATGCAAAAAAATTAGCACAAGAATATTCAATTATATTTTCTATATTCGGAACGCCATTTCTCAATAGTCACCCATATTTTTTAAATATCAATGGTTTTGCGGTTTCTAACTTGCTTTATCCAGAAATTGATTTTTGGAAATTCTGTTCCCGTAGTGAACGAATCAAGCATGAAATAATTGATTTCTATCGCCGCAAGATGTATCGTCAAGCTGATTTTTGGATTTTTGAAACTGATATTCTCCGGCAAAGAGCAGTAGATTTATTCCAGTTTCCAGAGGCACATACTGCTGTTGTAAAAATGGCGCCAAGTTCTCTGGTCAGCCCTCAGAAAATCGAATTGGAGTTATGTGCAGAGTTTGAAAAAAAAATTGGGACAGGAAAATTCCGTTTTTTATTTCTGAATGGAGCCAATCCCAATAAAAGGATTCATTTATTACCTAGCTTAGCAAAAACACTATATAATCAAGGAGTTACGGATTTTATCTTTATTACGACTTTACCATTGCAACATAGTTATACTTTAGCTGTCAAACGACATTTTTACGATATTAACATGCAAAATCATTGGTGCAATATTGGACCGGTTGCTCAAAGTCACGTGGCTTCGTTAATTGCCTGCAGTGATGTCATGTGTACATTTAGCGTTCTGGAGAGTTTCAGTAATAATTTTGTAGAAGCCTGGAAGATGAGCAAACCGCTGATTGTCACAAACAGTGATTGGGCAAAAGCCAGTTGTAAAGGCAGTGCTCTTTATCTGGATCCAGAACAGACAGATGCGGCCGCGGAAATATTGAAAATGGTTTACAATCAACCCGGTCTACGTCAAAGGATGATTTTGGCCGGAGAGAAAATTCTCAAAGAATATCCGACCTCAATGGCAAAAAATCAATATTATCTAGAAGCAATTAAAAAAGCCTGTGAATTGGGAAAACTCTCTCAAGCTGAACGTAAGAAAATTACTCTATGAAATATAGCTTGACCGTCTGCTGGGAAACATTGATGCAATGCATTTTCTTACTGCCTCGTTTCCGGCTTTGCAATTCCTTTAAAAGTCATTTTCTCCGGATACATGGGGCGAAAATTGGTCGTCGTGTAGTTTTTTATCCTGGGGTTTTTATTACGATGGGCCGGGGAGCTAGATTAGAAATTGGAGATGAGGTAGATCTTGCTTTGGGCGTATTGATAACAGCCAAAGGTGGAGTAAAAATCGGTAATCGGGTTTTGATTGGATATCGAACTCAAATTCTTTCTGCTAACCACAAAATTCCTATTTGTCCAGAACGTATTTTTGATGCTGGGCATATTTGTAAATCTGTTGAAATTGCCGATGATGTCTGGATTGGTGCCAATGCAATGATTCTCCCCGGTGTTAAAATTGGTGAAGGTGCGGTTATTGCCGCAGGAGCGGTGGTAACGAAAAATGTTCCAGCTTATGCAATTGTCGGTGGAGTTCCAGCTAAGATTTTGAAAATGAGAAATTAATTTAATTTAGGAATAGTTGACGAGAAATGAAACAAATCATTCAATCCTTTAAAACAGGGGAACTTTGGTTGGCAGAAGTCCCTGTCCCGCTTTGTAAAAAAAATGGTGTTCTGATGCAGAACCAGATTTCGTTCGTTTCGGCTGGAACGGAGCGAATGCTGGTCGATTTTGCTCAGAAAAATATTATCGGCAAAGCATTGCAAATGCCGGATCAGGTAAAAAAAGTCCTTCGCAAGATGAAAACGGAGGGAATTTTCAATACTTGGGAGAAAGTCAAAACCAAACTGGATCAACCCATTCCCCTGGGTTACTCCTGTGCTGGAATTGTTCTGGAAGTCGGCAGCCGGGTCCCCGGCTTGCAGGCCGGCGACCGGGTTGCCTGCGGCGGCGCCGGGTTTGCCAATCATGCCGAATTCAATTATGTACCCCGCAATCTGGTCGTGAAAATTCCGGATTCTGTTTCTTTTGAGGACGCGTCCTGCGCTACGGTAGGAAGTATTGCACTGCAGGGAGTCCGGCAATGCGATTTGAAGCTGGGAGAATCGGCGTGCGTCATCGGTTTGGGATTACTCGGCATCTTGGCCGTCCAAATGTTGAAAGCTGCCGGCTGTAAAGTGATCGGATTCGATCCCAATCCGCAACGTTGTACCCTGGCGGTGAGCTGCGGAGCGGATTTGGCTGTTCATGCCAATCTGGCTGATGCCGCCTTGGAATTTTCCGATGGCTATGGCGTTGATGCAGTTTTGATCACAGCCGCAACCAAGTCGGACGAACCGGTGACCGTGGCGGGTGAAATCTGCCGCCAGAAAGGCAAAGTTGTGGTTACTGGTCTGGTGGGAATGGATATTCCACGCGACCAATATTACAAAAAGGAACTGGATTTCAAATTGAGTCTTTCCTATGGTCCCGGGCGTTACGATCCGGTTTATGAAGACAACGGTATCGATTATCCTTATGGGCTGGTTCGCTGGACAGAGCAGCGCAATATGAAAGCATTTCTGGATCTGGTTGCCATGGGGAAATTAGCACCCGGCAAATTAATCACCCACCGTTTTTTGTTTGACGAAGCCTTGCAGGCTTACGATCTTTTGCTGGGAAAGGTAACGGAACCTTATCTCGGAATTGTTTTACGATATTCCGAAGTCATTGATCGGCAGCCGGCAGCTACCATTCAGTGCAATTCACCAAAGACAACCGCGCCCGAAGCGCCGGTGATCGGTTTTATCGGTTGCGGCAATTTCACCAAAGGTGTTTTGTTGCCGGCCCTGAAAAAATGTGATGCGGTTCGCTGGCGCGGACTTTGTACCGCCAGTGGGATGAACTGTGGTGAAACCGCCCAAAAAGAAGGGTTTGAAATTGCCACCACCGATGTCGATGCCATTCTGAAGGATGAGCAGATCAATACGGTTTTTATAACCACCCGGCATGATACCCATGCGGAATATGTCTGCCGCGCCTTGCAGGCGGGAAAGCATGTCTTTGTCGAAAAACCTTTGGCCATTCATCCGGAAGAATTGACTGAGATTCAAACCGCCTGCGCGAATCATCCCGGCAGAGTGATGGTCGGTTTCAACCGTCGTTTCAGCCCCCATGCCGTGTTATTGAAAAAGTACTTTGCCGATCGTACGTCTCCAATGCTGATTTCTTATCGGGTCAATGCCGGAATTGTTCCAAAAGATAGCTGGCTGCAGGATCCGGATACCGGCGGCGGTCGTTTGATTGGCGAAGGGTGCCATTTTATCGATTTCTGCACTTTTCTGATCGGTAAAAAGGTTACAGCGGTGCAAGCGATGTGTTTTGGCACAGCCAATGCGGCAATTACGGCGGAAGACAATATCTCCTGCAATTTACTTTATGAAGATGGATCGGTTGCCAATCTTATTTATGTTGCGGAAGGCAGTGGAGAATTGGCGAAAGAACGCTGTGAAATTCATGCGGATTCTTCCAGCGCGATTATGGACAATTTCTGCCTGACAACCTGCAGCGGCAAGTTGGGGGAGCGGCGATTGAAAACATCGCAACAAAAAGGATTTGTGGAGGAATTAACACATTTTCTTGAGGCAATTCGCCACGACGGTCCGGCCCCTATCCCGCTGCAGGAGTTATTCAATACGACCGAAGCTGCTTTCGCGATTCTCCGCTCTCTGCGCTCCGGCACCAACATTGTTCTTTCGTAACCGATGAAGTCCACCGAAATGACTCATTGGGATATTCGCCTAATCGCTGCCGTAATCATTTTCCATTTCGGCTAAAAGTCCCGCCGAATTCTCTTTGATTCGGAAACTATTTTTTTTGATTCGTTATGCTGAAAAAGTACTTCTTGTATTTTCATACTTGCCGTCATTTGAAAACGCGTCAGATTCTGTGGCGTATTTATTTGAAATTGCATAAAATTCATTGGCGTAAGCAAGCGGCGCCGCCTTCGTGTATTCCGCTTGGACATTGGGTTCCTCCAATTGCTGTCGGACGAATTTTAGCCGGGGAAAATGAGTTTACTTTTCTGCATGAAACCCATCGTTGTCAAATGCCGGCCGATTGGAACCATCCGGAAAGATCGAAATTATATCTTTACAATCTGCACTATTTTGATTGGCTACGACAGCCGGATTTGCCGCCAGCAACCAAAAATCTCTGGATGGAGCGCTGGACTGAGGAAAATCCTCCAATTGCCGGTAACGGTTGGGAACCTTATCCGATTTCTTTGCGGGTGGTCAATTGGATCAAATGGGGACTTCAAGAACCATTATCCGAAAAAATTTTGGATTCGCTGGCGCTGCAACTGAGAATTCTTGAACAGCAGATCGAATATCATTTGCTGGCTAACCATTTGTTGGCCAATGCGAAAGCTTTGATTTTCGGCGGTTTGTTTTTTGCCTCGCCGGAAGGCGGGCGCTGGTATGAACTCGGGATCGACATTTATCGTCAGGAACTGCCCGAACAAATTCTACGGGACGGCGGCCATATCGAACGTTCGCCGATGTATCATGCGATCATTTTGGAAGATATCCTGGATATCATCAATTTATTTTATGCAATGAAAGGAAAATCCAGACAATTGCCGTTGGATTTTGACCGGATTGCTTGTCGAATGTTGCATTGGCTTCAAGTAATGACGATGCCGGACGGCGACATCACCTTTTTCAACGATGCCGCTTTCGGCATTGCACCCCGTTTGGAATCTTTGATTGCGTATGCCAACCGATTGGGATTGAATTACCATTGCTCGGAGCTTCCGGCGGTCTGCCAACTGGCCGATTCCGGTTATTGCCGGGTTGCTTGCGGACCGTGGCTGCTCTGGACCGATACTGCGCCGCTTGGCCCGGATTATCAGCCGGGACATGCCCATGCCGATCTGTTATCGTTCGAATTGTGTTACCGGAATAAACGTTTGCTGGTAAATTCTGGAACCAGTTGCTATACAGGACCTGATCGGCAGTTGGAGCGTGCAACCTCCGCTCATAATACCCTGACTTTGGCCGGACAGAATTCTGCCGAAGTCTGGAAAGACCACCGGGTGGCCAGACGTGGCAAAATTGTTGACTGCTCCATCGCGTCGCAAATTTTGACTGCCACGCATGATGGCTTTCTGCGGCAGTTCGGTTGTTTGCACCGCCGTTGTTGGCGATGGACCCCGGAAGCCATCTTCATCGAAGACCGGGTCAGCGGGGCGGCTCAACTCCCGGTAGAACTTTATTTTCATTGGCATCCGGATTGGCAAGTGGAAACTCATGGGAACTCAGCAGTTGTTTTGCGGCATGTAGACGGAACGCGTTGCCAAATACAGTTTGAGAAACCGCCGCGCCGGCTGGAGGTGCGGAAAAGTTTTTATCGTTGCGGCTTTGGCCGGCGTATCCCCAATGTCACCATTGTGGCAGAACAGGATAAAGATAGTATGGAGTTGCAAATCGTTACAAGGATTCTGGCATTATGAGAATTTTATTTTTTTCTCACTATTACGCACCGGAAGGCAATGCACCGGCTTCCCGTGTTACGGCGTTGACGCGTCGTTGGGCAGAGCAGGGTCATGAAGTTACCGTCATTACCTGCGCGCCCAATGTCCCGTCCGGCAAGGTTTACAGCGGTTATAAAAATAAATTATATCAAACGGAATTCATCGATCAAGTGCGGGTAATCCGGGTATGGACTTACATTGCGCCGAACCGGGGGATTGTCAGAAGGATATCCAATTATCTCAGTTATATGTTCAGTGCATTATTTGTTGCATTGTTTTTGTCACGTCCCGATGTCACGATTGCCACCAGTCCGCAGTTCTTCTGCGGGTGGGCTGGGGTGCTTTTTCAGTTTTTCAAAGGGGGAATTTTTATTTTGGAGGTTCGTGACATCTGGCCGGAATCGATCAGTGCGGTGGAGGCAAAGATGCCGAATTGGTTGCTGAAGCCAATTATCCTGATGGAACGAATTATGTATCGCCGAGCTGACCATATCGTTACGGTTGGCAGTGGTTATTTGGAGAAATTGGTGGAACGGCAGGTAGCCAGGGAAAAGGTTGCTGTTGTCATGAATGGAGTGGATAGTGATATTTTTCGTCCGAGTGAATGTAATAAGGCATTTCTGGAATCTTGGGGATTGAAAGATAAGTTCGTTTGCAGTTATATCGGAACGATTGGTATGGCATGTGGTTTGGAAGTGGTTTTGGCGGCGGCAGCGCGTTTGAAGGAAATGCAACGCTCCGACATCGCGTTTTTGCTGGTGGGGGATGGTGCGGTGCGGGAAAAGTTGGAGGCCGAAGCACGGAAACGTCAACTGGACAATGTAGTGTTTGCCGGTCTGCGGCCCAAAAAGGAAATGCCGGAATTCATCGCTGCCAGCGATGTCAACTTGGTACATTTGCGTAAGACAGAACTGTTCACGACTGTAATGCCTTCCAAAATTTTTGAATGCGCAGGAATGCAGCGTCCTTTGATCATTGGGGTCCAGGGGTTTGCGGAAAAATTCGTTACGGAGGCTCAAGCCGGAATTGCCATTGCTCCCGGCAACGCCTCTGCGCTTGCAACTGCCGTTGGTTATTTGGCGGATCATCCGGAAGAATGTAAACGGTTGGGAGAAAATGCATATCGGAATATTGCGCTGCATTATGACCGTAAGCAGCTGGCGGATACTTATCTTGAGCTTTTGAGCCAGTGGGCACACTGAGAAGCAGAATCAAACTCAAATGGCTTTGCAAATATCAAAACAGCTTCCCGGATTTTTTCAACGAATCGGCGTTGATTGGGTCATTGGCAACCGTACTGCCACAATCCTATTGTTGGGAATTGTGATATTGGGAGTTGGACTCCGTATGATTCGCTTACAGCAGGTCCATCTGCTGGAACGCGATGAGATCGTTTACCTGGAAATGGCTGAAAAATGGGCCGCGGAAGGAATTGATGCCGTTTACCTGGATACAGAATATACGATTCCGCCTGTTTTGTTGTTTGGGATGAAAATTTTGATTGGGTGGGGAGTGCCAGGTATTGTTGCAGGGAAATTATGCGGCATGGTAACTGGAGGGATTTTTATAATTCCATTTTTTTTCATCGGCAAATTACTGTTTGGTAAAAATTCTGCCGGGTTGCTTTTGTCTCTGCTGGCGGCAGTTCAGCCTTATGCCGTCCGTATGGCACCTTTGATGGAGCGGGATGGTATAAATGTTACCTGGTACGCTTTTTTCTTCTGGACTGCTTTATACGCCATCCAAAAAAATAAGTGTTGGAGTTGGGGATTGGCGGGAGGATTTGCGGCTTTGGCAATATTTACTCGTCATGAATCCTGGGAATTGATTTTGCTTACATTGCTTTATTGGATGGTTGCCGGCATATTGCACTTATTCTCCTGGAAACATAATTTGAAAAGTTTCTGCTGCTTTTGGGGAGGGCTGGGGCTGATGGTAATGATCTGTCATTGGAGCATGAAGATTCCAGATTATTATTATCAGGATAATTATATAAGAAAATTTGAAATCTTTTTATTGGCTCAAAAGAAACGCTGAAGATGATGTTTGAGCTGATGCAATCATTGGACAATATCCTCTTTTTACCGTTCACTTGTCTCATGCTGTCAGGTTGCATCTTCCTGATTGTTAATCATGGGAGATTGGCCGGCAGTCGAAAAATCGGTATTTTCTTTTTGAGTGCGATTGTTCTGATGATTGGCTGGCGTTGCTGTGTCGAATTGGTTTCAGGACGATATTTTTCAGCTTTAATTGTGCCGGCAATTTGTCTGAGTGGCTATGCTTTGCTTCTGTTTTCCTCCCAAGCGATTCGGCGGGGAATTTTGAGGTGTCTGGTATTGATTATCGTAATCCTTTGTATAGGAAAGGCATTAAATCCACCCTACTATAAAGAATATCTGTTGGAAATAGGTGAAGTTATTCGGCAGGATGTCAAAAATGAGAAATTTTTTGTCCCGCGGATTTATATTAACTTTCCGGAGGCGGAACGCGTTGGTTATTATTCCGGCTTGAAAATTTATAATTTTCAGGACCAGATTTCTGCTCCGATAGAATTCACCAGACGATTCGAAAAATTGATGGAAAATTTTCCATTTTACGACGCTTACTATTTTGTACTGAGGGAAAAAAAGATTGATCCGCTGATGGCGGATATCGAGAAGTATTGTACTGACAGAGAACTAAAAATTTCTGAAATCTATACGGAAAAATCGGAAAAATATACTGTAAAAATCATTCGAATTTCCCATGCAGAAGAATTTTACGGAGAGGCGATCAGTAATGCTGCTGCAATGGAGTTGGCCGAAGTTTCCTGTCAGAAACTTACCAATGGAAATTTTCGTCGATGGCAGCCGGTTGCATGGAATAATTGGCCATGGAATAAGTTGGCGGAAAAATTCGAGACTCTTCAATTCCATCAACAGGATGTTTTGTTTTTTCCGATGGGATGGCAGCCGAATCCTGCCCATGTACCCATTCCTCCACGAGTTGGATTCCAGTTTCGGGAAGTTCAAGAAGAAGGTCCGCATACGGCTCTGTCGATACATGCTGAAGGTGGAATCGTGATCAACAGCATACATTCTGTTCCGGTTCAAAATTATCAGGGAATACTGATTGCGAAGGGAAATGAAGGGAGCGTTTGCAAACTGTATGCTTATTGTGCGGAAAATAGTAAATTTTTGCAGACAATACAAGTAGCGACTTGTATCTTTCAGGATACCGGGATACGGTTTTTCTCCTT
The DNA here is from genome assembly GCF_903645315.1 of Victivallis sp. Marseille-Q1083. Lineage (NCBI taxonomy): Bacteria > Pseudomonadati > Lentisphaerota > Lentisphaeria > Victivallales > Victivallaceae > Victivallis > Victivallis sp. Marseille-Q1083. The sequence goes on from NZ_CAHJXL010000001.1 coordinate 697,941, forward strand.
TCAGATTGATCCGGCAGCGTTGCCGGAGGAAACGACAAAATTCCGGTTGGCTATCGGCATTGAAAATGGAGATATTGATATTTATAAAATTGACCTGTTTTAGAACTAGGTTCTTTATGTTTTTTTTGAATGTTTACAACTTCAACATCTAGCCAGGGAGGTAAAAAATGGAAAAATTGAGTTACTTTATTTTGTTGTGCGGCTTAGTGACTGCCGGAGGATGTCTGTCACCAGCACAAGAAGAGGAAAATTATCTGGAGAATTTTAACGTCGTTACCATCAAGGAAGATACCGAAAAGGAGAGGATTGAAATCAAAACTCCAACGGACTGGCAGAATTGGAACCCGAAAACCGGAATTTATAGGGAAACTGATGCCGACTTTGAAGTAGAAGGCAAGTCGGTAAGTCTTTATGGAAAAGATTTATTGAAGATAGATCCCGCCAAAACAATTTGTATTTCCGCTAATTTCAAAAATTTATCTTCACAAGCCGATGCAAACGTTTACCTTGGCTTTCGCCTCTATGATCAGGATAAAAAAGAAATTCGAGACTGGAATGTCTGTGTAATTCCGGATAGCGATACTGTCTTAAGCCGGAAATGCAGCCCTGAGTCCACGACTATCTACGTCAGGGATGCTTCTCGCTGGCCGGAACAAAGTAAAGTTCATCTTGCTTTCTTTACAGCAACAGACTATAGCGATTTGCCCAATGCCAATATCAAACATTCGGCAGGGCAAATAATTCAGTCAATTACTAAACTTACAGACCATAATTATGCAGTGGAATTTGCAAATCCGGTCGGTTTTGCCGGAGATGCAGCGACTCCCGTCCGTCTGCATAAACAGGGGGGCGCTTATATGTATGCCGGAGGAAGTAAATTACTGAAATCGCAGGAAAGTATTTCTTTATCTGGTTGTGTAAAGGGACAGGTCGAAAAAGACATGCCTCAAAATGCCTGGTGTCCTGGTGCTGCATATGCTCGGGTGATCGTATTGGTACGTAGCAATTCCGAGGATTGCAAAATTCAATTTGATTCTATAAAAGTAGAAGAGGTCGATTCCAAGTAGAGGCGCCGGATAAGGTCATCGAAATTTATTGCCAATACGGATGGTTTTGATAATCTGGAATTTCATAAATCTACCCTTAAATAATGGCGTAACCTGGCGATAGGCTCCGATCAACTTATCCGATTTCACCCAAATTATCTCCCCCTTCTCGAAAAGTTACTGTCCTAAAAAATGAATTCCATTTAAAAATTCTCCGACCCCGGCGGTTTGGAGAACGATTGATCCAGCTATCGCCACAAGCCGGGAGGGGGCAAGAAATCCCGCTATAGCAACCGACTTTATTTTTCAGTCATCGCTTATGTGCTCCCAAACCGGGATTATTCAGTTCGACAACATCACCTCGCAAGCCGTGCATAACAATGGTTGCGCGCTGGATTCGTTCAGAAACTCTGGGTACGCAGGTCTGACGGAATATGATGAAATGGAGGAAATCGCCTGGGAATGACAGTCCGCAACGGTATGGTCCAAGTACCGCCTGTCCTGAAGGCGGTCGGCCCCAATCCTACGGCCAGGAAACAATGGAAGCAAAAGGAAGTTGTCGCCCGTCGCAACCGAAGCCGACCGGCACGATAGCGCAGTTTTGACGAACTTCTTCGGAATCGCGTCGTTCCCCCGGAGCCCGGACACGTCGAATCCATTGGGAAAACCCTGTCCGGATACTGAATACGTTGGTAAACGTAACTTACGGTGTCACATGGAATGCTCCCGCAACAGCCGGCCATGTGGAGTTGAAGAAGAATTCCTGTCAGATACGAGAAAACGTACATGGCAACCGGGGCTGGCCATATCTGACGGCCGCTATGATCATCATGAATAAAGTCATGAGGATTTATCCGGTACAATGATACTTTATTCGTTGATAACCTCTAAAGAATACCTGGCTATTCCATTGTCGTTGTTTCCGCCGCAACTTCGGCGAAAAATTTTCCCCATTCGGCCTGAGTGCCGTATTTTTTCATCAGACCGGTTAATAATTCGTGATTGCCGTGATCATACAAGATTTTTACTTTCCAGGCATTTTTCTCCGTTGGATGCTTCATGACAAAATCGAGCAATAATTTTCCCTTCTCGGTCGGCTGATAAACACCAGAACCCGCATCAAATTCATACCCTACCACCACAAACGCCGTCATCATGCCAACAAGATAAGCTTCCCGCTCTTCGGCATATTCAGAGCTCTCTAGGCGACGTTCTATTTCTCCTACAACCATTGGCAAGCGGTCTTTAAAAGGGGTGCCGAAATCACCTTTTACCGTATTGTTCAAAAGATTTATTATCGAATATTGCAATGGTCTTACCCTAGGAGAAGGTGGTCCCCAAAAATAAAAATCTTCGCCATTGGAATAATCTGTCAATAAATAAACAAACAAATCTCGTAATGTCACTTCACAGAACTTTTTCCTGATCATTAGATCTTCGATTATATAAACTTCCAGAGCCTCCGGAATACAAAAAGAAACTGTTCCATAATTAGATGGAGCAACAGTTTTATCATTTTCACCCAATAAGTAATGCTGAAATTCTCTGGGATAATTAGAAAAAAATAAAGAACGTTCAAAAAAACTGATAAAACTACAATCATTTTTAAGTAAAACTGGACGTATTTTATTCCACTCCTGCCACCATAATTGGGAATCTTTTGATTTCAGTGCTCTTTCTCCAACAAATTCCTCTGAAGGCATGAACCCCCTCTTCGCCAGCCCTAAATTATTAAAAAACAAATATAAATAGAAAGAATACTCCTTTTGATCATAATAATAACGCCAAGCAAGATAACGCTCTCCTGCCGAATGGGGATCATAAAAAATATTCCATCTCATAGGAAGTCGAAAATTTTCAAGTTCTTCAAATTCTTCAGCATTATATTTCATCAACTCCTCTTTACAACCTTCCGAATAACGCCAATCCAGATATTGTTTCAATAACGGATGATCAAAAATGACTGAATAAAAACGAAACTGATATCCCCCATACGGCAGATTTTTCCCATCACCAAAGAGAAAAGAACGGCGTTTCTCTCCCTTGGGTATCTCAATATCAATAATCCTCAAATGATAATCAATTTCTTTCCCTAAATTCAGAAGAACTTCAGCAAACTCCTCTCGTTGCTTTAAATAATACTGATCCTCCTGTAGTTGATCAACGGAACTGGATATCCCCAATACCTGAGCGCCTCCACACACGCATATTAATACTACTGCGAAACACTTCCAAATCATAATAACAGCGTTCCTTTACCAGTTTTAATCTCCACAAATTCTTTATTCGGACTACAAAGAAACAAGTCCCGGCCTATCCCTCAATACTAATAACATATCTGTGGATCCGAAACCAAATAAATCATAGTTTTTAATTTCATTTTTAGGCGCAGCAGCTGCATGTATTAACTTTCGGAGTAATGTCATATGCAAGGATATCTGTTAAATATGCAGGAAAATCTAACACAACAAACCGTTCACGTTGAATCACACCTGTCCTAACAAACTTTTAAAGGAGTAACAAGAGGAGCCAACTTGTCCGTAACAGTATCATTACGGTCACCTAAAAACCACAGGAGACTCCCTAATAAAGAATACATCAACCTGCCTGTTCCGTCAAGTATTGGATTTGATTCCGAAGCGAGAATTTGAAAAAACAATCATGAAGCACAATGAAGACAAATGAAAACAAACCTTCGACAGGTGGGTACATTTTTTGTCGCTGATCTTCTGTCAACTGGTACAAGCCAGCAGTTTGCGGGAGACCAGCGACGGGCTGAAAACCTGTGCCGGGAAGCTCAACCATCTTGGAGTTGAGGCAGTCCCGGCCAATCCAATCGTTCGCATGCCTATCAACATTGCGATCCGGAAATCTTCAAGGCGCTTTTTTCGTGTTGCTGAAGCTGGGAGCAAGATTCAGCTCGTTTCAGGATGACAGATGCAGCATGATTTTCCGCCATCGGGTGCGGTCATGTTTTTATCTTTTTTGATCTATTCAAGATCACTGCTCAAAAGAATCCGGCTCCCACCAGCGCGCTTTGTAAAACCGCGCACCGGGCAACAGGCCGACCGACTCGCCGGAATCAAGCAGCGTTACCCGGTCGGTCCACCACTCTTCCCTCGGCAACGTCACGATGATTCTGCCATCCGCCGCCCGGCTGATGCTTTTCACATCAGGCTGCTGCCGGAATAAAGTGATCGACCCGGTTTCCGGATCGAAAACCGACACTTTGTCATGATCGGTAATGTAGAGCCGATCCTCGCCCAGCACCGGCCAGAGGTCATGCCCATAGACCACTCCGCCAGGCAGCGGATAACTCACTTCCGCCGTCAGTTGCGGATTCCCCTTGTCGAAATTATAACGGAATCCGGTCAACGCTTCCCGGCCAAGTGCCCAGAGCATTTGACGGCGGCGGTCCCAGACGACGCCGTGCGCGTCGGGATAATCAATCTTGAGCGTCCTGCCTTCGCCATCGGCAAAACTGTCCACCACGAAAATACAGAGGAAATTGCCGGTACTGGAAGCGCTGACGATGTTGCCGTCCGGCAGCAGGGCCGCCGAATGCGTATTGCCGCCGGCATACCCGTAAAATCGCGTCCCGCCGTCGGCCAGATCCACCAGCGCCACCCCGCCGCCGGAGGCCGCCACCAACAGTTGTGTGCCGCCGGAAACCGGCTTGCATTCACTGACGGCATGGAACCATTGGCGGTGCTCCGGTTTGATTTCCGGTGCTGCCAACGGTTCCCATTGCCACAAAACCGCCGCGTCACAGTCCCAATCCTGCTGCGGATCAAGCAGGAGAATCCGGGTCGTCCGCTGCTCCGCGGCGACAATCGCCCCCTGATAGGGCACCGAATCCTCCAATGCCGCACATCCTCCGAGTACCGCCGGCAGCACTGCCCACAGCATCCGCCGTTGCCAACCATTTCTCCACATAAGTCAACCTTTCCTTCCGGCCGTTGCCACCAAGCGAAGCCCCGGATTTTTATCGGCCGGGGCCCTCGCTCATTTTCAATCGGTGATGTCCTGATGCTCGCGGACCGTGCCGTCGTCGAGGTCGTTGTTGATCGACGGATTGGCTTCCCGCGCCAGCTTCATCTCCTTGAGTTTCCTGAACAGGCGGTACAAATCGCGGGAACTGCCCCAGCTGAACCAGACGGTAGTCACCGCGCCGACCACCAGGTTCATCGGCAGCGTGTAGTAGCACCACCAGTTGAACCACCCTTCCTCGCCCCACTGCCAGAAAGTCGTGTTGCAGATCAACTGGAAGAGGAACAGCAGGAAACCCCAGCCGGTCCACAACAGCACCGACCAGGCCAGAATGCGGTCGCCGCGGGTATATTCCGAGGTGATGCCGAGCAGGCTTTTCCATTCGAAAATTTTCTCCTTTTCGGCTTCGACCACTTCCTTGTCGGCATTTTCAGCCACGAAATGTTCGAGATTGTATTTGCCGCGATGCAGCATTTTGTCAAGGTTGAACGGCCGCTTGCAGGTCAGCAGCGACAGGATGATATAGCTGCTCAGGCAGATCAGAATCATCAGGAAGTAAATTTCGGTGCTGGTGACCGGGAATTTGATCGGGAATTTGTCCGGTCCGACTTCCCAACTGACGATCGGCAGCGCGTTGCCGATGCTTTCCAGCGACGAACGCAACCCTTCAAGCATACCCGGCGCATTTTCAAACAGGAACGGATAAATCGGATCTTCCCAGTAGGTTTGCAGCAGGAAGCCGCCGCAGCCGAGCACGCAGGAAAGAATCATCGCCGCATAAGCGCCGTAAACGGTGCCGCGTTTCCAGTAAAGACCGCCGATGATGCAGGCGCCGGCGCCGCCGAGGAAAATCGAACCGGTCATATTGAAGAACTGAATGATATAATCGACCTGTCCGAAGAAGAAACTGAACGTCCAGGCGAAAACAGCGATAAAAAAGATACCGCCTCGCAGCACCCATAACTGGGCGGTTGGACTGATCGGCGCATCATCGCCGACAATCACACTTCGAATCGGCAGGATGACGTCCTGGACCAGAATCGTGCCCCAGCTGTGCATATAGGTCGTGTCGGTACTGATCAGCAGGAAAAGCATCAGCGCCATGAAGAGACCGGTGATGCCGATCGGCAGGATGCTGCGCAGCGCCACCGGCACCAGCATCTGGTTGCGGATCGTCTCAGTGGTCGCCTGGCTGTCGAAATTGATCCGGTCAACCAGTTCGGTCTGGACGGCGTCGGCTTTCTCTTTGTATTTCGGATGGTGCATGAACGTATAAGCGCCGATCACCAGCAGCATCACCATCAGCGTCGTGAAACCGCCGCGCCACATGCCGAGCACGCCGGCCATCTTCTGTTCGTGCGGATTGGCCGCCGAACAGTAATAGCCCTGGTTGCCGAGCCAGGCGTTGCGGCCATAAACCGCCCCGAAAAGGCCGATCATCACATAGAGGATATTGAAAGAAGTCAATTTCCCGACGTTGAACGGATTGAAGAAACTCATCCCATCCGGCCGGTCCATCACCGCTTCTTTAATGTCGGAAATCGAAAAAAAGTAGAGGATGGTGATAACGACAATCGCGTAAATGACGTAACTGAACAACCCCTGGACGCAGTCGGTGACCATCGTCGTCAACTGGCCGCCCAGCAACACGATGATCAAGGCAAACGAAAGGAAACCGGCCATCAGCAGGCCGAACACCGGCCAGTTCATGCCGAAAAATTGGACATAATCCGGCAATTGGCAGTAGTACATCAGGAAACGGCCGCCGACCGCCGGAAACAGCGCATAATTCAGCAAACCGGACAGGAAGGCCAGAAAACCGGCCAGAATCCGGAAGCCGCGCGAATAGCGCATTTCAAAGAACTGGGCCATCGTCAACGCCCGCGTTTCCCGGTAGCGGTAAATGACGAACCCGGTCAAGGTCAGGAACAGGCCGAGAATCACGGCAAACTGCCCCCAGAAATCCAGCGCATAACCGGATTTATAGTTGTATTCGAAAAGTGCGACAACCGAAATCAACCCCATGCCGGCGGTACCGTCGGCGACGCTGAGCAGATAACGTCCCGCCACCCGCCCGGCGGCCAGAAAATCGGAAACGTTATTGACGTACTGCTGGGCTTTCAAGCCGATGATTACTACGACGATCAACGGGATGCCGACCATCATCCAGTCGATCCAGGTCATTGTCGCATGCACTTTTCACACCTTCCTTTCTCAATGATATTGATAATTCAATTACTTCAAAATATAGCCAAACTTACCTAATGTAAGAATTCGACCGCCAAATGCAAATCGCCAAAGCCAGATTTTCGTAAGAAAATTGGAAAAAACCGTGTAAACAACAGCAATCGATTTCCAGTCCGGCGACCGGAAATCGATTGCAGAGAAAAAGGCAGCTTCAGAGCGAAAGAGCGCACCGCTTAATCGGTGATATCCTGATGCTCGCGGACCGTGCCGTCGTCGAAATCGTCATTGATCGACGGATTGGCCTCCCGCGCCAGCTTCATCTCCTTGAGCTTCCTGAACAGGCGGTACAAATCGCGGGAACTGCCCCAGCTGAACCAGACGGTAGTCACCACGCCGACCACCAGATTCATCGGCAGCGTGTAGTAGCACCACCAGTTGAACCACCCTTCCTCGCCCCACTGCCAGAAGGTCGTGTTGCAGATCAACTGGAAGAGGAACAGCAGGAAGCCCCAACTAGTCCACAACAGCACCGACCAGGCCAGAATGCGGTCGCCGCGGGTGTATTCCGAAGTGATGCCAAGCAGGCTTTTCCATTCGAAAATTTTCTCCTTTTCGGCTTCGACCACTTCCTGATCGGCATTTTTGGCGACAAAGTGTTCGAGATTGTATTTGCCGCGATGCAGCATTTTGTCGAGGTTGAACGGCCGCTTGCAGGTCAGCAGCGACAGGATGATGTAGCTGCCCAGACAGATCAGAATCATCAGGAAATACATTTCGGTGCTGGTGATCGGGAATTTCATCGCGAACTTATCCGCCGATGTTTCCCAACTGACGATCGGCAGGACATTGCCGACCGTCTCCAGCGACGAGCGCAACCCCTCAAGCATACCCGGCGCATTCTCAAACAGGAACGGATAGATCGGCTCTTCCCAGTAAGTCTGCAGCAGGAAGCAGCCGCAACCCAGTACGCAGGAAAGAATCATCGCCGCATAAGCGCCGTAAACGGTGCCGCGTTTCCAGTAAAGACCGCCGATGATGCAGGCGCCGGCGCCGCCGAGGAAAATCGAACCGGTCATCGTAAAAAACATCAGAATATAATCGACCTGCCCGAAAAAGTAACTGAATGTCCAGGCGAAAGCGGCGATGAAAAAGATGCCGCCGCGCAGGATCCAGATCTGGGCAGTTGGACTGATCGGCGCATCATCGCCGACAATCACACTTCGAATCGGCAGGATGACGTCCTGAACCAGAATCGTGCCCCAGCTGTGCATATAGGTCGTGTCGGTACTGATCAGCAGGAAAAGCATCAGCGCCATGAAGAGACCGGTGATGCCGATCGGCAGGATGCTGCGCAGCGCCACCGGCACCAGCATCTGGTTGCGGATCGTCTCGGTGGTCGCCTCACTGTCGAAATTGATCCGGTCGACCAGTTCGGCCTGGACTGCGTCGGCTTTCTCTTTGTAGTTCGGATGGTGCATGAACGTATAGGCGCCGATCACCAGCAGCATGATCATCAAGGTCGTAAAACCGCCGCGCCAGGTGCCGAGCACGCCGGCCATCTTCTGTTCGTGCGGGTTGGAAGCCGAACAATAGTACGCCTGGCTGCCGAGCCAGGCGTTACGGCCATAGATGCCCCCAAAGATGCCGATCAAAATATAAAGGATGTTGAACGAGGTCAATTTCCCGACATTGAACGGATTGAAAAAGCTCATCCCCTCCGGCCGGCTCATCACCGCTTCCTTGATTTCGGTCAGCGAGAAGAAGTAGAGGATGGTGATGACGACAATCGCGTAAATGAAATAACTGAACAACCCCTGGACGCAGTCGGTGACCATCGTCGTCAACTGGCCGCCCAGCAACACGATGATCAAGGCAAACGAAAGGAAGCCGGCCATCAGCAGGCCGAACACCGACCAGTTCATGCCGAAAAATTGGACATAATCCGGCAACTGGCAGTAGTACATCAGGAAACGGCCGCCGACCGCCGGAAACAGCGCGTAATTCAGCAAACCGGACAGGAAGGCCAGGAAACCGGCCAGAATCCGGAAGCCGCGCGAATAGCGCATTTCAAAGAACTGGGCCATCGTCATGGCCCGCGTCTCCCGGTAGCGGTAAATGACGAACCCGGTCAAGGTCAGAAACAACGTGACGATGGCGCCGAACTGTCCCCAGAAATCCAGCGCATAACCGGATTTGTAATTGTATTCGAAAAGTGCGACAACTGAAATCAACCCCATGCCGGCGGTACCGTCGGCGACGCTGAGCAGATAACGTCCCGCCACCCGCCCGGCGGCCAGAAAATCGGAAACGTTATTGACGTACTGCTGGGCCTTCAAGCCGATGATTATTACAACGATCAACGGGATGCCGACCATCATCCAGTCAATCCAGGTCATTGTCGCATGCACTTTTCACACCTCCTTGTTTTTCAACTACTCTTGTTTGCTATTTTCAATTCGATTTTCTTATAGAATAATAGCGGCCCGGCAGTTGCACGACCAGGCCACTCATTTCCAATTCGATCAGCAACGGCAGCAACAGAGCCGAATCCAACTCGCAACCGATCACCAGTTGATCGAAATTGGACGTCCCGCTGTCCCGCAAAAAAGTGAGAATTTTCTGTTTTTTGCCGTCCGGACTGCCAGCCGGAAACGGCGAAGCGCCGGCGGACGGCGACGGCTGGTCAAACAGGTCCGGCTGGAGATTCAAATCCTCCAGGATATCGGTGAAGTGATCGAGCAGTCTGGCCCCCTCTTTGATCAACCGGTGGCACCCCAGCGCCTGCGGATTGTCGATATGGCCCGGCACCGCGAAGAGCGGTTTGCCCTGTTCATTGGCGATCCGGGCGGTGATCAGAGCGCCGGAATCCAACCCGGCCTCGACGACCAGCACCGCCCGACTCAAACCGGAAACAATCCGATTGCGCCGCGGGAAAGACTGGCGGCTGACCGGAAACAGCATCGGAAATTCACTGATGACCGCACCGCCGTTTTCGACGATCCGCCGGGCCAGCGGGACGTGTTCCTGCGGATGGACGCGGGCCAGGCCGCCGCCGAGCACGGCGACGGTGATGCCGCCGGCCTCCAGCGTCCGCAAATGCGCCGCGGCATCGACCCCGAACGCCAAGCCGCTGACCACCAGCCAGCCGGCCTGGACGGCTTGCTCGGCCAGCGCCTGAGTGCATTGCCGGCCGTAAGCGGACATCCGGCGGGAACCGACGATCGCCACCGCCCGGTCCCAATCCGGCGGCAACGAACCGCGGACATAGAGGCACAGCGGCGGATCATGGATGCCGCGCAGCAGTTCCGGGTAATCGTCATCGAACAACGTCGTGATACGGACGCCGGCCTGTTCGGCCAACGCCAATTCATCGGCCAGATTGATTTTCTGAACATGGCCGGCGATGTTGTCGGCCAGCGTGGCGCCGATGCCGCGCAATTTTTCCAGCGATTGGCGCGATTGCGCCAGGGCGGCGGCCGGGGAGCCGAAAGCCTCGACCAGCAATTGGTAACGGGCGTAACCGATGCCGGGAATCATATTCAGAACAATACAGCCGTCACGATCCGTCACTTTCCTTCCCCTCTCAAGACAACACTTTTAAAATTGTTTCGGCGGGAACTTCATCGCAAATCTCGGCCGAGCCGATCGCCGATGGCAAAATCAATTTCAAGCGTCCGGAAATATTTTTCTTGTCGCCGAGCATCGCCTGATAAATCGCCGGCGCCGTCAAGCCGGCCGGCAATTCGGTCGGCAGCCCCAGGCGGCGCAGCAGCCGACGCTGCTTTTCCACCGCTTCCGTCGGCAGCATACCCAACGCCGCCGCCAGCCGGGCCGCCAGGTCCATGCCGATCGCCACCGCCTCGCCATGACTGACCCGGAATCCGGTCTCCTTCTCGATGGCATGCCCGAACGTATGGCCGTAATTGAGCAGCGCCCGCCGGCCCTTCTCCCGTTCGTCCGCCACCACCACCGCGCCTTTCAATTCGCAGCAGCGGCGAATCAACGGCAGAAAAGCCGCCTCGTCGGCCGCCAGCAGCGCATCGGCCCGGTCGGCAATGTAATCGAATAAAACCGGATCGAACAGCACGGCGGTTTTCACCACTTCAGCCAGCCCGGCACGAATCTCCCGCCCGGGCAAACTTTTCAGAAACGCCGGGTCGATCAACACCAGCCTAGGCTGGTGAAAAGCGCCGATCAAGTTCTTGCCTTCCGGCAAATCGGCACCAGTTTTGCCGCCGACGCTGGAATCGACCATCGCCAGCAACGTCGTCGGAACTTGAATAAAATCGATCCCGCGCATGTAAACGGCGGCGGCAAAACCGGTCAGGTCGCCGGCAACCCCGCCTCCCAGCGCGAGCAGCAGCGAAGCGCGATCCAGCCGGCGGCGCGCCGCCTCCCGGCAGATCAGTTCGACCGCGGCAAAGGTTTTGTGCGCCTCGCCCGGCTCCAACCGGCAGACCGGCACCGCATCACGGCGGTTGGCGCCCAGGAAACGCTGCAGCGCCGCCAGCGGACCGGCGGCGGCAACATTGCGGTCGGTGACGACCAAAAGCGAGGCGGATTGTTCGACGGTCTGCCGCCAGGCGGCGATGGCGGGAACGGCGTCCAAAGGCCCGATTACGATCGAATAGGCGCGCTCGCCCAGACCGATGACAAGAGAGTGTTCATTCATCCCGTTGATATCCCCAGTATTTGCCGGCAACTAAAAGACCTGAAGTACAATTACAAACCGGATCAACATATTACCGAATCGGAAATTGTGCAAATGATTTTCGGGAAAAACCGATAAAAAACTGTGCTTTTCCGGTCGGAAAATTAGCAAAAATGCCGTTGGCGGGGTAAAATATTCCTTTCCTTGATAAATTACGGTAATTTCACGACATAAAAACAGGATGCAGAAAAAAATGAGCGAAGAATGCAAGAACCAGGAACGGATGGATAAGATCGTCAGTTTGTGCAAGCGGCGCGGTTTTATTTTTCCCAGTTCGGAAATTTACGGCGGGATCAACGGCTTCTGGGATTACGGCCCCTACGGATCCCGGATGAAACGGGCGATCGAAGCGTTGTGGTGGCACGAGATGGTCGAAACCCGCGACAACGTCGAAGGACTGGATTCGACGATCATCTGTCACCCGCAGGTCTGGAAAGCCTCCGGCCATCTCGATCAGTTCAGCGACCTGATGACCGACTGCAAGCACTGCAAGATGCGGCACCGCGTCGACCAGATGCCGGATCCGACGACCTGCCCGAACTGCGGCTCGCAAGACTTGACCGAACCGCGGGAATTCAATCTGATGATGAAAACCTACGTCGGACCGGTGTTCGACGACGAACATGTCGCCTATCTGCGGGCGGAAACCTGCCAGCCGATTTTCGTCGACTTCCAGCAGGTGCGCATCGCGACCCGCCAGAAACTGCCGTTCGGCATCGCCCAGATCGGCAAAGCGTTCCGCAACGAAATCAATCCGCGCAACTTCACGTTCCGCTCGCGGGAATTCACCCAGATGGAGATGGAATTCTTCTGCGACGGCGAACAGGGCATGGAATGGTTCGAATACTGGAAGGAGCAGCGCATCAAGTATTACCGGGAAAAATTACAGTTCAAGGATGACTTTTTCCGGATTTACGTGCATGAAAAACTGGCGCATTACGCCAAGGCGGCGATCGACATCGAAGTCAAGTTCCCGTTCGGCTGGGGCGAACTCGAAGGCGTGCACCATCGCGGCACCTGGGATTTGTCGCGCCACTCGGAGTATTCCGGCCAGGATTTGCAGTATGTCGATCACGACAACAACCGAAAAATCATGCCGACGGTCATCGAGACCTCGGTGGGGCTGGACCGGACGCTGCTGGCGATCCTGAGCAACGCCTACGACGAGGATTCCGCCGCGACGAAAAAAGAAGGCATGGACGAGGATATCCGCGTCGTGCTCCACCTGCCGCCGCTGGTGGCGCCGGTTCAACTGGCGGTGCTGCCGCAATCGAAAAAACTCAGCGAGAATGCCGAGAAGCTTTACCGGGACCTCAACCGTCATTTCCGCTGCGAATACGATGTCACCGGCAGCATCGGCAAGCGCTATCGGCGTCAGGACGAGATCGGTACGCCGTTCTGCCTGACCTTCGATTTCGATTCGCTCAATGACAACGCGGTGACGATCCGCGACCGTGACACCATGCTGCAGGACCGCATCAATATCACCCGGCTGCGCGACTACCTCGAGGAAAAAATCGGTTTGTAACGATTGTTCCATTCTCCCGCTGCGATGGCGTTTTCCGCCATCGCAGTTTTTTATTGCTTCCGCGTAAAAAAACACCGGCGGTGCCAGTATGATGCCGAACGGCTTCCACCAGAATGCGGCATGAAACTTTCACCTTGAGATCGTTATTTCTCCCTATTTCTTGCAAAGCCCTCTTCCCCCGTTGTTGTTCAGTAAATCGGAAACAGCTCTCAAAGCGACTATTCCACAGTGATGACTTCCACTGCGCTCCACTGCAGCAGCTCCTGACCTGGACAAGCACTTGAAAAGCGACATAAATTTTTCTGGTATTCCGTCGAACAATGGCGCCGATATGCATCAGGTATAAGCGGATGCCGCCGCAAGCAGTCCCGGCAGATTTCGTTCCGATCAACAGTCATGCCCGAAACCGTTCCATGCGAATATATACCAGACTTGAGAACAGAAACCGGAACCGGTTTGCCGTAAAATCGTGACAACTCGTCCGATCAGCAAAGAAATTGAGTGCAGCTCCTTGATCCGTTTTCCCATCTCTCCGGATTGTGTTTGTCAAATTATGCAGAATTGAAAAATCATGGATTATTTAATAAAATTACCATTAAAAAAAATTCCACCTTTCCACCACACGTAATCGCCTGGCGGGAGTCGTCAACAAACCGTTATTGATGTCCCGGAAGCCCAATCATTCATTTATAATTCTCAATTCGCCTTGCAAAAAGGGCAAACAGTGGTATCTATACGAAAGAACTGAATTGTACATATTCAAAACCGGATTGAAAGGAAACCATCCCGGCTTGAATATTGGAACGGTCAATCTGTACATCCATGGTTACGACCAATACAGCCGCTTGCATAAAGTGACTACCACGGCCGGTGCTTTCAATTATACTTTTGTATCAAAAAGCCGTCCCTTCATCCATAAGTCATCCGGTAATTATAGCTTCATTGATGATCCGGCCGGCAGCCGCAAGTCGGCCGGTCCGGCTGGAACCAACTGGACCTATATCACCAACAATCTCAACCAATATTCGGCATTGAACAAAGCCGGAACTGTTCAGAACCCGACCTATGACAAGGATATGGAAAGCTATTGAACAGGCAAATGCAGCAAGGCCGGGAATTACGGGATTTATTTAGAAAATGTTGCAGTGTATATTAAAAGGAGATGGTATGATAAATAACTGACGTTCGCGGAATCAGCTTTCTGCGTGTAATTTATGGCGATTAACTTACACGTTTGGAAGCGGACAGGTTGCAGACTGAATGTTTCAATGAGGCGCATCAGAAACGATGACGACCCCGGAAAGGAGATTAGTCAGATCTGTAAACCAGAGCGCCACCGTAGAGAGCGACTGATTAATCGACTACTCTGTATGGGAGGATGGTGAGGCCGTGACAGCAGTTCCGCTTCGATTCGTGAAAAACGAATGGAGGCAGAGAATGATGACAAGTTTTGTTGGAGTGGATTTGCACCGGAACAATTTTACTTATTGCATCCGGGTAAATGGGGAAGAACGGAAAATCGGCAAGTGTGAGATTACCGAACTGAAGGGCTTTGCCGCAATGCTCGGTCCGAACACGGCGATGGCGGTGGAGGCGACCGGAAATACGTTCATGTTTTGCAGCTCGCTGAAAGCTCATGTCGGGCGACTGGTGGTGGTGAATCCATCACAGTTCAAAGTCATCAGCATGTCCACCAAAAAGACGGACAAACATGACGCAAAAGTGTTGGCGGAGTTCCTGGAAAAGGATATGCTTCCGGAGGTAAGAGTGAAAGACGATTTGCAGGCGAAAATTTCAAGTCTGACGCAGACCAGGGAAAAACTGGTTCAGTTGCGTACCGTATTGAAAAACAAAGTCAACAATCTGTTAGCAGCTAACTTCATCGTGCTGAAACGGGAAGAACTGTCCACGGAGAAAGGGCTTTTGAAAGCATTGAGTTATCACTTCGACCCGATCACCGACACGGAAATGCTGGTGGTTGTCGAACAGATTCGCAGTCTGAACAAAAGCATTGAAAAACTGGATAAGGCGATTGAGGATCACGGCAGCAAGATGGACGGCTTCGACAACCTGAAATCCATCAAGGGAATCGGCTCGAAAGGTGCGGCGATCCTGTTGGCAACCATCGGCAATATCGCTGATTTCCGATCGGCAAAGCAGTTGGCCGCTTATATCGGAATCGTCCCCAGAGTGAGCAATTCAAATGACACGGTTTGCCACGGAAGAATCACGAAGAGCGGCAGCAAGATCGCCAGAACCGCTTTGGTGCAATGCGCTTTGATCGCCAAACGCTACAGCCCGTATCTCAATGCCTTTCATGAATCGGTAAAAAGTCGGCGGGGAGGTGCGAAAGCCAATATCGCCTTGGCTCGCAAATTCCTCGATATCGTGTATAGAACATTAAAAAACAATTGGATGTTTGAGAATTTTACTCAATTCAAGCTCGTAAAAAATTGAGTTTTTCTCGACATCGAAGTGGAAATTTATCATGGGAGTATGATATGCGCAACTTTATTATATACATATTCTTTGATTATATCATTCTCATTGGCTTAATAGTTGCGGTTTCATTATTGGTGTGCCATTCTGTAAATAATGGGTTGGAACTTAAGGTAATTGCGGCAACAACCCTATTTATTACGCCAGGGTGGATATTGTTGAGCTGTTGTAATAAAATGACATTTTTTAAAAATTATATGGGTTATCATCCTATTTCTATCAAACAAATAAAGAAAAAAATTGATAAAAATAAAGAATATTTCCAATTCTCTTACGTTTTTATTTGGGGGATCCATATATTATTAACCATTATTTTAGGGTGCATAACTGTTATTTTTGTTTTTTTATATTTCCAACTAGTCTCCCAATATATACAGTTGGCGCAATCTTAATGACATTAATATACTTTTATCGTATTATTTATTTTTATTATGTGTATGGTTATAAATTTCATAAATCATTGGGAAATAAATTTACTGTAAATAATTTTGTCTCTAAGAGCACAAAAGCATTGCGTCAATGTGATATTGTTCTCTCACAAGAAATTGGCAAATATTATTTTTCACAAAAATTAGATTATAAAAATGGTTATCGCTGGTTTTTCTTAACGTGGTTTTCTGCCAAAACACCAATTCCTGATGAATTACAACAATATATAGATTCACGGGATAAAGCATTGATAAGTTTATTTCGACCTGATCCCAATGCGGAAGATCCTTTGGAAAAAGCTCTTTTTCCGTTGTGGGCATATATTTACTGGACGCTTATCGGTAACGACGATGACGTAAGAGAAAAATATTATCAGGAAGCCGCAAAAATCGGATTTGATGATACGCAATGGCAATTATTTTGCCCGAAACAGATATCTGCAACAGCATAAATAAAGGGTGGAAAAATGAAACGCGTTTTATGGTTTCCCATGGGATTATGTCTATTATTGTGTGATATTGCTCATGCAGATAAATTACCTGAATCTAAGACTGATCTTCCCATAATAACAATTACTTCTTTACCTGAAAATGTCAAGCTTATCGTCGGAATGACCGACGATAAGGCTTACCTGCCTCGCGTTCAAGCCATACATGCACTGGGTAGAAATCTGCCGCAGGACCAGATTGATGCTTTCTATAATTTTCTCTTTCAAAAGCTTGAAGATCAGGAACTGCCGGATCTGGAGTTCAACGGCTTGAAAAATGAATTGACCTGGGCATTGATCTGGCAGGAGAGAGTTCCCAAAGAGCTAGCCAAACATCTCGATACCATGTTCCGGGATAAATCCTATGATGTGACTTGGCGGGATTACTGCGTCCAATTTTTCGGCAAGTATTATCGTTACGTCGGAGAAGCCGACCGCAAAATCCTGAAAGCCGGGCTGGAAGAAGCCTTGAACGAATGGCAGAACCGGATCGCCGGAACTGCCGGTTATATGCTCTGGCAGATGTCCGACTATCCCGGATTCGACAAGCAGGCGATCATGGACAGGATTGTCGAAGTATTGAATCAGCCGGATTGTTCCAATGCTTCCAAATTACCCTTGCTGCAAGCCTGCGGAGAAGCCGGAGACAAACGCGCCTTGCCGCAGGCCCGGGAGCTGATGAAAACCAGCAAAGACATTATGCTCCGAGCGTCAGCCATCGCCGCCGTCGGTTATTTGGGCGACGCCACGGACATTCCCTGTCTCGAAAACCTGAGTAAGCAAACCGATCCCCGCGTACAAAAACCGGCCCAAGCCGCTTTAGAGAAAATCAATCTCAGAAGTAAAGAATGACTGTCTTGAATCTCAGAACTGTCAATCTGTATACCTATACCGGTACGGCCGCTGGAATATCGACAATTATTACAATGAAAATAGAAGTAGCAAACAAGTAATATGAAGGCAGTAAATGAAAAAATTTGGTTTTACGGAAATCGTGATTATTAACACTTTCGTTTTTGCAGCGATAGTAGGGACTATTATTCTTTCAGTTACAACGATGTCCATGATGCATGATATCATAAAAGGTAAAGAACAAATATTAAATAATTATAATCAAAATGAAAATGCAATATAAATAACTCCGCAATACGTTTTGTATGAATCAAAGTCATTAGTTGAAGCAATTTTTTATTCATCAATCTTTTATTTATGTATATTTATTTTATCAATAGTATCGCTTATAATTAATGTAATTACGATTTATAATCAGAGAAAAATAATTCATAACTTTAATAAAAATAATTTATCAAGATAAATGAATAATAATAACAACAAATGCAGTTATATACTCAATAGACAAACCTGTTTGTTTTTATAAAAGATATGTGAGCTTGTCATGATGGACAAATATGATGCCAATCCGATAGCAGAAGCCGCTCTATTCGAGCGGCGCAAACAAGTATCATTTATATCGAAGTAGTAAAGGTTGTAATTATGCAAAAATCGATTCTCTTGCCGGAGAGTATCCCGAGAAGCTCATACAAAGGTATTCATGGAGAAAAAACTCTTGCAAAATGATGACGAAAAGCAGTAGTTGCGATACAATTTTTCAAACCGTTGCTTCGGGATATCGTGTCATCGCATTACGCGCTGGTAAAGCTTGCGGATGCAGTAGCCTGAATATTGCGTAAATTTTCAAAAACAAAGAGGCAGATTCTCGACTAACGTATTATATTGTAATATCTTACATCACAATATAACGCCGAGGTCTGCCAATGACAAAATGTAATGTTTCGATTCCGGTCTTTCAAGGTCCGAAAAGCAGAAAAATTGAATTCAATTTCGCCGGTGGAGATATCAGCAGTGACGGCGGGTTGCTTTTTGTGAAAGAATTCGACCGCAAACTCGGTTTGACCCGGCGCGCCGGTAACCTGCTGGATTCTTTTGATATTCGACAGCCCGGAAAAGTTGAGCATTCCTATCTGAGCATGCTTCGTCAACGAGTTTTTGGTTTGGTTGCCGGCCATGAAGATCTCAATGACCATCATGAATTGCGAACTGATCCGCTGATTCAAACTGTTGTCGGTCGTGATCGTCAACTCGCCACTCCAAGCACTTTATGTCGATTCGAAAATGGAATCGATCGTCGTGCTTGCGTAGATTTGAGCCGATTGTTTGTCGAATTCTTTATCGAAAGTTTTTCCACGCCGCCTCGAGAATTGATTCTTGATTTCGATGCTACCGATGACCTCACTTACGGGATGCAGGAAAATCGCTTTTTTCATGGCTATTATGACCACTATTGCTTTTTGCCGTTGTATGTTTTCTGCGGGGATCAATTGCTTGTGGCTTATTTGCGTCCATCAAAAATTGATGCGGCCAAGCATGCCTGGGCGATTCTCTCGCTACTGGTAAAGCGCTTTCGGCAGAAATGGCCGAAGGTTAAGATTATTTTCCGGGGAGACAGTGGCTTTTGTCGGCAGAAAATGCTGAACTGGTGTGATAAAAATGAGGTCAAATATATTGTCGGATTGGCGAAAAATCCACGTTTGCTGGAATTATCAAAAGATCTTCAAGTGAAAGCGGAAGCACTTTACAACGAAACACATGAAAAAGCAAAACTGTTTACTCAGTTCGAATATGCGGCAGGAACTTGGAAATACCCGCGCCGGGTGATTGCCAAAGCGGAATTCAACTCCCCCGGACCGAATAATCGTTTTATCGTCACCAATCTTGATGATGATGGACAATATCTTTATGAAAAAGTCTATTGCGCCCGAGGTGAGATGGAAAACAGGATCAAGGAACAGCAGCTGGATCTTTTCGCTGATCGGACGAGCTGCCATGACTTTGCGGCAAATCAATTCCGGCTTCTGCTTTCAAGTTTGGCTTATATTCTCATGGAACGGTTTCGGGCATTGTTGTTGACAGGAACTCAATTTGCCGAGGCTACCTGCGGCAGCATTCGCTTATACCTGGTGAAAATCGGTGCCATTATTCGGCGGAATACCAGAAAAATTTATGTTGCTCTTTCAAGTGCTTGTCCAAATCAGGAACTCCTCCGCTTGATCGCTGCGAAAATCATCGCTTGGGAATAAAACCTTGGAGAGCTGTCCCCGGCTCGCCGAACAACAACGGGGGAAAGGGGGAATATGCTCAATTTGCAAAAAAACGACAATATCCGACTCTGAAAATAAAAACTTCCGAATCTTCTGAACATTTCTCGACGATTCGAAAGTTTCATGCAATATTCAGGGTAGACTGGAAAAGTTCTGAGGACGGTTTGCAGAATAAGTTTTTATCCTGATAACGGCCGCCCTTTCTGTCCGGTTCGATTGATGACTGAGTTGCCAATCGGGAAAATACGGCTTGAAAAGATTTTTCCTTCTCACATCGGGCTTTTGCATAGCCGGCTACCCAGAACTCATCTGAAACGTCCTATGAATTGGTTGCCATCCCCGCCTCTCCCGCCGCCATTCCGCCGATGCGTTAATTTTTCCAATGCCGCCGGATTGCTGCTCCGCTGATGCGACATTCATGAACTGCAGATTGAAATCCGAAGCCAGCCGGCCTTTCCATCCTCCGGTAACTTGTTCCTATTCCAATTGATAATCATCCGCCGCCAGATTCAGGTGAAACTCTCTCCCCTGGCTCCTGGTTACTTTGATTTTCATCATTGCAGATACAAAAAGTTCCCGGCCTGATTGCTCAGACCGGGAACAGCCCCCAAAGGATGGTGTAAGCTTTGGAACCGATCATGCCGGCCACTCACCGCATGACCAATTGACTTTATTTTTTATCGAGGGTTGTCAATGTTCCTGCCGCCGCGACCATACCGATGAATTTCACCTGCGATTTCCACCGGATCCATTCCGGAAGCTGGCGACGCCTCGAAAAAATCGTCTTTCATGAATTTTTTCTCCTCTTTGTACGCCCTTTCTCCCGGCCTATCATCCGTCCTCCGCCGGTGGTGTTTTTTCACATCAACCGGTCGAAGGTCTTCAATCGCTTTCCACCTCGCGATTGTCGAACAACAATTGATTCAGGTCCTACTGACCAGTAAAGCGCTTTACTCCATAATGATAAAGTATAGCAAAAAAATGAAAAAAAGTCAACCCTTCGGCAGGAAAGTTATCGTTTTTTTCGACATTTTTTAATGGGGGTCAATTGAAAAAGTAAACGCACCGCAGAAAATAGACAGGTTGCATTTAGTTTGTCGCAAAGAAGGAGGTCGCATTCAGTTTGACAAATAGTATAAGTTGTGTTTAATCTGCCGGAAAAGAGTTTTACAGATAATGATCCTTTTGATATTGTCAAAAAGGCCATGCATCCCCCCTCCCCCGGGGAGGGGGAGCGTTTAGTTTGACAAATGCGATGGCGCAACAAGCAGAATCAGGAGGAAAAAGAAAGTGGCGCATCTAACAGAATCGGATCGTCTGAAGATTGAAGCCTGGCTTCACCGGCGACGATCTCTTCAACAGATTGCCCGGCAATTGGGCAAGTCGCGAACAACAATTTCCCGCGAAGTGTTGAAGCACCGTCAAGCGAGTGAAAAAGGAGCGTCAGGGCGTATATCGAATCGCTGCATTCACCGCCTGAATTGTGATGTTTGGCACTTGTGCAGCGGCAGAAGGTGCCGGCGAAGATGCAGTGCCTGCAGGATCTGCAATCATGTTTGTCCCGGGTTTCACGAGGAGATTTGTCCGAAATTATCCCAGCCGCCTTATGTCTGCAACGGCTGTCCGGATGAATTCAAGTGCGTATTGAGGAAGCAATACTACCTTGCGTCTTCGCACGAATATCGTCAGTTACTGATTGAGTCAAGGAACGGCGCCAATCTCACCGAGGCCGAGCGAGCTGCGCTAAGCAATATCATTCATGACGGTACGCAAAACGGACAGTCTGTCCATCATATCGTGGTTTCCAACCCGGATCGTTTCACCGTTTACGAAAAAACGGTGTACCGCTATATCAACGCGGGAATCATCCGGACCAAGCGGGGGAGATATGCCGAGATCATGCAGTATGAAACCGCGCAAGCGAAAGCCGATTGAACACAAGGTCGATACCAGATGCAGGATAGACAGAACATATGACGACTTCAAAAAGTACAATGAAGAGCACCCGGATTCTCCGGTTGTGGAAATGGACAGCGTGCCAGGCAAAGTCCTGCTTACGATTCAACCTTCGCAAAATGATCCCCAAAGGGAGAGATTTGGAACACTTCAGGCAAGAAGACATCAATACAGTGGTGTCGCATATCAATAGCCTTGCCAGGAGGAGCCTCAACGACGTATCGGCAACCATACTCTTCAAAAAGCTTTACGGAAAGGAGATTTTGGTCAAGCTGGGCATTGAACACATCTGTGAAAAGACGATTCATTTATTGCCCGATTTGATCGCTAACCTGAATGTTGCATGAAACTTTCGAATCGTCGAGAAATGTTCAGAAGATTCGGAAGTTTTTATTTTCAGAGTCGGATATTGTCGTTTTTTTGCAAATTGAGCATATTCCCCCTTTCCCCCGTTGTTGTTCGGCGAGCCGGGGACAGCTCTCCAAGGTTTTATTCCCAAGCGATGATTTTCGCAGCGATCAAGCGGAGGAGTTCCTGATTTGGACAAGCACTTGAAAGAGCAACATAAATTTTTCTGGTATTCCGCCGAATAATGGCACCGATTTTCACCAGGTATAAGCGAATGCTGCCGCAGGTAGCCTCGGCAAATTGAGTTCCTGTCAACAACAATGCCCGAAACCGTTCCATGAGAATATAAGCCAAACTTGAAAGCAGAAGCCGGAATTGATTTGCCGCAAAGTCATGGCAGCTCGTCCGATCAGCGAAAAGATCCAGCTGCTGTTCCTTGATCCTGTTTTCCATCTCACCTCGGGCGCAATAGACTTTTTCATAAAGATATTGTCCATCATCATCAAGATTGGTGACGATAAAACGATTATTCGGTCCGGGGGAGTTGAATTCCGCTTTGGCAATCACCCGGCGCGGGTATTTCCAAGTTCCTGCCGCATATTCGAACTGAGTAAACAGTTTTGCTTTTTCATGTGTTTCGTTGTAAAGTGCTTCCGCTTTCACTTGAAGATCTTTTGATAATTCCAGCAAACGTGGATTTTTCGCCAATCCGACAATATATTTGACCTCATTTTTATCACACCAGTTCAGCATTTTCTGCCGACAAAAGCCACTGTCTCCCCGGAAAATAATCTTAACCTTCGGCCATTTCTGCCGAAAGCGCTTTACCAGTAGCGAGAGAATCGCCCAAGCATGCTTGGCCGCATCAATTTTTGATGGACGCAAATAAGCCACAAGCAATTGATCCCCGCAGAAAACATACAACGGCAAAAAGCAATAGTGGTCATAATAGCCATGAAAAAAGCGATTTTCCTGCATCCCGTAAGTGAGGTCATCGGTAGCATCGAAATCAAGAATCAATTCTCGAGGCGGCGTGGAAAAACTTTCGATAAAGAATTCGACAAACAATCGGCTCAAATCTACGCAAGCACGACGATCGATTCCATTTTCGAATCGACATAAAGTGCTTGGAGTGGCGAGTTGACGATCACGACCGACAACAGTTTGAATCAGCGGATCAGTTCGCAATTCATGATGGTCATTGAGATCTTCATGGCCGGCAACCAAACCAAAAACTCGTTGACGAAGCATGCTCAGATAGGAATGCTCAACTTTTCCGGGCTGTCGAATATCAAAAGAATCCAGCAGGTTACCGGCGCGCCGGGTCAAACCGGGTTTGCGGTCGAATTCTTTCACAAAAAGCAACCCGCCGTCACTGCTGATATCTCCACCGGCGAAATTGAATTCAATTTTTCTGCTTTTCGGACCTTGAAAGACCGGAATCGAAACATTACATTTTGTCATTGGCAGACCTCGGCGTTATATTGTGATGTAAGATATTACAATATAATACGTTAGTCGAGAATCTGCCTCTTTGTTTTTGAAAATTTACGCAATATTCAGGCTAAATAGTCCTTTCCTGCTTAAGGAAGGTTTGTCAAATTCATAGTGTGCGTTTACAATGTCCGAAAAATAGCCTGAACGTAACACCACGGAGGATTGTTGTCTTTTTTGTCAGGAAAAACGCACAAAAAGTAAACTTTCCTGTTGCAGCAAGAGAGAAATTCTATGTCTTTTTACCGCTTTGGCTAACTGAATGCACAAATTTTTGAGGGTGGGGCTGTTAATTTGACAAACGTGCGTTTACTTTTTCAAGTGGCCATTTTTTATGGCGGCTCTTCTATCACCAGGCAAACGGCAAGGGGAAACTCCGCTTCACTTCCACCCTGTTTCCAATTCCCGCCGATTCCGGCGGCTGAAAATTTGACCGACCTAAAAAAAGCAAAATTGTTATTCATCAATAAGCTCTTCTGTCAAATCGACTTCGACCAATTTCGCCCGGCAGTTTTTTCCCTTGACGTAATCAAACAACTCCGCCACCAAAATTTTGGTCGGCTCCAGCACGATAAACCCGCAGGCGGCATCCACTTTATAATATTTGACCGGGGTGAACGCTTGGTCGGTAACCACGAACTTCCCATAAAATGCGATCATGTAGCCGTCGGCGAAACGTTTCATCGTCTGCGCTCCGCCGTAAATATTCCCGCGGACTTTGATCGGATACGTCTTCAGGAAATTGAACTCTTTGTCATAAGTGCAAATAGAGCGGAATTCACTTTTGTCATAAAAAAGATCGCAAATCCCGATCGCGAATCCACCGTCTCCGGTGGTCGCAATCGCATCCCGTCCGCGCGACTCGCGATGGGGAATCTTTTCGATAAAAGACAAATCATCGGCGTCATATACATAAGTCTGCGACGAATCCGCTCCCCGGTTCCAATCCGATATTTTGGCAACCGAGATATAAACTTTACCGTCTTTCACCGTAAGCGCGCCATGATGGTCATCAACATGCTTTGTCACGATGACTTGGCCGCCGGCATCCGTCTTCACCAGCGTATCGGTAAAGCTCCAGTAAAAAAACTCCCGACGGTCATCGCAGGCGACATCCTGCAAATGCAGAGGATAAGTTCCCTCGCAAATAATTTCCTCAGCCCCGCAGCCAACACCGGCCGCCATCACAAGAAAAAACAACAGCAACTTTTTCACGGCAACTCCCGCCTCCTGTATCACCTGGCAGCAATCAATATCCGGCAAGCGGCGGTCTGGAAGACGCCCCGCAAGGCCGCCACCGGCTTTTCCGGCGCCGGAAACCGCACCGGGCAGAGAAGCCTTTGATCTTTCTGCCCGGCGCGCCAGTCAACTCTCCGCTTTGCTTCGATTACAGAGTTTCCAGGCAATAACGCCCGACGTATCCCCAGTCGCCCGAGTATTTGTCGCGGTCGGCATGGCCGTCGAGGAACAGCATCCCCTGCTGCCGGTCGTGCCGGACGTCGACATCCTCGAACCAGCCCTGGGCCTGCTCGGCGCTATAGACCTGAAAATACCACAGCTTGCCCTCCATCAGATAACAGATTTCCGACGGGCCGTAACCATTGTCCGGCGGGCTCGACATCTTGCGCCCGCCCGCCCGGGCGCTGAGCGCGTAACCTGCATATTCCGGCGCGCCGTAACCGCCGCCGACCGTGTTCAATTTCCAATCCTTGATATAAGCCTTGCTCGGATTCTCCTTCCAGCCCCACATATTGTCGCCGGCCGCCGTCGGGCATTGCATCAGCTCCTCGCTCGCACCGTATTCCCGGCAGAGATAGGCGGCCCACATATCGAGATATTCGCCGACCGCCTGGGTCTGGATCAGATTGTCGTTATTGTCGTCACTGTAAAGTATAGACGACAAACCGATCTGTTTCAGGTTCGACAGGCATTTGACCGCCATCGCTTTGCCCTTCGCCTTTCCCAGGGCCGGCAACAGCATCGAAGCAAGAATTGCGATAATGGCAATCACTACCAGCAATTCTATAAGCGTGAATCTCTTTTTCATCTTGACTCTCCTTTTTCGGGGGTTATTGGGAATTTTACTGAAACGCTTTAGCTCATGAATTAATTATAGCAAAAGAAAAGAAAAAAAGCAATAGGTCCCATTAAAAAAATCATTAAATTTTTATCATATCCATGTCGCGGACGAATTTTCCGGCCTGTTGGCGGGGTCATCCAGACCCCACCGTTTTTCAATCATACGGTAAAATTTAAAACAATCATCTTTCAGCCGGCGACTCCGCCGTTTCGGCCGGCGGCAAATCCACCATTTCATTTCTGTGAGTTTTTTTCATTTTTCTCCCTCCCTTTTCATTTCTGTATCAGCATTCTAAACCGGAGGACAATTCCATAAAGCGTTTTACTGGCGTCACCATTTACATTACCGCCGAAAAAACGGAAAACAACGGGCCTAATCAAAAGCTAATTGAATTTCCCCGGCGCAGCTCCGAACCTCGAACCGTCCCGGAAACCGCGCTGCTCCGGAGATCATTTCCTCCCGGACCGAAATCGACGACCGGAAAAATTGGCCTGCCGCCGGTCCGGTGATTCTTCATCCGGTTATCATCTCCCGGTACGATTTGCCGCCGGGAATCATCGGCAGCACATGATCCTGATAAACCGTATGGCAATCCAGCAGAAACGGTCCCGGAGACGCCAGCATTTCATCCAGCGCCGCCTCAAGTTCGGCCGGATGATAAACATCCCGGGCCGGAATGCCGTAAGCGTTGGCGATGCCGGCAAATTTGGGAAAGGAAGCTTCAGCTTTCGTCCGCAAATCGGTATTGCCCCGCTTTCCCTGATAAAACAGATCCTCGATCTGCGCCACCATGCCGAGATGCCGGTTGTTCAGGATGATCATCTTCACGCCGATCTCCTCCGCCGCGATGGTGCCCAGTTCCTGGATGTTCATCTGAAAGGAGCCGTCGCCGTCGATGTTGATCACCAGCTCCTCCGGCAGGGCCAGCTTCGCGCCCACTGCGGCAGGCAATCCGAAGCCCATCGAGCCGAGCCCCCCGGAGGTTAGCAACTGGCGCGGACGGGTATATTGAAAATACTGCGCCGCCCACATCTGGTGCTGGCCGACGCCGGGAACGATGATCGCCCTGCCGCCGGTCCGGCGGTACAGCGCGTCGATGACCTGCTGCGCCTTCAACCGCCCCGGCTCCGGCCGATAGGCGAACGGATGCATCTTTTTCCACCGCCGGACCATCTCCAGCCACTCCGGATGCGGCACCGGTTCCGGCGTCCGGTTCAAGGCGGTCAGAACCGCTTTGAGATCCGCCACGATACCGAGATCAACCGGAACGTTTTTGTTGATTTCCGAAGCATCGACATCGATGTGAACGATCCGGGCGCCGGCGGCAAAAGTTTTCGCATCCCCGGTGGAACGGTCGGCGAAACGGGCACCGAACACCAGCAGCAGATCGCACTCGTTGACGGCATAGTTGGCGCAATAGCTTCCATGCATGCCGAAAAATTTCAATGACAGAGGATGTGTTTCCGGAAACGCGCCGATTCCCATCAGCGAAGTTGCGACCGGAATCCCGTACCCCTCCGCGAACCGGCGCAACTCTTCCGCCGCCCCGGCGGCGATGACGCCGCCGCCGGCATAAATGCACGGACGCCGGGCCCGGGCGATCGCCCGCTTGACGGCGGCGATCTCTTCGGGACGGACCGCCTGCCGGGCGTTTTCCCGTCCGGGCGGCATTCCAGGGTCGAAATGAAATTCCGCAACGGCTTTCTGAACATTTTTGGGAATGTCGATCCAGACCGGCCCGGGCCGGCCGCTGCCGGCCAACGCGAACGCCGCGACGATCGTCGCGCCGATTTCAGCCGGGTCGAGCACCAGATAACTGTGCTTGACGATCGGCCGGGACATGCCGATGATATCGGTCTCCTGGAAGGCGTTCTTGCCGATCAAGCCGGCTTCCACCTGGCCGGTGATGATCACCACCGGCACGGAATCCATCCAGGCATCGGCGATGCCGGTCAGCAGATTGGTCGCGCCAGGTCCGCTGGTCGCCATGCAGACGCCGATTTTTCCCGTCGCCCTGGCATAACCGCCGGCGGCGAACGCGCCGCCCTGTTCATGGCGCGGCAAAACAACCCGGATGGCAGAATCGGCCAGCGCCTGGTGAAATTCGACGGCCGAGCCGCCGGGATAGGCGAAACAGAGTTCGACGCCGAGCCGCTCCAACGTTTTGACGGCAATCTGCGCCCCGCTCAACAATTGCACAGGGTCTTTGGATAATAGCTTTTTCATAGACGAATCATTTCTTTTCAAGTCGTTCTTTTTCCATTGCTTCGACGAAAGATTCCGTTTCCTTCCAACCGACGGTACGGCAACGGCGTAACCCTGGAAAAAGCGGGAAGGAAATTCCCGGTGGAAGCGGTAGCGTTAAAAAACTACGCGAAGACCGACCCCGTCCGCATTACCGGGAAGTGGATGCGGACGGGCAACTAACTACGACCACGACGGCCGTCAAAAAGCTGTCGAAAGAAATATCCATAACTGCCGAATAGTATAATCCGCCGTTTCCGGTTTGTCAAATCGAATTTATCGGCCGGCAACGGCAAAACCGTCTGGCAATTCGGTAAAATATGGATATCTTATGGCAAAGCAACGCAAGGACGGCAGACGGCTGCAATCAACGCGAATTGCCCAGCTGCCGGGCCGGCCGCGATCCTTACGGCGCCCGGACCGCCCGTCTGCAACTGATTCAAAAACCGAAAGCGAAAGGTCAACCATGAGCATGACGACCAGAGAACGCATGAAAAGCGGAGAACTCTATTTCTGTACCGATGAAGAAATCGCCCGCGAACAATTGCAATGTCTCGACAAACTTTACGATTTCAACCGGACGCGTCCTTCGGAGCTGGAGCGGCGGACGGCATTGTTGAAGGAGCTGCTGGCCGAAGTCGGTGAAAATTGTTATATCGAACCGCCGCTTCACGCCAACTGGGGCTGCAACACCCATTTCGGCAACAACGTCTATGCCAATTTCAACCTGACGCTGGTTGACGACACCGATATTTTCATCGGCGACAGCGTCATGATCGGCCCGAATGTAACCATCGCCACTGCCGGTCACCCGGTGGAGCCGGAACTCCGGCGGAAAGTCGCCCAATTCAATATCCCGGTCCATATCGGCAGCAACGTCTGGATCGGTGCCGGCGCGGTCATCCTGCCCGGCGTTCATATCGGCGACAATGCCGTCATCGGCGCCGGCAGCATCGTCACCAGGGACATTCCGGCCAATGTCGTCGCCGTCGGCAATCCCTGCCGGATCCTGCGGGCAATCAATGAGCGCGACCGGGAATATTATTTCAAAGACCGGAAAATCGACCTGCAATAGTCCGAAGCGGACCGGAAAGCGACCAAACCTCCATGTTTCGAACCGCCCAAGGCCGGAAACGGTTATTTTTTGCGCTGGAACTGCCGGACACCTTGAAGCAGGCGCTGCTCGCCCGGCCGCTTCCGTTGCAGCGCGGCCAAGCGGTTCCGGCCGGGCACCTGCACCTGACAATCCGGTTTCTGGGCGATGTCGATCCGGCCAATGAGCAAAAACTGCTGGAATTCTGCCGGCAGTTCCGGTTGGCTTCCTCCATTCCGTTGCTCCCTGACAAGTTCGACTGCTTTCCGACGCGAAGCAGGGCGCGAAGCTTCCACCTCCGTCTGAAGCCGGTACCGGAATTGCTGGAACTCCGCGACTGCTTGAACGGCGATTGGGACCGGTTGTCCAGCAACGGAGAAGGCCGGCCTTTCCGGCCGCATATCACGCTCTGTCGGATGCGCCGGGTTCCGACCGCGGAAGAATTCCGGCAATTGGACGACTGGGCGGCAAAGCAACGGCTGCCGGCGGCGCCGGCGACCGTTTTGACACTTTTTCACAGCTTTTTCCGGGATAACCGGCTGGTGCATGCGCCGCTGGCCACGGTCAAAACCCGAGGGACGGACTGAACATGACGGAATTCAAAAAGAACGGGAATTTGTTCAAATGAAAGTAATCGGCCTCAACGGCAGCGCCCGGAAAGACGGCAACACCGCCATCATCCTGCGGACCGTGCTGGCGGAAATCGAACGGCACGGCATCGCCACCGAACTGATTCAACTGGCGGACCGGGAGATCGCTCCGTGCCGGGGCTGTTTCGCCTGCCGCGGCAAACGAAACTGTCTTTTTGGCAATGATGCATTTCAGACGGTTTTTCAGGCCATCTGCGCCGCGGACGGCATTCTGCTGGGTTCACCGGTCTATTCCGCCGATGTTTCCGCCAGGCTGAAAGCGTTTCTGGAGCGCGCCGGCGTCGTCGCGGCCGTCAATCCCGGCTTGCTGAAGCGTAAAGTCGGCGCGGCGGTTTCGGCGGTGAGACGCGGCGGCGGCCTGGCGGCAGTGGACACGATGAATCATTTTTTCCTGAACAAAGAGATGATCGTCGCCGGTTCGACCTATTGGAACATGGTTTACGGCAAAAATACCGGCGATGTCCGCGACGATGCCGAAGGGATTGAAAACATGCGCAACCTCGGCGAAAACATCGCCTGGCTGCTGCGAAACCTGCCGGAGGACCGCCGATGATCGCGCTGGAAACCGGACGCCTGAAAATCATTCCGCTGGAACTGCCGCAATTGAAACTACTGCTGGCCGGCACGCCGGTTTTGGAAAAAGCGCTCGGGCTGGCCGCCTCGGCCCAGGAACTGGACGAACCGGCCCGGGCGGCGATGGCTTCCCTGGCGAAATCGGCGGCTCGAGCTCCGGCTTCTTATCCCTGGATGACCAATTGGCAGATCATTCTAAAAGAACGCAATATCGCTGTCGGCAGCGCCTGTTTCATGGCGGTGCCGGACGATGCCGGAATCGTGGAAATCGGTTACGGCATCCATCCCATTTTTCAGCGCCGCGGCTACATGACCGAAGCGCTGGAAGCGCTCTGCGGCTGGGCGCTCCGGCAGCCCGGTGTCGGCGCCGTCGCGGCGGAAAGCGAGCCGGCCAACACGGCTTCCCGCCGGGTCCTGAAGAAATGCGGTTTCCTGCCTTGCAGCGATACCCGCTCGCTGCGGGTCGCCCCGCAGAAAATCCACGCCGGCACCGTAAAAGCAGTCATGAAAGCCGCCGGCTCACCAGTCCAGGCGGCGGCGCTTCAGCGTTTTTTCAAAACCGGCCAAGGCCAATACGGCGAAGGCGACCGTTTCCTCGGCCTCCGCACCCCGCAAACCCGCCGGATCGCCGGAATTTTCCGGCAGCTTCCGCTGTCGCAAATTACGGTTCTGCTGGCCAACCCTTTTCATGAGATCCGGTTGTGTGCGCTGCTGATCCTCGTCGACCAGTATCATCGGAGCGACGAAACGCGTCGGGAACGGATTCTGGAGCTGTATCTCGACCAGAGCGCCACGGCCATCAACAACTGGGATCTGGTGGATTTGAGCGCGCCGGGAATTGTCGGAATTCATGCGTTGGCGCACGGCAACGGCGTGATCGAATCCCTGGCCGACGATCCGCTTTTATGGCGGCAGCGGATCGCGGTGGTGGCAACCCAGACCCTGATCCGGCACGGAGAATTTGACGAAACGCTCCGGCTGGCCGAACGTTTTCTGACCCATCGGCACGACTTGATGCACAAAGCGTGCGGCTGGATGCTGCGGGAAATCGGGAAGCGAAACCGGGACGTTCTCAGCGGTTTTCTGCAAAGACACCGGACCGCCATGCCGCGCACCATGCTGCGTTACGCCATCGAGCATTACCCGGAAGCGCAACGCCGGGCTTTCCTGCAGCGCTGAAACAAAAAAAACGCCGGGGCAAAGCCACCGGCGTCAAACAACACTGGCAAATTCAGGAACGTTTCCATTTCTTTCGCAAGCCGAAAAATCCCGCTCCGGCGCCGCCGAGCAACACGGTGGCCACCACCCCCGGCAACGGTTGACCGGCCGGTCCGGTATATTCGCCAGGCCTCAACTGGATGCGGAAATTACCGTTCAACGACTTTTCATCGCCCAGGGCATCCAGGCTATACTGCGCATTGCTGTGCTGCGTCAGTGTAAACAACGTCGTATAATCATTATCCTTGCCGATGAAAAAACCGATCTCTTCTCCGGCCGCAAAGTTGCCGAAGTCGAATTTCTTGCCTTTGGCGGCATCGACCTCGAAAACGCCATAGCGGGTATACCCCCTTGCCGTCCTTGACATAATAACCGAAACTGTCGAGACTTTTAAAGAAATCGTTGTTGGTCACATGAATCATCAACGACATATTTTCATTGAAAACGATTCCGTCCGAATTGACATCGTACTGATAAACGGCGAATCCGGACAAAGCCAGACAACTCAGCAGCAATGTGATTATGATTTTCTTCATTTTTTTTGAAAGCAAAACCAAAACGATTCATCTTTTTCAAGACGTTCCTCTGCACTTACAATATCCCTCTTTTTGAAAAAGACAAATTATTTATTGGTTTGTAAGCAGTTATTATGATTTTTTTTGCAAAAAAAATTCTTTTTCGCCTCAAACGGGCCTTGCAACCATTCGGTTTCCAACCATCACCCAAACCATCAGGCTCCGGCAAATTATCCCCGGCAGGTCTGGCGCCAGATCAGGGAAGATTTGATTTCGATCTGGGTATAATGGTCGGAATGATTGTCCGCAGCAATCAATTCGGCCAGCCGGTCGATGGCGGCCCGCACCACGGCATCCAAATGGAGTTCGACGCTGGTCAGCGGCGGGGTAAGCACTTCACCGATTTCCAGATTGTCGAAGCCGGCCACGCTGATCTGCTGCGGAATCGCCACACCCGATTTCAACAGTTCAAGCACGCCGCCGGAAGCGATCAAGTCGTTGGCAAAAACGATCGCATCCGGCCGCTCCGGCAGAGCCAGCAGTTGTTTGACCGCCTCCGCTCCGGCAACCATCGTATTCTTGACATTTTCCAGCCAATAGGATTCCGGCACGCGCAAGCCCGCAAAAGCCAGGACCTCCTCCATGACCTGGAACCG
This sequence comes from Victivallis sp. Marseille-Q1083, assembly GCF_903645315.1. Lineage (NCBI taxonomy): Bacteria > Pseudomonadati > Lentisphaerota > Lentisphaeria > Victivallales > Victivallaceae > Victivallis > Victivallis sp. Marseille-Q1083. Next base: position 730,764 of record NZ_CAHJXL010000001.1, read on the forward strand.
CCGGTTGAGCATCGGGAAGGTCCGGTTGGTCACCACAAAAGCAAATCTCCGGTGGCCCGCGGCAATCAGCCGCCGGATCAATTCGACGCCGCCCGGCTGGGGATTGGAAATGACGCAATCGCAACAAAGCCGCTGGGTAAAATCCTCGATCGCCACCACTGGCAAACCGTGCCGATGGATTTGCTCGACGAACTGCGGCGGCGGATAGGAAGCCAGCAGAACGCCGTCGACCCGGCGTTCCCGCAGCAGCTCCGGCAGGGCCTGGTGCGCCGGATCGACGAAATTGACAAAAAGAAACCGGCCGGTTTTCGAAGCATACCGTTCGGCGGCATAGATCAAACCGCGCTGGAACTGATCGTCGACCGAAAGCTCCTGATCCGGGAAAATCATCGCCAGGCAATTGGAGCGTTTGTTATAATAAGGAGTCGGGCGATAACCGATGCTTTCGGCATAGGCGATAATCTCCTGTGCCTTTTTACGGCCGACGCCCGGTTGACCGCTGAGCGCCCGCGACACGGTGCTGGCGGTCGTATGCAGTTGCCGGGCGATGGTGGTGATACTGACACCCGAATGATCCCGGTTCATAATCCTCCTGTCGACTTTCCATCATATAATTATGATAAAAAAACGCAATATTTGCGTTATTTTCGTATAGTATAGCGAATTTTCCCGGCAAAGTCAATAGCGATTGCCCGCTCATCGTCGTTTTTCCCGCCATTTTTTTCATCACAACGATATCCTTCGTTATTTCAAACAGTTTCAATCAAACAAAACGGTTTTTAAAAAAAAATTTCCACTTTTTTGATCCGGCCTATTGACATGTTACGCAAATTTTGCTATAATTACTGTTGAAGAAGTTAAAGAGAAAATTTTTAAAGAGATAACGCAATATTTGCGTAGTCATAAAAGCAATTTTAACGATGAAAAAGAAAGGGTTGACATGTGAAAAAAAGTTTTACATTGATTGAATTGCTCGTAGTAATAGCAATCATAGCCATTCTAGCCAGCATGCTGCTGCCGGCGCTCGGCAAAGCCAAGCAAGCCGCCCAAGTCATCAAATGCGCCGGCAACATGAAACAGCAGTCGCTCGGCGTCCTCATGTACTCGAATGATTCCGACGACTACGCACCGATGTACAAAGCCAACTGGACCGAAACGACTGCCAATTTCTTCCAAAGCCGTTTCTGGTATGCCAAGCTGGTCGACGATTACGGCGTCACTCCGGAATTGTTCCAATGCCCGAGCAACCCCTGGAAAGATTACGGCGACTCCGGCAACGCCGATTATCTGCCGCAATTCGGCTGGAAGATCAATGTAGAGGATTGGGGCGGCAATCAGTGGGAATGCAACTATACGCTGAACGGCGTCGGCATTTACACGATGCCGTTTCCTTACGCCTCCCGGGGACTTGGCGGCAAACTGTCCCGCTGCGATATGGCGTCACAGACGGTGATGATCCTGGAAGGCCCTTACCCGAGCTGCGTCGACGGGGTTTCCGTCTGGAACGACGGCTGTTCCCGCTTCGCCAAAGGCAACCCCTACACCCGCGACCACGGCGGAGCGGCGGCGGTCTTTGCGGTGATGGACGGACATGTCGTCAAAACGAAATACTCGGCCGGGCCGATCGATCTCTATCTCGTGCCGATGTCATCGCTGCTCGGCGAAGGCGGCTGGCTGTTCGGTTCGTTTTTCTATCCGGAATGAGCGTTTTCCAAGATACTCCTTCAACGCTCCGGAGCTCGGGCCGGAGCGAATCATTCATGCGTCAATGCGTTGTTTCGTTTCCGGCAAAACGCAGCACCAGCGGCAATCGGAAATCGACCGGACCGGCAAAATCGATTCGCCAGCCGCCCGGCAGCGGCGAGACAGTCAGGCGGTCGTCGCCGGTCCAAATCCCGGCTTCGGTCAGCCGTTCAGGGCGGGGCATTCCGGCTTCCGGCGGCGCGGCAAGCGTGAAACGGCACCGGGTCCAGCCGTCCAGGTTGAAGTTGAAACAACCCAGCACGGTGAAGTTTCCGGCAGTTTTGCGCCACGCCAATGCGTAAGCGCCATCGCCTTGAAACAAAATATCCGGACACCGGTCCCCGTAAAGAAATTTCACCACATGGTGCAATTGATCGCGCCGAAACGGATGGCAATAGGAGACGCCGAAGGCACTCTGATAATCCAGCGCGTGAGTGACGACCCGGCCGCCACGGCTGTTGACGAAAGCGACCATCGCCGGCATCACCCGGACGGTGTCCGGATCGACGAAATCGGCTACGCTCCGGGCGCCGGGCCGCGGTTTCAACCGGCAGAATCTGCCGTCGCTCCACAGGGTCGGCAGCGTCACCGTCAAATATTTGCGCGCGCCGCCGCCGAACTCCGGATCATGAATTTCTTCCGCCGCCACCGGGCCGGACAAATCCCGCCGGTGACACGGCGCGGCGACTTCGGCCAGGCCGATTTCAGGACCGAATCCGCGCTCAACCAGAATCCGCGCCGCCGGACCGTCCAGGAACAGTCCTTTCGCCAGCAGGCCGATCAGCGCATCATCGTCCAGCGCCCGGGCCGTCTCGCCGGACAATGCCGAGACTTCCGAGGCCGTAAAGGTCGTCGCGATGCCGTGCGACTCCAGCGCCTGCATCAAATTGTAACCGTCTTCACACAAGTCGCCGTAACCGGCGCCAGCCGCAAGCCGCTTGAACTTCGACGCCGCCGGTTCGTGAAACAGCCGGACGCCGTGGAACGCTCCGGTCGGCAGGGTCGCCCGGCTCAAAGCGGTCAAAAACGGTTTTCGTTCGGCCAGCATCCAGCCGAATTCTGCTTCATCGGCCATCGGAGTGCCGACGTGGTCAAAGAGATTCAGCGTAACGCCGTCCGCGCCATATGCAAACGACAGCGCAATTTCCAGAAAAGAGAAAGCGACGCTCTTGGAAAATCGGGTGAACGGCACATTTTCCACTTCGGTCAATTCGACCGTTTCCGGCGGCAGCACATGCCGGGTCAGTTTGATCGAATCCTGCGAATAATAGAGACCGCGCAAAGATTCTTCATTATAATTGGACATCGGCGGACGGCTGTAAAGAGGACGTCCGTCAGCCAGCGCCGCCGCAAATCGCCGCCAGTCGCGCCCTTCCAGACAATGCAGCCGCGGCCCCGACGACATCAAACCGAGACTGGTTGCCGGGCTGACCTCATGGACGGTCCGGGCTAGAAAACCGGCTGTTTCGATCATGATATCGCATTGCATATCCAGATATTCGGCCCGCCAGGGATGCGGTTCGCCGGGCTGCAGAATCGCCGCGACCAATTCCCCGCGCGTCACCGGCCGACCGATTCGTTTGCCGAATTCGGCCAGATGGCGGTCGCAGAAACAGCCGTAACGGACCGGCTCATGGTTAAAGGTCCGGATGTCATCCTCGACCCAGAGCACCTGCGGCTCGGTCGCCGCATACAGACGCCAGAGTGCGGCAATGTGCCGCCGCCACGCTTCCGACAGAAAACAGGCGCAATGTCTGGCCCGGATGCCGTCGTGACCGACCACCGGTTCCAGACCGGGCAAACGTTCCAGGTCATTGCGGCCGCGGTCGCATTGTCCGGCGGTGACCCAGGGGTTCAGTGAATAAACAATATTCCGCCTGGTCAACTCCTCCCGGACTTTCAGCAATCTGGGCTGATAAGCACGAGCCCATTCCAGTGACGGATGACCATGAAAAAATTCCTCGACGTCAAGTTTGACGATCACTTCATCGATCCCGAAACGGACTGCCGATTCGACCAGATCTTCGAGCAGTTCGTCGAAACGCCACGGCACCAGCGTCCGCCGCAAAGCATACCAGGCATGGGAATAACAACCGGTACTCATAACCTCAAAACCTTCCTTTCAATCACCAACTGATTTCGACCTGACGGCGTTCTCCCGGCGCCAGTTGCAGGGACCGCCATGAATCCGGACCGATTTTCACTTCTGCCGGCAAAACGGTGTCTCCGGAAAGTTGCAGTGTTACTTGCGCAGCATCTGCCGATTCTTCAATCGCAATCTGCAAATTCCGGTTTTTCCCGACCGGAACCACTCCGGAACATGAACCCGCGCCGCAAGCCGGCATGATCCGGACAGTTTGCCATCCCGGTTTTCCCGGCGTAACGCCCAGCATACCGCGCACCATCGCAATCAACGGAGTAGCACTGGCGGCATGGCAGAGGCTGCGCGGCGCACAGTCAGCCGGCACTTCCGGGAACGTAGAACAATTACACTCCATCAGCTTTTCCCAGCGGGCAAATGCTTTTCTCATCAAATCGCCGCGCCCCAATCGCCGCCATACTTCAAATGTATATTGTGCTGTGAAAAATGAAGTTTCTGTGATCGGCACCACAGTAATTCGCTCCGCCAGCGCCATAGCCTCCGGACCCGTAACCGCTCCGGCCAGAATTGCCAACGCGTTGGTATACTGACTATACCATTCCCGTTCCGGAGTATCACGGTACAAAAGCCTGTCCGGCGACCAGGCTGCCCGGTTCACCGCATCACACACCCTGCGGGCCTGCGAGGCATATGTTTCTGCCGCCGCCCCCCCTCCCAGTGCAGCATTCATTTCCGCTGTTTGTTCCAGCGCCAATGCATAATGCAATGCCAACAGTACTTCCGGAACATTTTCCCCCCGTGCGCTGCTGCCGTCGATCCATTCCGGACGCCAATCGGAGAACATCCAGTATCCTGCCGGATTCAGCAAGCCGTCTGCCCGTTGCAAATCAGCGAAATAATCCAGCACCCGGTCAATATTACGCCGCCATTGGCACACCAGTTCCAAATCTCCGGTATACTGCCAATCATCATAAATCATCGCAATCCATTGCAGCCCGTAGCTCGGAATAATTTGAAAATATTTGGTGGGGTAGCGTGACTGCACCATGCCGTTCGCCTGCTGCGAATTACCGAAAGACTCAATACCGCGCCTGGTCAACCTGGCATCACCGCACAACAGATGGCTGATTTCCATCTGAATCCGGCTATCCATAACATACTGGTTCTGCTCATAAAAAGGGCAATCCTCATAATGTTCATGCGCACAGCAGCGATGAGTTCGCCAACCGGCTTCCCAGATTTTTTCCAACACTTCTTCGCCGTGGAACTCTGCCCGCAGCTCAAATGGATACGCACTGAAGCTGTAAGAAAAAGAATATTCCACTTCTGCCGTCAATTCGCTGAATTCCAGTTCAATATACTGTCCCGCCCGATACCAGTGCGGTTCAAATTCCCACTCTCCGGCCGGGAAAATCACCTTATCGCCATAACCGCGAGTTCCGACAGTACCGTCCACCAGAGCTTCCGCATACGCAATCCGAAGTTTTCCTGCGCCGCCGCGCCACATCAAATGCGGATAACCAGTCTGGTAAACTGCAAAACGAAACCGCACTACGCCTCCCGGAGGAGAAATCTTACCGTTGACTTCGCCTGATTCCGGTACCACCGGACTCCGTTCCGCCGGCGGCAAGCCGGACGGCTCCAGCAGCCAGGGAGTATCCGGATCTATTATTTTATTCAATTCGCCATAATGGTAAACCCGTCCCAGGACAGCCGGGCTTTGCCATTGCCCGCTAGTTTGCGTAAAGTCCCATTTTTCCATCAGGGCTGCCGGCGTTACCCAGGAGCAGTCCCAGGCATCTTTCCACTGCAGGCCACTTTTTATGTTATTGACACGGCAAAGCCATTCTCCGGCAGTGGACAGATCCACCGTTCCAGCTTGTCCGGAAGCCAGAAAACCACCGCCGGCATGCATTTCTCCCCAGCCACCGTCGGCGTCACGCGGAGCGGTCGGCTCCACATATACTTCCACTTCCAGGCGATGTTTTCCGGCTGTCAGCCAGCAACGATACTCCTCGTAACTGTAATGGAGAACATCTCCGCGCGTCGGCCCGACACCGAGAAAATGACCATCCAGCGTCGCCCGGTAACGATTGTCGGCAGACAGTGCCAGAACCAGTTCCCCATCGGAAGCCATATCCCACTCCCGCTTGAAATCCACCACTCCCGGAGTTCCCGGCTGACGGTCCGGCAGCCAGATCCAGCGGTCACCCGGACGAAATTGAAAACATTTCATTGCCATGTTATCCTTTCTGACCCGATATCATACTGCTATCCAGAACCGCCAATTGATGCGCTTTGAATGTTTGGTTTCGCCATTGAACCGGGAAACCGGCCACCTCCGACAGCACCAGCCGGCGGCCGCCATCCCAATCGAGTATCACCAGGTTGTCCGGCAGGTCGTCGAACAGGGCGGTTTCAATTCCCCGGTATTCGCCCGACGACTGGGCCAACTGGTACTCCCGGGCCAGCCGGAAACATTCCCCTTCCGACGGAAGTGAAGGCCAGAAGAGTTGCTGAAATTCCCGAAAGCCGTTTTCATGCATTTTCACCGTCGGCGTCACCGGGAACCACGGAGCCCAGCGCTTGACCGGGCTGCGCAGCACGATATTTTCCAGTCCGCCGTCGCGCAGCGCCCAGCCCGGCGTCGCCAGATGGAAGACCGCAAACGCCGGACCTCCCACCCATTCGAAAGCCGGAAAGGAGTTGCCCTGCAGCAAGGTCGCTTCATAACTGCCGCGCCATCGCCAGCCCAGCGGCTGGCCGGCCTTGACCTCCCCGACCGGAGCGCCCAAGTCATAACGCAGAGCAATTTCGGTGGAATTGCCGAGCAGGTTCGGCCGGAAACACACCCGCATGCCCGGCCAATCCGACTGAAAAGACAGTTCCAGATAATATTCCAAGGCGCTGAAACCCGGCCATTTGTCGAGGAAGCGTTGCCGGCTGCTCCAGTGCAACTCGATCCGGCAACTGTTCCCGTCGCCGGTAAACGCCGTTACAACCGCTTCCGACTGCGGCACGACAAACCGGCGGCCGGAGTATTCCTCGGTCCATAAGGTGCCGTGTTCTTCGCGCAGCACCACCTGCGGGATGGCCACCGGCCGGCCTTGATAGCTCAATTGCGGCAAATTTGATTCTTCAGGCCAGGCGATCTGCCAATCGCCGCATTGTACGACGCCGCATTTCGCCAATACGGCGGTCGGCACGCCACCTAGCGGCGGCAGCCGCCGCCGCCACGGCACCGCCAGCGGCAAACCGGCCAAAGCGGCATCCGCCTCGGCGGCGCGCCCCGCCAGCCAATCGGCGTTCGAATCGATATGGCACCCGCAGAGCGCGTCGTGAAACTGCAGATAGAACAGCGCTTCCCAGGCCCGGGCCGGAATCCGCCCGTTCGCTCCGGCGCACCGGCTGCCGAACAACCGGCTTTCGATAACTTTCGGCTGACGTTTGCTGCGGCTGCGCGACACGTAACAGCCGGTGAACAGGCGGGAAAAGTCCTCCTCCGGCATCCGGTATTCCGGAGTTTTCTCCCAGTAACCGGCCGGCAAAGCGTCGTAATAATCGTTATAGGAGGAAAAGCGGAATTCCAGGTCGGAAAATTCGGCGGCGATCTCCCGGACCAGCGTCGGCAGTTGCGGCAGCACCAACTGCTCTTCGCCGCAGAAGACGAACAGCGAGTCAGGTTTGGCGCTTTTCGCGCCGGCCTGCCGCAGCGCCTGCCGGATAACGTCGCAACGTTTCCGGACCGTGTAGTCCGGCACGTCCGGATTTTGTGAACATCCCCAGCCCCATAAGCTGAAATCCGCTCCCGGGCTGATGGCCCGGACTGTCGTACCGTCGGCGCCGGTCAACCGGAAATCGCCGTTGACGTCCGCCCGGTTGGGCCGGGGCATCCGGGACGCTTTGAAATATTCGTAATAATGGGCGATCACCGCCGGCAGCATGTCCGGAATGCCGAAAGCATCCTCCATCGCCCCGCCCCGCACCCGGTAACCGAATTCCCGCCGCCAGAAATTCATGCCGGATTCGATATTGCACAGCCAGGCGGCGGCGGAACTCATATTCAAGTCCGGAATACTCTCCGGGCCGCCGGTAATTTCCAGCCGGCCGGCCTGCAGCAGCGCTCCAACCCGCCCGCTGACCTCCGGATGCTCTTCCAGAAAGAGCCGGAACGGAAGTGTCTGGTTGAAATTATAGGTCATTTCCGGATGTCGTTCCAGCAACCGCAAGACCAGAAAATAAATTTTAGTCCGGCGTTCGACATACCATTTGACCGGCCGCCGCCAGACCAGGTCGAAATGCTGGTTGCAAACCAGATGAATTACCTTTTTGCTCATAACACTGCCCTCTTCCAGTTTGTTTGATTCGTAATGGTTCATTTATCGAAGCGACGAACCGGCAGTCCGCAACTCGCAAATTTCGCCGGGCGCCAGGGAAACCGGCTGCCGGCTGCCGTCGAGGTTGTTCTGAATCGCGCCGTCGATCCGCTTCGCGGTCGGATTGTGCAGCAACGCCCGGATCCGGCCGGATTCGCAGCCGGTTACTTCGATGATTAAATCCTTATTGTCCGCCGCCGAAAGCGGCGCGCCCAGAAAATAGCGGCCGGCTTTTTCCAGTCCCAGGTACATGCTGCCATCCAACACGCCGCCCGGATACCAGTCACCGGTTTCCAGATTCAACGCCCCGCAACTGACATTGTCCGGCAACCCGTCGACCCGAACCGGCAACAGCCGGTTCGGCAGTTTTTCCGGATCGGGAAAGGTCGCGACCGCGCCGCAATCCGCCGCCGCCAGTGCAACCCAGTAGGGTTCTTTCAACAAAGTTCCCCGTTCCAGGCGGTCGGGCGCATAGGCCGGGACGCCGTTTTCTTCGTCCAGGCCCCACAGTCCGGTCAAATCATCGAATAGCTCAACCTGGTCGCCGCCGCCGGCCTGGGTGACGATCCATTCCAGTTTCCAGCTCCGGCCGCGCGGAATCCGGCTGCCGCCGGGCAGCTCGATTCCCACTGTAATCGCCGGAGCCTGCTGCGCTTTCAAACGGGCAGTCACCCTGGAGCCGCTCAACAAATGAACGCCCAGTAGTCCGTACGGGTCCGGCGTAAAAGTCGCAAAGGAACCTCTGCCGAGGGACGCCGACACCTCCCCGGTTGCCGGAAACGACCGGACCGCGCCGTCGGCGCCGCGGACCCGGATCCGGGTAAAATCCTTACCGACGCCTTTGTAGCACAACTTCAGCAGCGTCAAAGCCAGTTCGCCTTCCGGCAGGTCTTTGACATTCAAATCGGCCAGCGCGGTCAGCGTGGTACTGCCCCGGATGATAATGTAACCGAACGGCTCGTAATCGTAACGGAAAATCACCAGCCTGGTTTTCGCGTCGATCAGCCGCAAATCCCGATATTCGCGGCCGTATTCCGAATCGACCGTCCGCATTCGCGGAAAAGATTCGTCCACGACGGCGACATCCCGGGTGGCCAGTTTCTGACACCGGTCCGGTTCGACGGCGCCTTCCGGCAGCTGCCGGGCTTTCAGATGAGGGTAGGTCGACAGCGTTTCCAGCCCGGCGACGATCTGGCCGGTTTCATAGCCTTGCGGATGATAGCGGTAACTGGGTGCCGGATGATAAAACCGCAGATAATTGCCCCAGCCGTACGCCAGAGTCACCAGACCGCCGAAGCTGTAACGCCGTCCGTCGTAAAGAATTTCACCGGCCGGGTCCGGTTGGACCGGATTGTGATAATCGTTCATGCGGTCCGAACCGACATGGTTCCAGTAATTGAGGTTACGGGTCGGCAGAGCGTAACTGTACAACCGGCCGCCGTTTTCGGCGACCGCCTTGAGCCAGAAGGGACCATCCGAAGCCATCACCACCGGTATTGTTGCAGCGAACGCCGTTTCGGCCGGATGAAATCTGCGGATGCAGCGGGAACCGCTGTAGAGCTCCACTTGCGTCAGTTTGACCGGCGCGGCCAGGGAAATCCGCAATTCCAGTTGTTCGGCCGGTTCCCACAGGATGTAATTTTCCCACGGGTCGAACATCAGCTTCCGGCAGGAAAAATGTTCCAGTTCAATTCCGCCGGAACTGATGAAACCCGGCATCAAATCATTGGCGAAAGTACGGCGCAGTTCTGCCAGGCTGGGCGCCAGCAAATAAGAGGAAAATCCATTGGTAGCGCTGCGCTCCAGTTGCGCCGGCGTCCAGATTTCATCCATCACCACCGGCAACAGGCTCATGCCGGCCTGGGATTGCAGTTTTTCAAAGTAGTCGAAGGCGAATTCCCGTTCTTCTCCACCGACTTTCGTCACCGCGGCCAGCGCATTGAAGCCGCCCAACTCCCAGGGCCGGCCGGCATTGTGGTGCGGATCGCCGAACACGTAGATGCCGCGGCAATCGGCGGAAGGCGTTTCCAACATCGTGAAAATGAATTCCGGATGACGGGTTTGCGGCGGCCAAACGGCGATATTGCCGGCGTAGCCGCGGTTGCCGCCGGGATCCCTCCAGGCGACGCCGGGCATGACGACCAAATCCCGGCCGGTCGCCGCGTCGCACTCGTTTACCAGTTGCTGCCAGGAATCTGCATCGTCGACGATATCGGCAAAGACGAGAAAATCCAGCTTCAATTCCCTGGCTTTGCGGGCATACTCCGCCACCGGGCAACTTCCGCCGGAGTGGTTGCTGCGCAAGCCGAAAACACCCCGGAACGGCTGCTGATGATCCAATTTTTCCGAACGGCGGATTTGATAGCCGCCTTTTGTTTCGATCGGGGCAAACGTCTCCGTCTGCGCCGGATCACGCGGCGAGTTGGCGCCGAGATAGCGCAGCGCATTTTCCAGGACCCGCCAGGTGTCGCCGTTGTTCAACAATTGTCCGTTGTCGTAAAAAAGATGATCGCCGTCGTTGAAATAATGACTGGAATGGGCGCTGAATACCAGACCTCTCCCCCGGCCGGCGTCCCGCACCGCCATAAACGGCGGAGCCGGTTCGGCGCTCCCGGCCCCGCGTACCGACCGGTCGCCGCGCACCAATACCGTCCAGTGTTCATCCACTGCCAGGCCGTTGACCATATGGCTGAGCCAGAAACTTTTCGATCCGGCGGTAATTGGATGGTCGCCATTCAGATTGGTGGAGCGGAACGAATAATAACAATTCGGATCCTGTAGTTGAAAACGATGAATATTGTCCTCATTGCTTTCGATGAACCGTTCCAGCCAGACCCGGGCGCCCCACGGCCGTAGCAGCAGATTCAAATCCGGCTCGAAATCCTCGGTATAACGTCCCTGGGTGAAAAAGAGGAACAAACCGCCGCCGCATTCGACGAAGTCGCGCAATTCGGCGATATGTCCATTGAGTGTAAGGGCGGCGTCTTCCTGGGTGTTGATATTTTCCTGAACCCCTTCGAAAACCACCACCACGGTATCGAACTTGCCAAGCAGTTCGGCATTCAGATCGGAAAAATACCGCTCAATTACCCGGATGCCGCCGGCCTCCAGTTTCTGACGCACCGCCGGCGCCACCAAATGCCGCAACCCGGCGCCTTCATATCCGACGAACAACACCTGTTCCGCCATGGTGAAATTCATAAGCCCTCCCGATACTGCCAATAAGACCATGATAATTTTATGCTTTACACTCACTTTCCCTCTCCCCCGTTGCCGTTTTCAATCAACCGGACGAAACGACTTTCACCCGGAGCCAGCGCAAACGGCAATTCCGCCGCCGGCAAAACCGGAAACGCCGGATTGGTCCAAAGCGTTCCGGCCAGCGGTGTGGCCTCCGGGTTGTGAATCCGGGCCCGCACCGCACCATCGACCACTCCGACCCATTCGATGACCAGCGTACCGCGATCGGCCAGCAGCGGATGCCCGGCGATAATGATATTCTGTCTCGAACAATCGGCGGTACCGTAGAGGATGCCGCCGTCAATCGCCGCGCGCTCCAATTCGCCGCCGCTCAAAATCAGACCGCTCCAGTTGTCGCGCAGGTTTTCGACCCGGAAAGCGATCGGATCGACACCGCCGGCCGGCGCCATTTCCCAAGTCGCTGCCCCGTTTTCCGCGGCGAAGTCCAGCACGTAATCCGCCCGTTCCAGCTGGCCGCGCAAAACCGCTTTCACCAATTCGCCGCGCTTGGTGTAAGCCACGCGCAAGGCTTCGAGCGCGGCTTCGTCCGCCAACGGCTGGGGGGTCAGCAGCAGCAGCAACCGGGAGACGATGGTCTCCCCCTTCGGCCAGTGCCGCGACGTTAAAAGCATGGCAAGCGACTCATGATGTTCGCCGACCCGGACACATCCCGCCTCATATTGCCGGCCGTCGAGCGGAAAAATGCCGATGGAAGCCAGCTGGTTCGGCCAGATCCACATACCGCCGTCCGAACACAACAGCCGCCGCTGCGGTTTCTGAAGCTCCATTTCGGAAAATTTCACGGTTTCCAGGCCGTCCGGCGTCTTCAGCGTATAACGCCAATCGACCGGCAGTTCCGGCAACATTTCAAAGCCCAGCAATTGAAGCTCTTCCCACGTCTCCGGCGGCAGCTCCTGTTCTGCTGTCACCGCATTTTCCGCCAGAATCGCCGTGGCGCCGCCGGCCGGATTCGGGCGGAACGCCGTCAATTTCACCGACGACGACAGCAGGGAGCCGGGCCGCCGGTAATCGTAACGGACGACATAATGGTGGGCCGACGCCGATTCAATGCGCATCTCCGCTTCAATATGGCTTTCCCGGCCTCCGGGCACCCGCAGTATCGCCGCCGGATGGAGAAAACGGCCGATCTGCATGAAAATCGCCTCGACAATGCGCGGGATCAAATTGGACGCGGCCCGCATCGGCCCCCAGTAGCCGGTGTTCTCGCCGGTATGCCAATAGGAGTGCGCCTGATAGATATCCCGGCCGTCCAATTTGAATTCCCCGGGCGAACGGGTAACGCTGCCGATCGAATTCTGGTTGTCGGCGCACATCTGATTGCGGAACTCTTCGGCAATGACTTCAAAACTGCCGGTCATCGCTTCGGTGCCGTCCGCCGCCCGGATCTGCCAGGCCAACGCGCCCTGTTCGACAATCCGGACCGGCTCGCAGACGGCAAAACGCCGGCATTCCGGATAGAAATGGCGAATCTCCCGGCCGTTCAAGGTCAGGATCGCCTCGCTGATGTCGCCGTCGTATTCCACGTCCAGAATCGCGTACAGCCAGGCGGCGTCCCGAAAGGACATCGAAGACCCCGGCAGGCACCGGGGGCCGAAATCGGAATGAAACAATACCCACCGAAAGCGGGGGCCGGAGCTGATCGCCGCATGCCCCAATTGCCCGAAAGAATCCGGCGGGAACTGCATATTTCCCGGCCAGACCAGCGTTTTCCACCCAAACCGGGCGGCCTGGCGGACTTCTTCGGCGGAACGGTAAATGCCGCCGACCCGGGGCCGCGGGCCGTAACCGGCCGCGGTCAAATCCCGGAACAATTTCCTGGAATCTTCCACAATCCGGCCATTCTCGTCCAGCGTCAGAACCGAAAATCCCTTCCAGAAGCGTTGGAAAAATGGCGAAACCGGATTGCTGCCGGGCTGCGCCAGTTCGGCGGCGATGCAGCCGCCGCGCGCGTAAGCGCCGCCGAAGTATTTCCAGAACAGTTCATAGGGCAATCCCAGCTCTTCCGCAATCGGCAATCGGCCGACCGGTCCGTAAAAACGGGCGCGGATGAAACGATCCGAAGCGGTCTTCAATTCAAAGCCGGGAAACACTTTCAGATCGGGACCGGAAACCGCCCGGCATTCTTCTTCCAGCCGCTGCCACTCTTCCGCGGTCAGTTCGCCCCAATCATCGGAATAGACCAGAAAATCCAATCCACTTTCCCGTGCCGACCGCGCCATGGCCGCCACCGAATCCAGCCCATCAGTGTAGGCGGAATGCAGGCCGATCAAACCGGTTCTCATCCGCCGGGGCGATTCGATTGCCGGCAGGCACTCCCCTTCCGGCGGACAATGGCTCCGGGCGGCAACCGCTTCCGGCGAAGTCAAAAATTTCCCCTGGCCGGCGATGAACAATTCCGCCAGTTCGGTAAAACAGCCGACCGTATCGCTGTTGAATTCCAATTCCAGCGTTCCATTTACCACCGCTTCCGGCGGCAAATCCAGCCAGACCAGCCGCGGTCCCGCCGCCCGGCCGAAATCCGGCAGCGGCCATTCTCCCAGCGATACAACCTGGTCATCCCGGACGATCCCGACCTTCAACTTGCCAGCTTGACCGGCATCAAGTTTCCACAGCGCCATTCCCAGCCGCAGCGCAACGGCGGGCAACCGGTCGAACCGGTAACGAAACGGTGCTTCCGCCGTCCGGCGCGAATGGAAGGCGGTTGGATGGAAGGCGGACAATTCCGGGCGCGCCCGGACCACTCCGCCGCGATGGCCATACCCCCGTTCGGCTGAGTAAGGCAGATCGAAAATCGAACCGGCATCGATACAGTGGATAACGCTGTAATCGTCCACCGCCAAATCATCCAGCACCAATTGATACCATTGCGGCAATTTCGACAGAACCGGCAAGTTACCGGTCGCTTCCGCCGCGGGAAGTTCAGGCACCGCCGGCCGTAGCGGCAACTGCCGGCAATTGGCAGCCAGATATTGGAACAATTGGTCCATCAACCGCAAACCGTTGCCTTTTTCCAGCACCATTCCCTCGCTGACCGCCCAGTGATAGGCGTCGTAGAAGAAATAGCGCGACGAAGTGCTGAATATTGCCAGCTTGCCGGCCCCGACCGGACGAATGGCCAGCAGCGGCGGCGCTTCCTTCCACCAGCCCGGCTCCGGCGTCCCGCACAACAGTTTTTCCGCCGATGTCGTGAAGGCCGCCGGTTCGCCGCGCACCGCCACCCCCCAATCGTCGGAACCCCGCATCGTATAAGTTTGAATCGTATGCCACGAGCTGTCCAGCGGCAATATCAGCGCATTGATGCCGGCGGTGACGGGGTGGCCCTGGGCCAGGTTGCCGGTCGTAAGAAGGCGGTAGGGCAACCCCCGCCAGTCGATAAAGGTGTGAGCCGGATCATAGGGAATTTCGTTGCCCAGTGCCGCGCCGTACGGTTCCAGAAACGGTTGAAGCTGTGTATGAAATTCACCCCCGGTGTAATAACTCGGTTCGGCAATCACCAATACCGCACCGCCGCGCCGCATATAACGGTCCAACGCCGCAGCCAACCCGGGACCGATGGCCCGGCTGCCGGGATAGAGCTGCGGAATCATGCCGACGATCACGGCGTACTGTTCCAAAGTTTCCGGCTTCACCCGCTGATAGTAATCGAAAAACAGCTCGTAACCGGCCGCCCGGTATCTTTCCACCGCTTTTTGATCCAGACCGTCCAAACCCTGATTGGCACAGTCGCTGCCGGCCAAGCACAAGACCGGCAGCGACTCGCCGCCAAACCCGGCAGACATCGTCAATAACAGAATCAATGCTATTATTATTTTCATCGTCTTTTCTTTCTCCCATCGTCCGGCCGTTCAAGCAGCCGGACACCGGGCGGATTCGCTCTAGGGATTGCCGGTTACGCCCTTGAAACTCCACCATTCACGGCCGTCGTTCCATTTGTTGATTAAGGCGGTGAAGCTGCGATAGTCGGCATGGCCGTCGACCCAGGCCAGGTTCTTACCGTTGCTGTGACGCGTCGCCGTCAGAATATAATCCTGCCCGCTGCCGCCATCGTCCAGCCGAATGCTTTCCTCCGGGAAATAAAGCCATTGCCGGGATCCCCAGACACAGAGCGGCGATCCCAGCGCATTGTCGCCCATCATGATGGTGGAGGCCGGGTCCGGCACCGAGGTCATTTTGCAACTGATCGTCTCCGGCAACCCGGGGTCGATGAAACCATTCCAATGCATGATATACAGATTCAACCCGTAACTGATATCCTCCTTCAATCCGCGGGAAACCGTAGTCGGGCAAAACATCACGTCGGCGATTTTTTCCATTTCGTACATTGACGTCATTTCCTGACCGCCGATGTATGGATTCAGCAGATTATGCCAATACAGCCATGCGTCTCCCTTGGCGTTATGCTGTTGCCCGATCGGCAGGTAATCCGCGTTATCACCGGCATACATCACGGTCCCCAACCCGAGTTGTTTGACATTGCCGAGGCATTTGATTTTCTGCGCCTGCGCTTTCGCTTTGCCCAACGCCGGCAGCAACATGCTAGCAAGAATGGCAATAATAGCAATCACTACCAACAATTCAATCAATGTAAATCTTTTTTTCATTCCGGTTCCCTTTCTTTTTACTGGTTCGATAATTTCCCTCCAAATTGATTATTCGTTTGCAAATAATAAACGGAGGATTGAGTTTGCTGTCGAATTTCCCGCCGATTTGACGATGACAATCGTCATCTTTTTTATTTTTTAACTGAGTATAAACACTACAAAGTTAATTATAGCAAAAAATTCCGCTAAAGTCAATCCCTCTGTCAATGATTTTCCAAAAATATATTGAGGGTCAATTGAAAAAGTAAACGCACCGCAGAAAATAGACAGCTTGCATTTAGTTAGTCGCAAGGAAGGAGGCCGCATTCAGTTTGACAAATAGAATAAGTTGTGTTTAATCTGCCGGAAAAGAGTTTTACAGATAATGATCCTTTTGGTATTGTCAAAAAGGCTATACATTCCCCCCTCCCCCGGGGAGGGGGGAGCGTTTAGTTTGACAAATGCGATGGCGAAACAAGCAGAATCGGCTCGTCTGAAGATTGAAGCCTGGCTTCACTAGGGACGATCTCTTCAACAGATTGCCCGGCAGTTGGGCAAGTCGCGAACAACAATTTCCCGCGAAGTTTTCAGGAAAAATACGCACGAGAATCTTTTACTGCAATCCCTATTCTTCCCGGCAAAAGGGGAAAATAATCATCACAACCTTCGCAAAATGATCCCCCAAAGGGAGAGATTTGGAACACTTCACGCAAGAAGACATCAATACAGTGGTATCGCATATCAATAGCCTTGCCAGGAGGAGCCTCAACGACGTATCGGCAACCATACTCTTCAAAAAGCTTTACGGAAAGAAGGTTTTGGACAAGCTGGGCATTGAACACATCTGTGAAAAGGCGACTCATTTATTGCCCGACTTGATCGCTAAATAGTCCTTTCCTGCTTAAGGAAGGTTTGTCAAATTCATGGTGTGCGTTTACAATGTCCGAAAAATAGCCTGAACGTAACACCTTTGGCTAACTGAATGCACAAATTTTTGAGGGTGGGGACAGTTAATTTGACAAACGTGCGTTTACTTTTTCAATTGACCAAAATATTTCTTTTCTTTCTTTTTCTACCTTTTTTTGATTTCCGCCGGGGTCGCCCGATAAGCACGCGGCGAGACCCGGTAAAACGCTTTGAATTTTTTCGAAAAATAATTGGCGTCGTTGAATCCGCAACGCAGTGCCACTTCCGAGATGCTCAACCATTCCGATTCCAGCAGCCGGGCGGCATGCTGGAGCCGCAACCGGATCAGATAACCGATCGGGGAACAACCGGTCGCCGCTTTGAACAACCGCAACAGATTGTTCGGCGAGGTGGCCGCCAGCCGGGCGATGCGTTCCAGCGTCCATTCGGCGGTAAAATCTTCTTCCAGCCGGCTGATCACCTTCCCCAGCCGCAGCAGGGCATTGGCATTGCCGGTCTGCAACGAGGAATATTGCCGGGAAAACAAAATAATCAATTCCAGCAGTCCGCTGAAGGCGGCTGCTTCAAAGCCGTCGCGCTGTGCCTCCAATTCCAGCTTCAACGCCTCGATTCGCGCCGCCACCGCTGCCAGCAATTGCGGCTCCAGGTGCAGACGGTACCGGAAAATACGCCGGGAACGCAAGCGCGGTTCCAATTGAAACAGCACATTGTAACCGGGCAGCCGACGCAGGAAGGCAGACGGCAGCGGCAGGAGCGACGCGTCGAATTGGACATTCAACAGCGCCAATGTGCCGCGTTCGCGAAAAGCGTGTTCTGAAAATCCCTGCAGCACGAAGACATCGCCGGCCGCTACCGGATATTCGATTTCATTGATGACCTGGACACCGCGGCCGGCAGCGACGACGACCAGTTCGGTGAAATCATGATAGTGCATGGTGCCGGTCAGATCGAAGGCATGTTGGGAATACGGCCGGCCGTCCACCGTCTGCACCGCAATCGGACACCGGGGAAACTGAAAATAATTTTTTCCGAATGCTTGAACGCTTTTTTTCATTGTGGTGATATCATACCTGTTTTTGGTGATTTAATCAAGGTTATTTGCCGTAAAATCGCTATAATTAATAGAAAAGCAGCGGTCAGCGCCGGATTTCGGCCGGGTAAAAATGTCCGCTTCATCATTGATGATTTTGTTCAGAAAGGAATTGTCATGGACTTCAATCGAGCTTGCGTCACCCGCCGTTCAATGCCGTTCTGGTGCGTCAACAACCCGCTCGGCGACCCGTTCGGCGGCCCGGTCCTCGACCGGCTGGACTCTCCGGCCGTCGCCGAGTTGCTCGCCTGGGCCGGCAACGAAGGTTACATTGAAGCCACCAGTTACCATGACGACGATCTGGTGCCGTGGAATCCGGACCAGCCGGAAGACGACCTCGATCCCGGCAGTCCGGTTTACCGGCGGTTGCGCCAAATCAAAGTCATCCTTGACGGAGCTGGCTTAACGGTACACGCCTCCATCTGCAACCTGCACGGACACAAATTGTTCCGCAACGGCGGCCTGTGCAATCCGGATCCCGCCATCCGGCAACTGGCCCGGCAAAAAGTGGAACGCACGCTGCGCATCGGCTCCCTGCTGGGAGCGGACTACTACGTTTACTGGGTGGCCCGCGACGGCTTCGAAGTGCCGGTCAGCACCGATTGGAAACATGTTTACGACTGGCTGGCCGAAGGGCTCAACCACGTGACCGACTACATCGACCAACAGCAGTTGACCAATTATCTCGGCGCCACGATCGAACCCAAGCCCAACGAACCGCGCGGCC
The DNA here is from genome assembly GCF_903645315.1 of Victivallis sp. Marseille-Q1083. Lineage (NCBI taxonomy): Bacteria > Pseudomonadati > Lentisphaerota > Lentisphaeria > Victivallales > Victivallaceae > Victivallis > Victivallis sp. Marseille-Q1083. Next base: position 749,569 of record NZ_CAHJXL010000001.1, read on the forward strand.
AGATGTTTCTGCCGACCAGCGGCCACGCGGCCGGTTTCATTCTCGGCAAACTGAACAAGCCGGATTTCTGGGGCGTCAACCCGGAATTGCTGCAGCATGAAAGCATGTGCCTCCTGAACGCAGTGATGACCGTCGGTTATCTCTGCAGCCTGAACAAGCTGAAATTCCTGCATTTCGGTAGCCAGATCAAGGCGCAGTTCGACAACGATTTTCCGCCATTGACCGGTCCGGAAGGCTTGAAAGAGACCGTCTTCCTGTTCTACGCGCTCAACCGGATCGGCTGGCGAGGCGTCGTCGAATATGATTGTCACATGCTGCGCAGCGAAGGCAATCTGGACGACCCGGTCGGCTGCCGGAAACAATTCATCCTCGATTGCACGATGGCGCTGTCCATGGCGCTGCAACTGGCCGACCGCATCCGGACACCGTCGGACACCCGGTCGCAAACCGCAGCGGACCTGGCCGGCATTCGTGAATTGTGCAACCTGGCCGAAGTGGAGCTCAGGCGATGAAACTCTTTCTGGGGTTCGATGTCGGCACGCAGGGAATCAAGGCCGAACTGATCGATCCGGAGCGCGGAGAAATCGTCGGAAGCGGCGCCGTTCAATTCGGACTCGACTTGCCGGACTATCACTCGCCGGACGGGCACCTGCCGTCCGGCGATCCCCTGGTGCGCCGGGCCGACCCGCGCATGTGGCTGGACGGAATGCGGCTGCTGTTGCGGCGCCTGGCAGCGGCCGGCTGGCCGCTGGCCGAGGTCGCCGGGCTTTCCGGAGCGGCCCAACAGCACGGTTCGGTTTATCTGGCCTCCCGGCAGCCGCTGCAATTCAGCCGCGCCGAAGCACCGATCTGGCTGGACCGCTCGACCTCGGCGGAATGCCGGGAACTGGAGGAACGTTTCGGCAAGCGCCTTCAGCAAGTCACCGGCAGCCCGGCCATCGAACGTTTCACCGGGCCGCAGATCCGGCATTTCGCCCATACCGCCCCGGTAGCCTATGCGCAGACAACCCGCATCCACCTGGTCAGTTCTTTTTTATGCAGTTGGCTCTGCGGCGGCGACGCCCCGGTCGACTACGGCGATGGCGCCGGCATGAACCTGTTGAATCTGGCGACCGGAAATTGGGATGAAGCGATCACCGCCTTCACCGCCCCCGGCCTGCTGCCGAAATTGCCGGCGATCGTCCCGTCGACGACGACGGTCGGGACGCTGGCCTCCGAATTCCATACTTTCGGTTTGACGCCGGGAATTCCGGTCGTCGTCTGGAGCGGCGACAATCCATCCAGCCTGATCGGCGTCGGCGGCAGCACTCCCGGCTGTGGCGTCGTCAGTTTGGGAACCAGCGACACGCTGTTCGCCGCCATGCCGGAATTTCGAACTGATCCCGACGGTTATGGCCACATTTTCGGCAATCCGGCCGGCGGCTTCATGAGCCTGATCTGTTTTGCCAACGGTTCGCTGGCACGCGAACGGCTTCGGGAGCAATGTGGCGTCGACCGGCAATTCTTCGACGAAGGATTTCAGCAACTGAGTCCGCCGGGCAATGACGGCAAATTGCTGCTGCCATATTTCGAACCGGAAAATACGCCGCTGGTGCTGTCCGGCGGCGTCCAGGCCAATTTCGACCGGCACTCCGCCTCCCGGGCGGTTCTCATCCGGGCACTGCAGGAAGCGCAGGCGCTACGGATGAAACGGTATTCCGACTGGCTGCCGGAACCGTTTTCGCGCCTCCGCGTCACCGGCGGCGCGTCCCGCAGCCGCGGGTTCCGTCAAATCATCGCCGACGTGTTTCAAGTGCCGGTGGAATCCATTCAGGTTCCCGACTCGGCGGCGCTCGGCGCGGCACTCCGGGCCGCCAACGCCGTGGCCGGTATCCCGTTTCCCGAACTGTACGGTCGATTCTGCCGCCCGGTCGAAACCGTGCTGCCGCGCCGGGAATATGCGGAACTTTATCGCGCCATGTTGAAAAATTTTGCCGACTTCGAACGGCAGTACAGCGAAAAAATTTCCGGTTCATTCGCGTAATTTGCCGCCCGTTGAATACAACCGTATCCGGCGGGCGGCTCAACGGCAGCCGACGCAGGAAAAATTCATTGGAACGCGACAAAGTGCCATTCCAAACTTGTAAACGGCGAACAATGGCATATGGTAGTCGCGAAATAGATTCGCACGCTATTTTCAACCGAAAAATCATCCGGTCAAACGGCCAAGCCGGAGGATCCGAGAAAACAGCTGCTCTTGAATCAGCGGGAAAGGGATCCGCCTCGGGCTTGTGCTTAACCGACTAACTGGGAAAAAAACATCATGAATTTCATTCCGGAAACACCGGGTTCCACTCCTAACTACTGGTGCACCTGGACATCGCAGAACTGGACTGTGGAGGAACGGCGGCAGGCCGCCCCACTGTTCAATGGCGACCAGGGAGCTTACACCGCCCGCGACAGCATCTATGAGGAACGCTTTTTCGGATCGAACGGCTGGGCGGAATTTTATGAACCGGTCCGCAGCGACCTTTACACGGTCCTCGACGACGGCTGGGACGTTCCGTTCGGTGTCCATCCCGACAAGAATCTCGCGAGCTTCGGCGCGGTTGAGCCGGACCGGGAACGTTTTCACTCCTGCCGCGGCAGCGCGGCCGAACGGCTGGCCATGCTGAATACGCTTTTCAGGCAGCGCGGCTGGCGGGGCGCCGGGCTCTGGATCGCCGCGCATGCAGCGGGAGAAGACAATTCCCGCCGTTTTTCCGAAGAAGAACTTCGGCAATACTGGCAAACCCGTTTGGAATGGTGCGCCGCATCCGGAATCAATTACTGGAAGGTCGATTGGGGCGTGCACAGCCACGATCTGGAATTCCGGCGCATGCAGACGGGACTCGGCCGCCGCTTCGCCCCGGCACTGAACATCGAGCACTGTATCCCGATGGGGCCGCTGAACGGGCTGTCCTTTACGGATTGCGCGGCGGAAGGCAGTGGAAGGTTTGCCGACGGCGGCCAGATTCCGGCACTGCTCCGGGAACTGCTGTCCTTCAGCGCAATCACCCGGGTCTACGATACTGTCGTACCGCTGGCGCAAGCGACGACCCTGGACCGGACGGCCTTCTGCCTTGCCTGCCGGCCGGTCGGCCTGCTGAATCTGGAAGATGAAGTTTATATGGCCGCGGCCCTCGGCTGCACATTCGGGGCAATGCGGGCACCGGACTGGACCAATCTCAGTTGCGACAGAGTCGTCAACTGCCGGAAGCGGGGCATTGAAGTCGTACGGGCCGCCAATTGGCAGCGGCTCGCTCCCGCCTTTCCCGGAACGGAACCGGCCATCTCCAATACGGTGCTGTATGACGAATGGTTCTATGAACCGGAAACCATCTGGGACGGCAGATGCTGGGGAAAAACGATCCGCCAAGGGGCTCCCGCCGCGGTCGCCCGCAATACGGCGCTGCCAACGGCCAGCGGCCCCGAACTGCCCTATCTTGCCGCTTCGCGTCACCCCGGCGGCGCCTATGCGATCGCGGTTCTCCCACGGACCGGGACGGCGCAGGGATTTCACGGAACGGACTGCGATGTTTTTGCCGATCCCGGAGATTGGGTGGAAAATATAGGCCTTTTCGGCAACTTCCGCAATTTCGCCATTCGTACGGGAGTCCGGCCCAAACAGATCTGGTTACAAGATCTCGCCGTCCGAGACAACGCTCAGGATGTCACAGAACGGATTCATTTTCAGGACGGCGTCCTGTCTTTGTCCGGCAGTTTGGTTCGGGAATGTTCCCTTCAGAATACTCCTTCTGAAGCACAACCCGGCCTTCTGCTGCATTTGTCCATAGTTTAAGCACCGGTTTCCGCTGCCGTGGCTTCATTCCGGTATCAGCCCATTTGCCAGAGCCGGCAAATCAGGCAATGGCATGATAAATGGAAGATTAACAATGCAGTTCCGGAAATCATTGATATAATAACATTCTGTGGGTCATTAGACAAAAAACAAAACCAGTTTTACCGACAGAAGTCGATGCTGTATTGGGATGCAAAGATGCAGGAACAACGTCGAAGCGCAGATGCGGTATGACGCGCACGGTTGAAAAAGTCGTAACTTTTTGTAACGCATCGCAATGAATCGTAATTTGAGCCGCCAAGTGCCCCGGAAAGGATACCGGAATGGTCATGCATCGATAAAAAATCGTCTTTTGCCGTTCGTAAAACTTGTAAATTGAGCGTGCGATGTTAAGTTATAAAAACAGAAAAAATCATCGGGCTATAGCGCAGCTTGGCTAGCGCGTTTGACTGGGGGTCAAAAGGTCGAGAGTTCAAATCTCTCTAGCCCGACCATTTTTTTGCCAAAATTCCGGGAATCTGAGCTCAAACTCAGGTTCCCGGAATTTTTTGCCCACTGTTGCCGATTCTCTCCCAAAGCTGCCGATTTGAGGTGAGAATGCCACATTTCTGCCACATTTCTGCCACATTTTTCCGACCTGGTTTCTTGTCCCCGCTCTTCTATAAAAAAAATCGAAATTTCTTTTTCATCCGATTCCCGCTGAAACGGCTTGAAACGGAAAGAGCGAAAGAAAAATTCCGGTTGTTTCTCTTTTTTGCTGTCCTATTCGGCTGCTTGGCGGCTGAAATCCGCATGGCTGGCGCAACTTCGGACTTCCATTATATTTGGTATTGAACCCAAATCGAAGGAGGTCGCATGATTACGGAAGAAACCAGAAGCAAGATCGAAAGCCGGTACGGGGCATTGCTGACACGGAACGGCAAGAGACACCGCATCAACCCGCAGGGCATGGCCGCTCTGTACGGCGAAATCAGTAATTGCGTTTATAGCCCGACGGAAAGCGCGTTCTGCCTTTACGATCCGGAATCCGGGTTATGGAAAGCGCAAGGCCGGGAGGAAATGCTCTGCCGGCTCGGGCTTTTCCTGCATGAATGCGCAAAAATTTGGAACATCCCCGAAATAGAAGAGCAGCGCACTCCGTCAGTGTTGTCGGGGATCTTAAAATTCCTGATCGGGATAAGAAGCGATCCCGATTTTTTCAAGCAGTCCGCAGAGCTCTTCATCCACTGCGCGAATGGCGTAGTGGAGCTGGCGGAAACGGGGGATTGGGTTTTGAAACCCTTTTCGCCCATGTATCGCAGCCGCAACCGTTGTGAAATTCACTATTCCCCCGGAGCTTGCTGTCCCCGCTTTCTGAATGAACTGCTGCATCCTTTGCTTCAGGATGACGATATGGAGTTGATCCAGCAATATGTCGGGCAATGCCTGACCGGCCGGAATATTACGCAATCCATCCTGATGCTGACCGGTTCCGGAGGCAGCGGCAAAGGCACGCTCGCCAATATCGTAGAACTGCTGATCGGCGAAGGGAATTACACTCAAATCCGTCCTGAGCAAATTACCAGCCGCTTTGAGAGCAGTTTCTTCCGGCATAAAACACTGCTGACCGGCAAGGAGTCAAACCGCTCCTTTTTTACTGCTCAAGGGATGCAAGTCCTGAAATCGCTGGTGGGGGATGATAAGCTGCGGGCGGAACTCAAGAATTCCAATCAGCATGAGATGATTACCGGCGTATACAACATTTTCATCGTGGGCAATACCGTTCCGGTTCTGGAATTGGAAAGCAAAGACGAAGCGTCAGCATGGCGGCGGCGGTTGCGCTGGGTGAAATGTAAAAACGCCAAGCCAGCCAAGCCGATTCCGTCGTTTGACCAAAAGTTGATTGCCGAAGAAGGGCCGGGAATTTTAAACTGGGCGTTGGAGGGTGCAAAGAAAGTGGTACAATCCGGCAGCAGCAACCTGTTGAGCGGACCTTCTCAGCAAACGCGGCTGGATTACCTTTTTCACGCTTCACAGCCTTTGGATTTCTTTCTCGCCACCACTGTTGAAAAAAGACCAGGAACAACGATTACCGGCGACGACCTTTTCAGGGCCTTCATGGAGTTTGCCGTGGCAATGGAATGGCCGGTGTGGAGCCAGCGGGAGTTTCAGAAGAAGATTCCGGACGCCATGCTTCGGCATTTCGGATCTCCACTGCGCCGTGACGTTCCCCGTCGTCGAGCGGATGGCAAAACCACCAATCGTTCCGGATATTTTCACGTCGCATTCAAGCACTGAGGAGAATATATCTGTATGTTCTGTATGTTCCGTATGAAAATGAATCGTTTTTCGTAATCCGGATGACAGGAAGAGCTTTACAACATTATGTAACCTATCAGGAGAAGGGTAGACCAAAGAATCGAAGGTGTCGTTCGGCATGGATTCAATGTTTCTCAGGGAGTCCCCCAGAAACATGGCCGGTGCGAAAATGAAGCCGGCTTTGGAGATGTTCACGGTACGGATCTGACCGGCAAAGTCGTAGAGCCCGCCGAAGAGACAGGCGTGGAGCTGCTGCAATCCTTTCACCGTACCGACTTCGATGTTGTCGATGAAAGAACTTTCAAACAGGGCATACGCTTTCAGCTTGCCTTAGCCGTCGATGATTTCGTCGCTATAAGTGAACCACTCGATAAAACGGTTCGCCTTACTGAACGGAAATACCTTTGCTAAAGCAGATCGTTCAATCATGAAGACCGAAATCCTTTCCGTTCTCTTTCCTGTAGTATCCACCGTTGCGGGGAGCACCGCGAAACTCGATCATATTCTCCTCTTTGAGGCGCTTCAGATGGCGTTCCACAGACCGTTCAGAGATGGAGAGTTCCGCAGCGATGGCGTTTGCCCGTAAACCGGGGTTCTGTTGGATGAACTCAAATACATCCTGCTGGTTTACTCCGCCAGTTACTCCGCCAGTTACTCCGCCAGTCAGCGGCATCTGATGCAGTTTGAGGGCTTGAAGCAACTCATGGAGCATGAAGTCAATAAAGATTCCGGAGTTGCCGCTTTCGGTGCTGGCATTGATCGCCTGATAATACCGCTGTTGGTTATCATGTACCATGGTTTCAACCGGCAGGTGCTGGAACACCGGATTCAGCCGGGTAAGGATCAAAGACTGCCAGAGCCGCCCCATACGTCCATTGCCGTCGGCGAAGGGGTGAATGAATTCAAATTCATAGTGGAAAACACAACTGCGGATCAGCAGATGATCCTCGGCATGTTTCAGCCAGTCGAAAAGGTCGGCGATCAGTCCCGGAACCCGTTCTGCGGGCGGAGCGATATGGACAGCCTGCTTTCCGGCAAATACACCGACTCCGCCATGGCGGAATTTTCCTGCCTATCGACCAAAGCCGACATCATGACGCCATGAGCTTTCAGCAGGTCACTGACCGAGAACGGATCAAGCTGCGGAAAAAGATCGTAAGTGGCGATGGCATTTCTGACCTCCTGAATTTCCCGGAGGGGAGCAACGACTTTTTTCCCGTCCAGAATATCGGTGACCTGATTCTCGGAAAGCGTATTCCCTTCGATTGCCAGCGACGATTGGATCGTTTTGATTTTATTCGCTTTACGCAGCTTCAGAGCATCATGCTGTTCCAAACGAATAGCGTAACGTTCAATGAGCGCGGAAATCTCCGCAATCATCGAGATCGCTTTGGCCGATATCGTAAACGGAGGCTTGCAAGTCATGGCTATCTACCTATCTGGGGGATTTTATGTAATAACAGATCATCAGCCCGTAATTCCATATTTTTTCTTTAATTGCGATAATAATCCTAAAGCCACATTCACTTCGTTGATCATTACTTTCATGCGATTGTCGCTGAGTCCGACGGTTCGGGCGGCAGCGATCAGGTCAGCGTCGGTGATGTCGGTTCCTTTGCCGTTGACCATAGCGGTCTGTTCGCCGTTGATTCCGGCGGAGGGCGTCAGGTCATAGGCGGGCGCAAGTTTCCATTCGTTATCCCGCGTCAGGATAAATGAAAAATTCTTACTGTGATCATCGCGGTTTCCGGCCTTCACATTGAAGATCATCAGGCGGGCCAGTTTTTCGACTTCCCGTTCGTCTTTTGTCAATACCAGCGTCAGCTTCAGCAGGTTTTCGTAATCCAGGCAACTGTACCGATGAGAAGCATGAAGCAGGCCGCAGGCGGTATGCACGTGAGCCTTCTCCATGCCGATCCGGTCGAAGCGTTGAACCCCGAAGTAACCGGGCCCCTTGGCAGAGGCGAACAAATGCGTTGGCGGCATTTCGATTCCCGCTTGTCTGGCCGCCTGCGAATACAGATATTCGATGACGCCGTCCTGCGGACCGTCTTGCGCTTCTGTGAATTTGATCAGCCAGGGCGAATATCCTTCCGGCAGTGACGCGCCGCCGTGGATGATCTTCTTTTTGTCATCGGATACCCATGCCACGATTTTGGGACGGGCTCCTCCGGAGGAACCATTGAGCTGCAAAAGTTCATCCAGTACTGCGGAATCGTCACCGGCCAGAATCTGGCTGATTTCTCCGGATAAGGAATCCAGTTCGATATCGCCGGGGGAAATGATGTGCTCGTCCGCCGGTTCATATTCCAATGCCCCCATCGGAGAACGCCCGATCAGGGAAAGCCGGGTCAAGGGCGTGATTTGAGCATAAGAAAGCCCACGTTGGCGCAGTTTACGATCCAGCAGCAAGCAGCCCCAGCCGTCCGGCAAGCTGTCGTTGAAAACTCCGAAGAGACCGTCGAAGGTGCGCTTGCCATCTTCCTGCACACCGGGTTTCAGCGGCAGCATGAACGGCGAAAGCGGAATGCCGGAGGCGATAAATTCCGGGGCGTATTCAAAAAAGATGCGGCCGCGCTCTTCCTGAAGCACCCCGACAAAGCGACGATCTCCATAAGCATTCAAATACACATGCAGTTTCATTTACGCCGTCCTCTCTGTCGTACGACAGGTGTTGCCGGGACCTCGAAAAGTGATTTGGGTACTTCCTGCGGACACAGTAAGGCGTTGAACTCTTCCAGTCGCCCCAATACCAAAGCAATCCGCAACAGGTAATTCAACTGAATTTCTCCCGTATGTTCAAATCGTTTCAACGTTCCAATGCTGATTCCCGCTCGGGAAGCAACTCCGCTTTGAGTGAGATTCTGTGCCAATCGAAGCGTTTTAGCCCGTTGCCCTAATTCACGCAGGAGTTCGGCCGGTGTCTTGAGTGCCGCATGTAATTCAAAGTTGCTATTGGTAATAGTCATTTTTATATCTTTTATTTTTATTTATCCCATATAAAAGATATCATTGAATCTATTATTTTCAAGCTTTGCTTGCAGAATAACCCACTTTATCTTCAGTCCTTTTCTTTTGGAATCCGGGAGGAAAAAATCTCTCGTACCCCTTTCGGATTACTGCTTTTCTGGTTTACTTTGGCAAGATAAGAAGCTCTTCGAAAAGCCTCTTTCTGTTTTTCATCGAATCGCGGATCATCTCTGCGGAGCATAATTCCATTCTCATGCGGACTGCCTTGACGATCATGAGTACAGTCATCAATCAATCCATGACCGGCTCTCTGATTACCCGGCTGGACCTCGTATTCCAAGCCCAATGCCTTGTTCCATAACCGTTCTGCAGTATTGATGTGTTTTGTGATATTTTGCGTTTTGTTGCCATCCAGCAAGAGCACTCCGTGGTAATGCTGGTGTTTCTCCCGTGACTGTTCCCTGACAAGTACATATTGAGGCCTGTATCCTTCTCTCTTCAAGGTTTTCATGAAGGTAGCCTGAAACTCCCTGACTTTCTTATTGTCGGTATGGTTATACTCCTCTTGAGGGAATCTGATATCATATCTCATACAGAATGTTTTTGCTTTACTCTTCTTTGCATAATCGAATTGGTCTTTTAATTCTTTCAGAATCTTGGTATCACATCCATAGTGCTTCCCATGATTGGTCATAATGGGAAACTCTTCATAATTAGATTCTTCTGTGATTATTCTTTTCATTCTCTCTTTTCTTTCTTCTATTTCTCTATTGGGATTAAAATCTGTTTTTCGCTTTTAAGGTATTACCTAATAACCTGTTTCTGTTAACTGTCTTAAAGTTATTTTTTTAGACATTACCGGGCCAATTGAGGCTTTTGCGTACCGCAAGTTTGTCTGAATTAGAGACTGTCATATTATAGTAGAACTGTATGTGATTTTTTACCGAACCGATGGTCTACGTTGTTCACCATATTTTGTAATTAACCGCAAGGAGAAAAGAGATGACCGAAGAAGAATTGATTCAATTACTCGTGCTGGAAAACGCTTCCGAATTATCGAAAGTGCTGGAGGAGCCCCGGTATTGGGGGGCAGACATGGAACAGCGTCGACAGGCGCGCGGAAACCGTATTCTTGAGATATTACGGCAAACAGCTTTTCCCGACAGCTTCAGGCGGGACGTGCAACTTCTGCTTCTGATGGCTGAACCGGAATTGGTTTCTGATGACGAACTGACCGCCGGCTTCACAACTACGAATTGGCTTGATCTTCTGCTGGTTCATCCTGAACTTGCCGAACACTGTGATTGTCGGCAGAGCTTCGATCATTGGGAGCGGGCAGAACTGTTATCCCGGCATCCGCAACTGTTCCGGTATTGGCCGCCAGACTCTTACAGCGGGGGTGAAATCGTCCGACTGCTCGGCAAATCCCCGGAATGGATCGAATGTTTTGAATCGGTTCTGCATCGGCTTACCGGAAACCACTGGCGGCGTTTGCTGAACAAACAGCCTGACTTGTGGACGTACTGCCGGAAACACGGTAAGCTGGACCATAAAATGCAACGGCTCCTGCTTGAACAGAATATCGGATTCGAGTCGGAATGCGACTGTTGGAATGAATTCAACGCAGCGGATTGGAGCGAATTACTGTCCCGCTATCCGCACTTGCGTTCCCGGTGTGAAACAAAAAATTGGAGTTCCCGCAACTGGGCGACCGTGTCGGCAAAGGTTCCGACGCTTATTTCGGAGTGTCCTTGCCTTGTTCATTTCACCGAAAATGAATGGGCATTGATTCTGGTGCGGCAACCCCAATTTGCGGAACAATGTGACAGGTGGGAGCTTTTTTCTGAACACAACTGGCAAATGTTGCTGCTGAATCAGCCGCAGTTACTCGACCGTTGCCCGTATCCGTTGACGCCGCCGCTTCAGGCCGCTCTGATTGCGAGCGGTTCAGAAGTTCCCGCCGCCATCGATTGGAAGGCGTTCGGTCCCGTTGAATGGTGGATGGTCTTGCGGAAGCGCCCGGAGTTGATTGAGCACTGTTTCTGTTGGGATGCTCTTCCGGAAGATGTCCGCATCAACCTGATACTGAAGCAACCCGCGTTGAAAGAACGCTTCGGCGATTCCGATGATGTCCCGGAAATCTGGAAACGATGTCTGAACATCCGGCATCCAGAGCGATAAAAAAATAAACCGCCCGGAAGGTTTTGCTTCATACGGGCGGTACATGGTCATTGACCGCGAAGCTGCCGGAACAGCTTGATTGCGGCAATCATCGCGGCGGCTCCGGCGGCAAAGCCGATGCCGAGCGCGTCGATGATTTCGTTACGCCAGTCCGGGCGCGGGAAACATCCATGTTTTTTATTCTTATTCTGTTTTTCCATAACGGATTCCTCGGTTCAAAAACCGGCAGGTATTACGCTGCCGGGGTGCGTGATACTCTGCCGGGTGCACCATGTTCCGGCAGAGGGCGTGCCTCCTCGGATGAGGAGCATTATTTCCACAAAGTCGGCGGCTGGCCGTCGAGACCAAAGAGGCGGGTCAGTCCGCGATAACAGATGTCAGCACGGGCTGGGCTGTACTTCTTGGCGTTCTCGGTGAACGCATTCAGAAGCGCCCAGCGGGTCGGTTCGGCGAACTCCTCATGACGTGGTTCTTTGAACTCCCGGAAGATCGGCAGAATGTCCGAGGAGTTGACGGCACCGGCTTCCGCCGCCTTGACGATGGCGGCACGGGCGGCATCTTCCCGAACATACTGAATCTTCAAGTCTTCGGCCACGGTTTCGAGCGTCAGGAAATCATCTTCGAGTGCGTCGATGGCTTCCACGACCAGACCGTTCAGCTCAATCCGTGAGGTATGCCGTCGCTTCAGAACCGTACTGCCACCGAACATGAGATTCGCGCAGACCTGTACGTTCAATCCGGCGGCCAAGCCAACCGCAATCGTGCGGTCATGACTGTTACGGATACCGATGCAACGTGACCACTCCGTGCTTGAACTCCGGTTGATTCGGATCACACCGAACATCCGCTGACCGTCACGGGCCAGACCGTATTGCTCGTCGAGAATCTGCCAGTTGTGCGCCCTGACCACATCGGTTACTGCGTCGATCACCTCACTGTGCGGCACCGGCTTCCAGCTCGCAGTCGCCGCAGGCGTCGGAACCAGTGCAATCTCGTCACGCCCGACGAACTTGCCTTCACTCATCATCAGTCCCATGATTTACCTCCATTTCTTTAGATGCCACGTCCTGCAACGGTCCCGATACGGACACTCGCCGCAGGCGAATGATGTTTCATTCGGCAGGAACACGCCTTTGTTGATCGCGTACTGCGCCCGGTTCGCCAGCGCCTCGAAGCGCCGGAAGTCGTGAAAGCCGCGACTGGTGTAGTGCGATTCACAACCCGGATTCTTGGTCTTGGTGATGACATCGAACCGAAAGAGCGGAGCCGTGCCGTTCTGTTTCTCATAGGCGTAACTGAACACGGTAGCTTGAAGATCGCGGTCGGCTTTTCCGGCAGGCCAGCGACTGGCCGAGGTTTTCCAGTCCACGATACAGGCATCCCGTCCGTCCTGAACAATCAGATCGTACTCACCGATCAGGGGCTTGTCCAGTTCGGGAACGTCACCCTTGAACGCCTGCGCGACACCCTTGATCGTGTAGTAATCCGACCAGTTCGCCAGCGCCGCATCCAGCATCTTCGCAGCAAGATCGATCACCGTGTCGAAGTTCTCGCCCTCCTTGTAGACCAGGTTCGGAGTAGCGTCGGCTTCGATCTTGAACGCCTCTTCAAACCGGTCAACGATTTCATCGCGGGTCAGCGAGCTGCCCATCATGCACTCCCACGCCTGAGCGGTCAAGGCCGCATGAAACGCCTTGCCGAATGGGAAGCAGACCGAAGTACGTTCAACTTCGGCCTGATCCACGTACCGGTACATGAATTGCGCCTGACAGATGTTGAGGTACGTATTCAGCGCCGAATACGACCAGTGCGGTTCCTGTCGCAGTTCGTCTATCGTCGCCATTACGCCGCCCTCCATTCGTCGATCTGATCCGAACACTGCTGCCGGGTCAGATGTTGGATGTCCGGCACCTGAAACCGCGCCGCGATCTGCTGCGGAGTGATGCCGCGCTGCCGGGCAAGGTCGAGCAGATACGAGAGCTGTTTCGGGCTTGCCGGAGCCTCGTTGGAACGGGCACGTGACCTACCCCCTTGCGGGTTGCCTTTCGGCCCATGATATGCGGTATTATTCCCGCTATTCCCTTGCTTATTTCCGTGTAATTCAGCTTCGACCGAATTACGCACCAGATCGAACGTTTCGTGAATACGGGCCTGTAATTGATCCGGGCTTAACCCGTCCGGCAGCTCGACTTCCACCGAAGCATGATAGGACTGCGAAGAGTATTCCTCTCCTGCCGGAACCTTCTTCGAATACGATGCGTTGAGTTTCAACATAATCATTCCTCCATAAAAGACGGATAGCCGGGAGCCTCGCAGCCCCCGGCTATCCGTCCGTTTGTATTTGTGTTGTTTCGTTAGATGGCCATCCTGATTCGTTCGATGGCGCGTTTCGCCTGAACGAACTCGCGTTCGCGCTGCTTCTGCTGAAGCACAGCCTCCTTGACCTTGCGGGCCAGAAGCGCCGATTCGTCGAGCAGCGTTTTGAGTTTGCCACGCAGTTCCTCGATGGAGTGATTGAGTTCCTCCATCGGATTCACCGGCTCGGCAGTCTCCTCGGCTGCGGTTTCGGTGGATTCGATGCGTTTGATGTTTTCCATTTTGCTTGTCTCCTTTTCGGGTTGATGTTTGGGTAATATGTGAATCGGCATCGCGAGATACCGGCCGCTGCCGCCCTCGGCGATGACCGGAATCCTGCCGTCCGAATGTGCCCGGAATTTCGTGTAGCCCTGCTGAAGCATCCGCAGCAGGATATACTTGTTGAGCGCCAGCACAGCACGGGGCTGAGCACCGATCACCGTCGCCTCCAACCGCAACTCCATATCCGGGAAGTTATTCGGAATCACGGTGACGCCGCCCGGAACCACGTTCAGCTCGATCGCGTGAAACGGCGGACAGTCGGGAACCGCTTTCAGAAACGTGATGATCTGTTCTGGCTCGTGAATCTCGATCTGATAATCCAGCGTTTTGTCGACGGGAATCACCTGTTTCCAAGCGGGAAAGTTACCCGGCAACGCTTTGCCCTGCCACTGGAAACCGCCGATCACGATGCGGAACAGCCGCTCGTTCCGGCAGCGCCAGATGTGCAGTGTACCCGCTTCCTCCGGTTTGGCGGTCAGCAATGCCAGCGGAAACGGCAGCGTCATATCCTCCGGGATTTTCAGCGGACATGGCAGGTTGAGCAGCTCTTTACCGTTCGTCGTCGTAATTCCATCGCGGGAGAGATTAATCCCCCGCAACGCGAGCCGCGCTTCACGCAGATTCACCACCGGGGCCGCCAACGCCAACAGCTTGCCGAAGTCCGGCGGCAGTTCGACCGTCACCGCGTCATCCGGGACGGCCTCCGTTTCCGGCCAGTCAAGTCGTTTGCCGGTCACTTCGACCTCGCCGCCGCGCGTGGAACGAATCAGCTCACGCAGCGCCTTATATTCGACCGCAAAATCCTCCATCTCCCCGGCATCGCCGATTACTTCGACCGTGACGGATTCCACACCGTCGGTCGCAGTCAGCCAGACCTGTTCCCCGACGCCGAAGAACCGTACCGACCGCTGAACCTCCACCGGAGAAGTCTGCGACACCACCTTGCCGAGCACCTTCAACGCTTCCAGCAACACACTCTTCTTGATCTTCATTTTCGTACCTCCATGAGTTTAAAATCGAGTAGGAGCCCGGTCATTAGTTGGCCGGGCGTCCTCTCACACCACCGTACGTGCCGTTCGGCATACGGCGGTTCAGCAGCTTGAGTGCAACGCTTTGTACCGAAGTAGGATATCGTCATACCCTATTTCGGCAATGCGTTGAGACGGCAATACACGATGTAAAATCCAACTACGGGCAATATGCCAGTAGCCTTTCCTCGTATTCGCCCATTCCCACGCTTTTCCCTCGGAAATACCCAACGATTGCAGTCGCGTAAATCGTGTCCGTACTCGTTTCCACTGTTTCCAAACATACGTCCGAATTTTCCGTTGAATCCATTCATTCATGTTTTGCATAAACATCTTCATGTCCGCAATCGCATAGTATCCGAGCCATCCGACGGTATATTGCCGAAGTTTGTACAGCATATATTCCACCGAATTTCCCTGATTCCTTCGGGTCAGCTCGCGAACCTTGGCTTTGAAGCGGTCTATAGACTTCTCGTGTATTCGAATTCCGGCCTGTCCTTTCGTCGTACTTCGCAGTGCGAAGCCGAGAAACTTCAGCTTCAGCGGACTTCCCGCTTTACTTTTGGATTCGTTTACTTTGAGTTTCAATTTCGCTTCAAGAAACCGTCTGCTGCTCGCAAGTACGTGTTCGGCGGCGCGTTGACTTCTGACGTAGATGTTGACATCGTCCGCATATCGTACGAACTTGTGTCCACGGCGTTCCAATTCCCGGTCGAAAGCGGTCAGGTAGATGTTGCTCAGCAATGGCGAAAGATTGCCGCCCTGTGGACTGCCTTCTTCCGTTCGCGTCACCACGCCATTGATCATGACTCCGCTCTTCAAGTAGCGTTTAATCAGGCACAAAACTCGTTGATCAGAGATTTTGGCCCGCAACATTTCCATCAACAGCTCATGGTTCATGGTGTCGAAATACTTGCTCAAGTCAAGATCGACAACCCGCCGATAGCCTTGATTGTAGTATTTCCGTGCTTGCCGGATGGCCTGATGAGCGCTACGCCCCGGTCGGAAACCGTAGCTGTTTTCTGAAAATTCCTCCTCGAATATCGGGCAGAGGACCTGCGATATTGCCTGTTGAATCATCCGATCCATGCCCGTTGGAACACCAAGCATCCGTATCCCCCCGTCCGGTTTCGGGATTTCAACCCGGCGCACCGGTTGCGGGCGATACGTTTCGGTTCGGAGATTTTCAAGGAAACTTTCCTTGTGTTCGCACAGATACGCCAACAGGTCGTCAACGGTCATTCCGTCCACGCCCGGCGCTCCGCCGTTTCTCTTGACTTGCTTGTACGCACGGTTGAGGTTGTTACGCTCAAGGATGCGTTCAAACAAATCAGCACCGTCTTTCGCTTCAGTTTCCCGCGTAAGCATGCTCCGCACTCCCGGATTCTCTTCGGCTTCCAGCCTATCCATCCCCGGGCAGTTCCGTTTCCGGATTTTCTGCTCTCTACACATGCTGCACCTTTCACTTGCGAAAGATCGACTACTGTTCGGCCCTTCCCGTAAAAAAAAAAACACGGTACTATGGCCTCTGCTGACTTCTCAACGTTCAGCCGCACATCACTGTACGGGTTGAAATTACCATGCATTCACGGCTTCATTCATACCGTTGAGATCTCCCCGGATAAGAGCGATAACTTTCATCCCAGGCGCCTGGTACATCTACACCACAAGGTTCGGGCAGTATTGGACTTCGCTTTGTTGTGCAAGCTCGTCCGCCTTGCAAATGCCTTATATGTACTTTCTGTTCGTCAGGCCGGGAATTTGCCGCCGACTTCCTTCAGATTCCACCTCGCGGTGGACACCCTTGCCTTAAGCTAACAGTTCCTACTGCCAAGTCTGTAACGGACTTTCACCGTCAAGTTATCACCCATGCCGGGCGTACACACAACATCCCCGACGATCATTTGATCATCGGAGATGTTACACGAACAGCTTTTGCTATATCATAAAGGTAATATATATCTGACTATTTTTGAACCACACAATGTTTCGACGTGTTAAATGCCAGGTAAGTTTGGCTCTAGGAGTAAAACGCGTGGAGTATAGTGCAAAATTTCTTTTATATTTCTTCGTTTTATCACAAAAGTATTCAGGACAGTATCAAATTTTTTTATCGTTTCCATGCGGCATTGAATTTTATCACCTTGTCTAAATGCGACAGCGCCAGAACTTATTCTAGCAATAAAAGATTCATCTTCTATTTTGGCAGAAAACTGCAATCCATTCCCATCAATGAAAGACCAATTTTTATGGGGATTATCAAGATTAACGGTTGCAATGGTCAGCAAAAGTTCCTGTTCCTCAAATTGTTCTGATTGATCTTTTGGTACTTTTTTATATGGGATCAGATTCTTAAACTCATCTCTTGGCACAGATAATATAGGATGACGTTCTCCATCAAGGATCGTTACACCTGAAAGTTTTTTATTTTGCAAAAGGCTTTCTCCATCGCCGATGAGAGTTGAGTTAGAGATGGTATATTGATTAACTACGCAATTGTTGAATGTAGCTTGTTGGCCCAATTGATTTTCAACAATTGTTTGATTTTCAGTTGGAATCGTTTTCTTTGGAGGTGATCCCTTTAAGAAACGATAAAGTTCATAAAGCGATTTTAAATGCTCCCACAAGGTACTAATGTATGCAATACTTATTCCCGCCGTCTGCACAGTAGAAATGATTGCTCCAATCTCCACACATCCACTTTGGACTGTGCAAACACTGACCTTAGCACCATCTAAATGTTCATATTTAGTTAATCCTATAATAGAAGAATTGAATGCCAGTAATGTATTGGCCATCAAAGTTGCATCAAGACAATGCTCGGTTGTCTCGAATTTTAAAATGACAGCGTTCTCGTCGACAATCGCTGGCAATAACTCTATTTGCTGACCATTATCATTACTCATTTATTTTCCTCCGTAAAGAATAATCGCATTGGATTGATCGTGCTACAGCTCCCGCATCATTCTACTGAAATCATCGAACTTGTACGCTCCGTCCATATCCAACGGAAACTGGTCGAAGACCATCAAGTATCTGAACTGCTGGCCAGAGGCGTTGGCCCAGGATTTTCCCAGGCGGACTTTGGCCGCGCTGTCATCGTTCCTGAGCTGCTCCCCTTTGGATTCGATCAGAAGAATGCGTCCGTTTCGGGTACAGACGATGAAATCGGGATAATGATTGAGAAATCCATTGATTCCAAAACCGGAACGTTCGAGATTTCGGTGCCACCAGATGATATTGGGCAAGGACGAAAACAAATCCGCGACGCGGGTTTCAAGGCTGTTCATCGATCCTTCCGATGAATAAAGCGATCCGGCAATTCCCGGAGATGTCTGCAATGGAGAGATTTGAGTCGGGAATGTCCATGACGGCTTCACGACAATCTTGTCGAGATTCAACCATTCGAAGAAGTTTCTCTCCCGATGCTCTTCAAGCAGTTGGTCGATCTTTTCTCTAATTTTACGCGCATAGAGAGTATAATCCGTTTCAAGCGCCGTCAGCTGGTCGGAACTCAAATTATCGATGATCCGGTCGACATAACCTTTCAATTCAACGCTCTCGACTTCATCGTATCTGCTCAGCAATTGAAGAATGGCACCTTTGCAGTGGCGCACACGGGATTCTGGCGGCTGACTGTTCAAATACTCCTGGAATCTGCGTCGTTCGGCATCGTCAAGAACCTTGCGCTGGACTTGCTGTTCGCGGCCCTGGCCGGTTATGTCAACCGCATAAGCATCGATTTGCAATTGAGCAAAGTCAATTTCGGAATCTTTATTCTTCAGTGTGAATCCTTTGGTCAAATGTTTCTTATCCAACAAACAGCTATCTTCTGCGGAAAACAGGCTCGGCGGCTGCTTCAGATGGAATTGCGGAATTTGCATGGCCCTTGCCTGTTCCGCAAACTCCGGCCGCATTGCGTAATGTTTCATCCTGTTCCTCACCTCCATCGGTACGCTTTGATTCTCGGTAGCGGCGATTGCCGCGGTATATTCTTCTCCCTGTGCCAGTGCGGTTGCGGCAATCGGGTCGTCCGCCGGAGTTGTTTCCGGAGCTGCCACTGCAAGTCTCTTCCTCAATGCCTCCGGGTCGAAACCGCTGTCGGCCGCTTCTTCGTCAGGCAACGAGAGTTTACCTTGTTCCGGCATGTCCGGCTGCCGTGCGGGTGCAGTCGGCAGCGTTTCGACTTCCCGGCACTCCCATTTCCCGAATCCCGCCTTGTTCAACCCATCCACCACCTTGTTGACCGTGTCGCTGAAGTGACTGGAGGAGGTGAATACATAAGCGTAGTTCAGCAGCGGATTGCCACATTGACGGGTGTGAGGCTGGCGGAGAATGCGCCCGACAATCTGCTCCACATCGACAACTGACGTTTTGTTGGCAATGGTCGCGAGAATATAGGCGAATGGGCAGTCCCATCCCTCTTTCAGCGCATTCACCGTGATGATGTAACGGATTTCCGTAGATTCAGAGAGAAGGTCAACATTCTTGAGCTCATCTTTTTCTGCCGTCTTGATGGCAATCTGACTGGCGGGAATACCGGCCAGTAGCAGGCCCTCTTTGATCTTCTCAAATGTCGTGCTGTCTTCGGAGTTGCGGGGCTGCGCCTGAAACAGGACAATCGGCCGGATATATCGCCCGGTCGCCGCCCGCTCGTTTATCGCCGTTGCTTCCAGCCGATTACGGAAAGTAATCGCGTCGTAAAGGACGTCTTCCTTGCCGGGACGGTTGTAGACGATTACCGGGAGTTTTACCATGCTCTCGGCCTTGAGTTCTGCCGCGTCGACAAATGAGATGATGTTGCTGTTCGATTTCGGCGTCGCGGTGAGGTCGAGAACGAACTTCGGATTAAAATTCCGAAGCATTTCAATGCTCAGGTCACTGATGGCATGGTGGCTTTCATCCACAATCACGACCGGATTGAGCTGGTTAACGATTTGAATGAGCGAGGTCTCGTCCGCTCCGTCGATGGGATGATCCGGGGGACCGAACACTCGAACGAACTGCGCGAGATTGCCGTTCTCCTGAAACCCCTTGCGTCCTTCTTTGGTTTTGGAGCGGAAAGAGTCGTAACTCAGAATCAGAATACTCAACTGCTCCTGAACCGCGACGGGATTGAAATTCTGCCCGGCAAGCAGTTGACTTTTGGCATAAACCTCCACCCGGTTGCTGAAATCAACGTTGATTTTATGCCGGTATCCGTGATCGGGATTCGAGAGATTCTTGACGGTCTGCTGCAGAATGGCATCGGAAGGGACCAGCCAGACCACAACTTTCGTCCGGGTGAAAGGGAATGCGTCAAACACGGGGCGAAGCGCATTACAGGCGAGAAAGGTCTTGCCGCCGCCGGTGGGGACTTTGAAGCAGACGTGGGGAACTTCGCCAAGAAGATTCGTGTAAGGTTTCATTCCGTCGAGGCCGTTTACGGGAACACCCTGATTCTCCCAATGTTTTCGATAGGCTTCGGCGACGATCGGCGTACTGCGAAAAGCGTCGAGAAAGCGATTGAGATCATCCATCACTTTCCGTTGATAGTTTTTCAGTTCCATCGTAATATCCCCTTACAGTTTCGCGATATCGCGCGGAATTTTTTTGAAGGCAATCCCGAACCGCTTCAGCTCGTCGCCGGAGAGGGCGTTCAGGTCGGCGTAAATCACATAACCGGACACTCGGTTGCGGATCGAACTCAGAAACTCGTGATCCAGAGTTGTTACCCGTTCTCTTTCGTAATGAAAATAATAAGCGGTTTCCGCATCCGTTCCAAGATACGCGGCATTGTCTTTGTTCGCCGGTTCCGCAAAGGGCTTCTTCGTTTCCATAAACCAGATGTATTCCCGGATTTTGTCGATACCGACGCTTTCATTCAGATTCCCGCCGTCGACCAGCAGCGGTTCGCCCAGCTCATAAAAGCTGAAGCTGCCGCCAAGACCATCCATGCGTTCCGTATAAACCTTCGTACCGATTACCTTCAATGCATTATCTTTGATCGTCGGTTTGCTGATTTTATCATACTGGTCACGGGCGGAGTCCGCTACCGTCTGAGCTTCCGTCAACAGGTTTGCACCATCCCTCAAATTAGATGCAGTCAATTGCCTGCTGAAAATTTCTGTTTCCTGTTTCCCCTTGAAATCATAGCCGGAAATGACTCGCTTCACTCGCTCCGCCGTTATCGCTTCCGCGTAGTCTTCCATCTCGACAAGAATAAAGCGCCGTCGCCCTCCATCCTTCCTGTTTCGGCTCAACACCGCATGGGCGGTGGTTCCGGTTCCCGCAAAGGAATCCAGAATGATCGAATCCGGAGCAGAACCGATCTCCAGAATCCGTTCAATCAATCGTGATGGCTTGGGGGTTTCAAATGGTGACTTACCGCCAAAAATAGCCTTTTGTTCTTTCGTTGCCTCATCAGTATGACCGGCTTCCGTATATGGCCATAAATTTGTAACGATACGCCCATCCATTTCATCAAGGTAGCGCTTATAGGCAATTCCACCAAGGCCTTTACTGGTGAAATAAAGACGAGGCCAACATCCTTGCTTATATCGCTCCTGAGATTGATTCTTGACCTCCGAGATAGGGTATTTCAATACAAGCGCGTCAATTGTTGCGGGAACTTTTTCTGGCGAACTCCCGCAAATTTGAACTCTTCTTTCAAAATCATCGAGCGGCTTAAGCTCATATTCCGCCCACTGATTCATGATCGTCAACATCTGAGGTTGCCCCAAACACCAATGACGCCCATTGGGAGGATAAAGCATTTCCCCTGTCAATGGATGTTGAATTGCGTAGACCATCCCTGTGTGAGTTGAGGCTCCTGCCGCACTCGCATCACCTGCTTTCCACGCTCTAGGATCACCATCGGGAGATATATAGCGAGCATCCATGGCCTCGGTACGAGACAATTTACGCGGATTCCATCCGGGCGCTTTGCCGTATACGAGAATCCAGTCTGTTTCGCTGGGAATGCCCTTGGAATCATTACGAGGCGAGTAGGTGCGCTGCCAGGCGATATTTGAAACGAAACAACCGCTTCCGAAAATCTCATCGCACATCTGCTTCAAGTTCAATTGTTCGTTGTTGTCTATGCTGATGAAAATTACGCCGTTGGGAGACAGAAGGCGTTGAAGCAGTTTCAGGCGCGGATACATCATGCAGAGCCATTTGTCATGACGAGTCAAATCTTCGCCTTCTTTTCCGACGACGTCTCCAAGCCATTTCCTGATCCTGGGGTCATTGACATTGTCGTTGTAGACCCACTTTTCAGTGCCGGTGTTGTATGGAGGATCGATATAAATGCAATCAACCTTCCCCTCGAACCTGGGTAAAAGAGCTTTCAAGGCTTCGAGATTGTCGCCTTTGATGATCATGTTTTCGCTGCCGTTGTCCTCGGCGTGCTGCCCGGTTTCATCATAGCTGTATTTGCGCTCCAGCACCCGGAACGGCACATCCAAGTGATGGTTGATGACCTTATCTTTTCCAATCCATTCCAAAGTTGGCATTTAGTTCCGCTCCTCTTTCTCGCTCTGGCGGATACATTCATTGAGCGTTTTTCCTGACGCATTGCGCCACCATTCCCAGCCATTCATGTTGCGGCCATAAACTAAAGTTGAAGCCCCGGAAGGAGATGAGAATTTATAGTCCTGAGTAAAGACGAGTTTTTCCCCCTGCTGTTTCAGCACTCCGGTTTGCAGCAGCTTTTCCCTCATATTAACCAGCGTAGAGTTTTTCTTGCCTGCCTCTGAAAGCTCCGGCGCACAAACAGAACCGGCAAGGACGTAGAAACCGTCATCACGGGCCACAAGTTGAGCATCCACATCCCCTTTGATACTTTTGCAGTAGAAATGCTCTTCTTTCGCAACCTCTTCCGTATGAATCTTGTTGAAAATTCCCCCATATCCGAGGACTTCGGTAAGGGCGACAATCTGATTGTAGTAATCAGCAAAATCGGAACGCTTGGCAGGTTCTACCTGCGGTTCTTCTTTGCAACCTTTATTCCCGTTGTCAAGCTGAAAATTCCCTGCCTCTGTCGCCTTTTGGATCAACAACCACTCCAAGTATTCGATCTCGGTGGAGGAAAGACTGTTGTCTTTGGTGACAAAATAAAGAACGTTTTTCCAATAGTCCTTCTTGCCACCTTTGTTATGCTCCTTGATTCGCAACGCCATTCGCTTCGTTTTTCCGACATAGACTTTAGAAGCGCCATGCTCATCTTCCCCGATAATCAAATAAACAGCCTGAAACTTCGCTTCCGGACAGCGATCCAACAATTCCTGTTTATCACGGGGGACTACCAGAACACGCATTAATTGTGTCGTAAATTCCGCTCTGCGAAACCCTTCCGGCGTACCTTCGAGCAATTCGATCTTGATCGTTTTGATTTTGAGGTTATCTATCATTCCAAAGTATTCTCCCGAATTTACCGGTCATGTACTCATTTCTCGCCTTTTTTCGGCAATCGCTTCATAATGTCTTCTAAAGCGTGTTCAAGTTGCTGCTCTCCCTCGGCTTCCTTTATGGCACGACGGCTGGCGGCAAATAATTCATATTCACGATGGGCATGTTCGTTGGCCGCTGTCCGGCTGACGCTTCCGTGATTCTGCAGGACCGGGCGTTCGTTGAAACGCAGAAAATCATCCAGCTTTTGCGTCCAGTCTTTCAGGAAAATCTGTTTGCGCCGCTTCGCCTGATCTTCGGCAAAGTCCAGCCACATTGAAACGATCCGGTTCAAAGCGTCGATCTCATCTTCTTTCAGGTAGTTCTTGCCGACTGTGGTATCCGCTTTGCGAACTTCACTTCGCGGATGATTCGTCAGCCCCATGTGCGGCAACAGGTGGTTGGCGCGTTCCATAATCAATTCCGCCGAAGTATGGCCGGTTGCCGCTACATGCAATTTATCCTGAATGAACGTAAAAAACTGCGTCGTCTCTTTGAAGCCGATCCGGTAATCCGCCGCCATGCTGAAAATTTCCCGTACCCGCAGGTACATCCGGCG
Source organism: Victivallis sp. Marseille-Q1083 (assembly GCF_903645315.1). Classification (NCBI taxonomy): domain Bacteria; kingdom Pseudomonadati; phylum Lentisphaerota; class Lentisphaeria; order Victivallales; family Victivallaceae; genus Victivallis; species Victivallis sp. Marseille-Q1083. Next base: position 773,492 of record NZ_CAHJXL010000001.1, read on the forward strand.
CTCCGATGCCCGGATGTCCCGTATCCGTTCCAACAGCTCATCGAAATAGTCAGGCGCCTCATTATCGCCCACTGCCGGGTTCTTCAGCCGTTCGTCATCCATCGTGAAGCCTTTCACGATGTATTCGCGCAACCGTTGCGTCGCCCAGATCCGGAATTGCGTCCCACGTATCGAGTTCACCCGGTAACCGACTGAAATAATGGCATCAAGGTTGTAATAGTCGATATCACGATTGACCTGACGGTTCCCTTCCATTTGAACTGTTGCAAATTTTGCAACAGTTGCCGGTTTTACCAGTTCGCCGGTTGCGAAAATGTTTTTCAAGTGACGGCTGATTCCAGACTTATCAATCCCGAACAGCAACGCCATCTGGTCGATGCTCAGCCAGACGCTTTCATTGACCAGACGGACATTCAACTTGGCCGTACCGTCAGGGGCTTGATAAAGCAATATCTCGCCGTTGGGAGGAATCGGGGATTTTTTTCTCATGAATTCCATCCCTCAACTGCACGGCGATTGCCTTCTGCTTGAACGGTCAACGTCAGAATGCCTTTCTGAGCCAGTCGGGAAGGCTTGGCTTTTCCGTTTTCCCAGCGGTTGACGGTGGAAAAGCTGACACCGAGTTCCCGGGCCAAGTCTTCCTGCGACCAGCCGTGCTGCCGGCGCAGGGCTTTTAATTGCTCAACGATATTTTCCATGGAAGGCATCTCAAAATCTCCCGAGACTCATTCTCTGCATCAATATAGCATCCGCTATGTTGTTTGCAAAATGCTTTCCGGAAATTTTCGAATGAGAAATTGAACCAATGGACTGTTTGATGAGGTAATGGTAATATCTTTTATTTGCAAAAGTACCTTCAACGATGTCTATTAAAAGATATTACCATTGAAAAATGTTGACGGTCAAAAAAATAAAATGCGATACCCGACCACCTCGAAAACGTTACTGGACAAATTGCAGAATGGAGATGCCGTTTCCTGGACGGAATTTTTTGACCGTTATCGCGGAATCATTGCATCTTTGGGTAGCCTCAAGGGGCTGACGCCGGAGGAATGCGATGATCTGGTACAAGAAGTGATGCTCTGCTTTTTTAAAAATTCCAAAACGTTTGTTTTCAGTCCTCAGATTGCCCGGTTCCGTACCTACTTCGGTAAGATCATTCAAGCGCGGATTTTCGATCTGCTGCGCCGGCGTTATCGCTCGAACCGTCTGGTTTCGGAATCGGAGTTGGATGGCAAGGAGCCGGCGACACCGGATTTTCTGCTGAACGAGGCGCTGCTTTGCGAGTGGCGGAAATTGTTGCTGGAGGATGCGCTTGCGCTTCTCCGGGAACGTGTTGCCCCTGAGACGTATCTTGCTTTCGATCTCCATATGCGGCAAGCCCTGCCGGTTGAAGAGGTCGCGCGGACACTCTCGGTCAACCGGCAGTTCGTTTATACCGCCAAGACCCGCTGCCTCAAAATCCTGAAACAGATCGTTGCCGACTGGAACCGGCAGGATCCGGAACTGGAGCTGGATTCCAATGTCCTGTGAAATCGGAACTCAACTCGGGCCGTACCGTCTGACGGCGGAATGCGGCAGCGGCGCTTACGGCCGGGTTTTCGTCGCGGAAAATACCCTGACCGGTCAGCGGGTCGCATTAAAGGTCATTTCCGGGAGCGGCAGGCGACTGGAGCGGGAATTGCAGGGGCTGATTCGTTACCGCAGCTGCAATCACCCGAATCTGCTGACCGTGCATCATATCGACCGCCTCGATGATGGAAGCATCTATTACACGATGGATTTGGCCGACAATCTGGCGGATTCGCCGGATGAGTATCTGCCTGACACTCTCGCCAAACACTTGGAGCAGCGCGGACCGCTTTCGGCGGAATGCGTTCGGAAACTGGCCGAAGAGCTGCTTGCCGGGCTGGAGGCACTTCACCGGCTTGGTCTCGTTCACCGGGACGTCAAGCCGGACAACATTCTGTGGACCGGGGGCCGGGCTGTATTGAGCGACATCGGTCTGGTCACCGAAGCGGCTGCGGTCAGCTTTGCCGGAACGCCCGGCTTTCTCTCGCCGGAACTGAGTGCGGGAAAGCGCAATGCGACTCCGCGGGATGACTTTTACGCTCTCGGAAAAACGCTTTACTGTGCGCTGACCGGGGACGCGGTCGGTAGCTATCCGTCGTTTCCGAAGGAGATTCTTTCCCGTACGTCGCGTCTATTGGTCGGAGCGATTCTTTGGGCTTGCAGTACTCCGGGTTTTGAATCGGCGGCGGAATTTCGAATGGCATTGGCAAAAACTTCAGCGATGCATCGGAAGCATAAATATCTCTTGGTGTTAGTCATTATACTGCTGATAATTGGAATTGGCGTGGGGGGAATCGTTTTGCAGCAGCAGAGAAAAATTACCACGCCGGTTCAATTACCCCCTTCTGCTACCCCCAAGCCATCGGTGTCGATAAAGCCGCGTCCGGCATCTAAACCGGATTCTCCGGAACCGCCACCGGGTATCAGGCGGAGAATTGTAAAAATTTCTGATATACCAGTACTCACTGAGCGTTGGCCTTGGGGATGGGGAGAAAAGTTTAAACTGAAAATTCCCACATTCTTTGAAGAGAAAGATAAGTTTTTTGCTCATTCGATTTTTGATTATCCCCTTGATTCCTCTGCTGAAATGTTTACGTTACTTGACCCTGCTTGGGATTGGCAGACTCGAATATACAAGCCTAATGTTACAGTTTCGAGGGCTGGAAAAATTCGTTACGGTTATGGTACAACATCAACTCCATCTGCATATCCCGCGTTGGAGAAAACCAGGAAGTTATATCGGGAATATTACCATCCGGAGTATTCGCATTCCTTGAAAATGGATTTCTCTCCGACTTTGACTGTGTGGAATAATCGGCGTAAAATGCTCGGTCAATCTCCGGAAGAATTTCATGAAGACCATATGCGGCTTCCAAAGTGTCAATTGATTTTTCTTGAAATCAATATTCATATGGCTGTTACCGCAATGTTACTGGACCCACCGGAAAAATGGGATGCGCTTGCGGAACGTTTTCGTTGGCTGTGTGAACGGCGTCAGGAGTTGATCACTTACTATAATGCCAGAAGGAATTGGGTGTCCGAATAAAATATTTGGAAAAAATCAATTCTGCGTGTCAGATCTCCATATGTCCTGCGAATAATAGGATGTCGTTACACTCACTTCCGAGGCACGTCAATGCCGAAAGTCGTGTGAACAGAAAGTATTTGGTTTGCAAAAATGAGAAAGTCATGCTATTTTTTTGATTGTGTTCATTTTAACTCAATCGAAAGGATGATTCCGGAAATTAACTAGAACTCATAAAAATTGAATACGTACCGTTAAGCAGGCTTTCACCTCGGAAAACGCCAAATCTCTAAAGTGAAAAAGTCGGTTGCTTAACAGGGACGCTCCATGTGGGCGTTCTCTGTTTGCATGACTTTTTCAGGCATTGGCGTGCCTCCGAGGTGAGTGTAACACAGAGGACGCTCTTTTTTTGCTATCATCTTAGAGAGGAATTGAATTTATGAGTAATCTGATTTATTGCGAAATGAAGGAATGTCATTAACCATTATGCGGTGAATAAGTACCGCGTTTTTTAACAAGGAAAGGTAAAAAAATGGAAGAACAAATTCAAAAAACACAGCAGGAACCATCGCGTCCGACAACCATTTATGAAAAAATTCTGGCTTCTGTGATCCTGTTGCTTGGCTGTGCAATCTTACTCGGGGTACTCTTCCTTTGCTTCTGGATGCCGAACGCGCCGGAAGCTGCGCAGGGGAAGTTTTCCGCTAGCCTGAATATTGCGTAAATTTTCAAAAACAAAGAGGCAGATTCTCGACTAACGTATTATATTGTAATATCTTACATCACAATATAACGCCGAGGTCTGCCAATGACAAAATGTAATGTTTCGATTCCGGTCTTTCAAGGTCCGAAAAGCAGAAAAATTGAATTCAATTTCGCCGGTGGAGATATCAGCAGTGACGGCGGGTTGCTTTTTGTGAAAGAATTCGACCGCAAACTCGGTTTGACCCGGCGCGCCGGTAACCTGCTGGATTCTTTTGATATTCGACAGCCCGGAAAAGTTGAGCATTCCTATCTGAGCATGCTTCGTCAACGAGTTTTTGGTTTGGTTGCCGGCCATGAAGATCTCAATGACCATCATGAATTGCGAACTGATCCGCTGATTCAAACTGTTGTCGGTCGTGATCGTCAACTCGCCACTCCAAGCACTTTATGTCGATTCGAAAATGGAATCGATCGTCGTGCTTGCGTAGATTTGAGCCGATTGTTTGTCGAATTCTTTATCGAAAGTTTTGCCACGCCGCCTCGAGAATTGATTCTTGATTTCGATGCTACCGATGACCTCACTTACGGGATGCAGGAAAATCGCTTTTTTCATGGCTATTATGACCACTATTGCTTTTTGCCGTTGTATGTTTTCTGCGGGGATCAATTGCTTGTGGCTTATTTGCGTCCATCAAAAATTGATGCGGCCAAGCATGCTTGGGCGATTCTCTCGCTACTGGTAAAGCGCTTTCGGCAGAAATGGCCGAAGGTTAAGATTATTTTCCGGGGAGACAGTGGCTTTTGTCGGCAGAAAATGCTGAACTGGTGTGATAAAAATGAGGTCAAATATATTGTCGGATTGGCGAAAAATCCACGTTTGCTGGAATTATCAAAAGATCTTCAAGTGAAAGCGGAAGCACTTTACAACGAAACACATGAAAAAGCAAAACTGTTTACTCAGTTCGAATATGCGGCAGGAACTTGGAAATACCCGCGCCGGGTGATTGCCAAAGCGGAATTCAACTCCCCCGGACCGAATAATCGTTTTATCGTCACCAATCTTGATGATGATGGACAATATCTTTATGAAAAAGTCTATTGCGCCCGAGGTGAGATGGAAAACAGGATCAAGGAACAGCAGCTGGATCTTTTCGCTGATCGGACGAGCTGCCATGACTTTGCGGCAAATCAATTCCGGCTTCTGCTTTCAAGTTTGGCTTATATTCTCATGGAACGGTTTCGGGCATTGTTGTTGACAGGAACTCAATTTGCCGAGGCTACCTGCGGCAGCATTCGCTTATACCTGGTGAAAATCGGTGCCATTATTCGGCGGAATACCAGAAAAATTTATGTTGCTCTTTCAAGTGCTTGTCCAAATCAGGAACTCCTCCGCTTGATCGCTGCGAAAATCATCGCTTGGGAATAAAACCTTGGAGAGCTGTCCCCGGCTCGCCGAACAACAACGGGGGAAAGGGGGAATATGCTCAATTTGCAAAAAAACGACAATATCCGACTCTGAAAATAAAAACTTCCGAATCTTCTGAACATTTCTCGACGATTCGAAAGTTTCATGCAACATTCAGGCTAGGCATGCCATGTATGGCGTCCTTCTGGGGCTCGGAGCTCTTGGACTGGGTGGTTACGCATGGAAAAATCCTGCATATTGGGACAGGTCTTTCGGGAAATTCTTGAAAGTTCTGATTCCGTTATTGATCATTCTATTTATTTTCGTAATTTGCGTAAACAGATAAGGTATTTGTAAAAATGATGATTAAAGCGATTCTCTGGGGTGTAGTCGGATTCGTTGTGGTTACTTTGTTAATTTGGGGTCTTATTGTGAGCGGCTGGCCCAGTCTTGTTGGTGGCGCAATTTTTGGTGTATTGGCATTCATTTCATCCAAGAAAAATAATGGAGCGCCTCCCAGTTGGCTTTGGCGAACCAAAAAACAAAAATAGTAGACGAAACCAGATTACAACACGGAGGAAATGTATGTCGAACGAAACAAAAAAGTGTCCGTTTTGTGCGGAAGAGATCAATGCAGAGGCTATAAAATGCAGATTTTGCGGGGAGATGCTCACACTGAATGAAAGGGATGATTCTGCACATGACACTGAGAAAAACAAAGGAGATGGTATGATAAATAACTGACGTTCGCGGAATCAGCTTTCTGCGTGTAATTTATGGCGATTAACTTACACGTTTGGAAGCGGACAGGTTGCAGACTGAATGTTTCAATGAGGCGCATCAGAAACGATGACGACCCCGGAAAGGAGATTAGTCAGATCTGTAAACCAGAGCGCCACCGTAGAGAGCGACTGATTAATCGACTACTCTGTATGGGAGGATGGTGAGGCCGTGACAGCAGTTCCGCTTCGATTCGTGAAAAACGAATGGGAGGAGATTATGCAGAGGAAACGGGGAAAAAAGTCAAAGACGTCGCTGGAAAGGCAATGAATAAAGCCGATGAGCTGTATAACAGGCTTCCTCTTGACGATATTAATGAAAAGCTGAAAAAGCTTCCGATGAAAATTGATGTCAGGTCCCGGACTTTCAAAGTGATACTTTCCGGAATCATTGTGCTCATGCTTGGAATTGCCTCATGGTGTTTCTTTTCCGAATCGTCTGTCGACGGTATGGTTAAAGAGTTGGTCGTCGAAGTTCTGGAGAAAAATCGTTATAAACTCCAGCAGCAGCGCAGCCAGCGCAACCCATTTCATCGCACGGATCTTACGAATGCGACATATCGTTGTTCCAAGATAACCAATGTGGAATCCATCGGTAAAAACCAGTATTCAGCCAAGGCTATGATAACCGCAAACGAAGAGACCGGAACCGTGGACATCATGTATGAGAAGATTGATGATATCGTGCAGGTTTATGTGGATTTGGATTCCATAACGTGGATTAAATAAAGCTTTTCGGCAAATGAAGCAATGTCAATTCTGTAAGGAAAATATTCAGGATACGGCACAGAAGTGCCGTTACTGCAAAAGCTGGCAATCAGAAAGCATGTCCGCTGCTGCAATGGATGGCAAGACCTGCATCCGATGCGGACGGACGATCCTGCCTGCGGCGCAGAAGTGCCGATATTGCGGTATGTGGCAGGAGAAGTCGGTAGGGTCAGTGGATGTCAGTCTTCCGGTTCTTGATCGTATCGGACACGTCCGGCGAGTTCGGATCGGCGGCGGTTTCGGAAAATCTATGGGCCTTTTTATGCTGGCTAACTGCGGCGTTATGGTTGTACTGACGATTGTTTTCGGTATGGTTGGTTCCAAGGGCGGAATCGGAATGTTCTTTCTGCTCTGCGGGTTCGGTTTTGCATTACCCGTAATCGCTTTGTTGTTCTCCAAAGCCTTGGCAATACGGAGCTATGATATCAAGATCCTCAACACTGAGAAGCCGGAAAATGCAAAGGAACGTTATTTGCTGGCCTTGGTTGCCGCTTTGGCAGAGAAAATTGATCTGCCTGCAGTTCCGGAAGTCGGAATATATCCGGCAGAAGAGATGAACGCATTTGCAACCGGATCTTCGAAGAGTGATGCCCTGATTGCTTTCAGTCGAGGCTTGCTGGAACAAATGGACGAGGAAAGTCTTGCCGGAGTCGCAGCGCATGAAATCGCACATATTGCCAACGGGGACATGTTGACCATGACACTTCTGACCGGTCTGGTCAACATCGGAGTCATGATCATCGACTTTGCCATGCGGCAGATGGATTGGTACGATGAGTTGCGGGAGAAGTCAAAAATATTGGCATTCGTGATGCATGTCGTTCTCGTCAATTTATTGTTTTTCGTCGGAAATCTGCTGATGTTGTGGTTTTCGCGTCACCGGGAATTCGAAGCGGATGCCACTGCCGCTTCGCTGGTTGGCGCGTCTTCGATGGAGGAAGCTTTACAGCGACTTATGACAGATAAGTACAGCGGTACTTCGACAGAAGCCGGTGAACCGATTGCAGCAATGATGATTTCCATGCCTCCGACATGGTGTGATCTCTTTTCCACACATCCATCGCTGGAGCGCCGTATATTGCGTCTGTCAGGCAGCTCACAATTGGAATAGAAAATCAGATAGAAGGAACAGGTGTTTTGGATTATGGCGGAAATATTTATTGCAAAACGTTGTCGGATAGAACCGGAGATTGACCCCAAACAATTGTTCAATGATATTAAATGCCTGAGCACGAAATACTTTTGGCCATGCAACGTCATAACTAGTTTTCCGTTCGTTCTGATAAAAGGTCTGAGGCCGGCCGTCATTGGCGGCTGTTATATGAGAATCGAGATATCATTCGAGGTAAAAGAAGGATTATTGAAGTGGGAGGCCCGTGGAAATACCTCTTTTCGTAGCATAGGATGCTTCACCTGGTGTGTGCTGGGATTGCTCTCCTTTACTCTGATCCCGGGCTTGTTTGTGTACCTTCTGGTCGGCTGGCTGATTTTATATTTCTTATACAAAGATTCGGCTCGGCCGGATCTTGAGTTTATCTGGGCGGAGATCGAATCAAAATATGCCGTAGTTGTTCCATTTGAAAATTGAACGTATAGTTTGCATGCCAAACTTATGATTCGAAACGTTTATTGATTGTTTAAGACTGTTTCACCTGATAAGACCGGCAGATACATTCCATTTTCTCAAAAAGTATGCTGCTGTTGTAATCGTCTAGTCTATCAATAATCCATTGCGGTATTTTTCTCCACCATAAAGGAGATTTTCAAGAAAGTCGGCATCACATTTACGCGAAAAGCGCAGGAAAAGGCAATCCCATTCGGAATTGGAGTTCTGGTTGGCGCGAGAGCCAATTACGTACTTTCTTTGCTATATAGGGAAGCAGGCGATCAAATGGTTTCAACTTGATCGTGAAGATAATCATAACGTTTTCAGGGATATGGGAGGCGCGGAGATAAATTCTTAAACATAAAAATGGGGGGCGCAAAGCCCCCACGGTAAAGAGGAGGAATAGATCATGGCTGTCTATATTTCGAGCGATATTGTTGAAGACGGCGTTTCCGTGTGGAGCGGCAATCTCATGATTGTTTTAACATCCTGAAGCACGGCATCAACCTGGAAAAGATCGAAACCCTTACGGCTTCGCAATTGAGTTTCCAAATCGACGGTATCGTCAAGGGAGGCTACCAATATCAGATCGTCGCTGTGGATGCGGCGGGCAATCAAAGCAAGGCCAAGTCGGGCAAAGCCACGATCAGGACCGGACTCCCGATGGCGACTATGAGCCTTGAATTTCCCGACGCTATCCCGAGCCTGGACTTCGACGCCGGAGTGTCGTCCGAAAACGCCAACGCCGGGTTGCGTTACGATGACCCGCTGGCATTCTGTTCGGATCTGCAAACGGAAAACGAACTCCGCCTGACCGCGTCCGACCTTTTCGCCTTCGATAACGAAAAGAAATCGTCACTCCTGTTGGCCGTCGCCCTTTAACGCTCTCCCCCCGGTTATCTTGTTTCGGATAACCGGTGGGGACTTCCAATAAAAACCAGAATGTAGATCCGCTGTCAACGGATTATTCCATCCGAGCGGTAAGCCACGCGGTATTATGCTCGCCCTTAGACGGTTAATAAGCGAAATGAAGCATAAAACCGAATTTCTATGCTATTTTTATTGCTTTATTGCATAAGTCATGATCTTGTTACCACAGAAATGCAATCTTTCTTCCAAGGTTTTCAACAATTTCTTTGATTTTTGACCGCAAAGAAAGTATTATATCAGTAAGAAAAATTAATTTCCCCTGTAACAATAAGAAGATTGATGGTAACAATGGATGCTTTTTCATCCGACACAGATCAGGAGACCTTATTCGGTCAGACGGAAGCGAGCTTGCGCGAGTATTCAAAGCAAATGCAGGAAATTGAAGAGCATTTGCCGCTCGATTATGTTAGTGCTCCCAAATACGAATCTTGCCTATCTCAAATAGAAATTTTGATTCGCGAAAATCCCCAATTGCAAAATCGTACAGTTTTGAATTGTTTGCAGCTTTTTGACAGGAAATTTCCTGGGCAGTGGAAACGCATGGATATTATTTTGCGACTTCTAAGGCAAGGTGTAGAAATGAAGGCTGAAAGACTTGCGCTTGAAGTTCTTGGCATGATAGTAGACAGCGTTGATGTCATCGAGAAAAAAAACGTTGAGGAGGCCAGTAAAACCAGGCGTCAAATAGGCCTTGAAAATCGTATTAATATGCTCAAATATTATGATCCGATTCGTAAACACGACCAAAAGAAAAGCGATCGTATCCATGTATTCCGAAAGCAATTCGATTTATACTGGAACGATCATAGTGCAGCTATTCAGCAACGCTCCCAGAAAAAGCAAAAAGGGGAAAGAAAAGAGCCGCAACAAGATGCTTCTTCAAACGAATTCAGCATTCGGCCGAAAGAACGACCATGCAAACGTTATCCCGCTTATTTCGCCAATTTTCGAACCGGTTTTTATCGATGGGAAAAAAAATACGAAAAAGATACTGACGCTCGTCAGGCTCAAGAGCGATTTCAAGAGTTTATTTATAAATTAAAATCAATGGCGCCGGAGGAACCAGAGGCGCCAAATCATTCATAATTCGTTTTATCTCCTTATCAACAAGCAGTATACGCGCAATATACAAGTAGCATATCGCAGATAAACATATTAAACTAATTACAAATAAGCAAGTTGCGCTTGACGTCTCCATGTTTCTTTGGTATAATATCCTCCAACGCACCCAATGCGGGGCAAAACATTTACAAGGAGGATTAAATGGAAAAATCGAGATGGGAGGCCATCCCCAAACCAATTCGCAACATGGCCGTTGATGTGTTCAAAATGGCCGACATCGATTTTGAACGGGAGTGCATCATATCTGACAAGGCAGAGTCCCAAGAACTCACGCCGTTGCGATGGATGACTCGTGCGGAGGCGGCCCGTTATGCTCGGGTTAGTACTGACACCATCGATAACTGGTGTACGGCGAAGTATATTAAGCGCTCCAAACTGGCAGCCGGAAGACCCGGCACTGTCCTGATTGATCAGGACAGCCTCGAACAATTCCTCCGCAGCAAGATTGATAACCGTTCCAAGCGTATCCGTAAGGAGGCGCCTTCGGTGAAGGGAGGTTATCGTGTCAAGCATCACGACTGAATTCCCGGTCATTTCCGAAGAAAATATCACGACTGATCTCCTTCCGGCAGTTCAGTTTTGCGCCGGGATGCTGAACATTCCTGTGACTGCGGTTGGAATTCTTGAGATTGTTGCCAATCCGGTAAGCGTCTTCATGGATTCCCGTGCCGCAACTGTCCGCTACATTACGGAGCGGTTGTATCATATCCGAACCTCGCATCAGAGCCGTTTCCGATTGGATGCATATACGCTGATGCAAGAAACAAGCCGGTTGGACTGGTGCCATGAAAACAGTTTTTTTTATGAATCGGTTTTGGAACAGGAATGCCGTTACTTGGTTCCGGTTCCGCTTTCGGAAATGAACGCCTTCCAAGATTTGCTTGCCCCCTTGATCTTTTGGAAAAGTTGGGGATTCCAGTTTCGTCATACCGCATCTTTGGGAGTAGCGTTGCTCCTTGCAACTCTTGCGCGCCTGGCAATGATAGACACGCGACTGCGCAAACACATTTTTTCCCTGATGCAAATAATATCTGAAACTTCGGCATGGCAACTCGGGCCGGTATTGTATTGTAGGATTCATGAGATCATCCGCTTGGAGGGAAAAGAATGCTAGCCCCAATTGAGCCTAAATTCCCAACGGCATTTGCCGGTCTGAGCCTCCTGCCGGACTTATATCAGACGCCGAGCAGCATTATTCAGGCTTCTCGAGTCGACCAAGCGCTTTGCGATGAAGCGGAACATGGACGCATTCATGGAAGTGGAGTTGCCACGGCCGGATGCTGGATGCTCTCGGACGGACGGGTTCGAATTCACCTGAACAGAGGTTTTCAATTAGCCGCCGGACCACAAATCGGTGGACACTTGTTTGACTTTTTTTCCGGCGGACAACCATTGATTGAAGGAAATACTCTTTTGGGGGATATAAGGCCGCTCAATGGCGATATTGGCGGTGCTTTGTTTCTATACTTATGGGCTTCTGCCGGCGCGGACACTTGGAATAAGCACGATATGTTTGGCTTAATTCCGGCCGAATATACGCAAGCCGCGACTCTTGGGGCTCAATGGAAGCTAAGCGGAGATTGGGGGGACCGTAACCGGCTCTCCCGGGAATCAAATTGGCACGAAGACGTTTCCCTGTTGACGACCAACGGAGACAGCCGCGGATCGTGGTATCGGGTGGATGACGCAGCCGGAAAACCTCAATATGCCGTTGAAATCCTCTCGTTCGGATCATGCCGTTATTTGTTGCCGTTCCGCTATCTTAAACGCGCCGGATTTACGGGCCCGCGCCGAGTCTTTTTTCCGCCAGAGGAAAATATCGCAATTTGGTATCTGCGACCTCCGCGTGAGGGTATCTCAAACATTATTCTTACTGCGAGTCCTAATCTGATGTTATTGAATGCAAATATGTCAACCGACGCCTTGATAGGTTGCCTGCCCGGTGGCATATCGTCCATCTCCAAAACAGATACTACGACACTGAAGGGAAAAAGGTGCTGGATTCCCGTTTCCTCCGAGAATAATAAGCAGGAGGTGGAATTTGCGGTCAAGCTCTCTGCCAGATTGTGCCAAGAATATATGACCCCTCATATTGCGGTTCTCGGCGAAGATGGCCCGAAAGAGGCACCATTGGAAATACTTGTGAAATTGGCCGAAAAGCATAAGATCGCCGTCCCTCGAGAACTGCAAAGCGAATTTTTGGGGGACTTGACTCAAGCGGTTGCCAATTATATTCCAACCCCGATCGTCGGCGGTATGCTGAATACTGGAGAGCTCATGCTGGTCCAGGAGCGAGAACTTCCGCCGTTTTTGATGGCTGCCCATATCGCTAAACAGTTAAACGCCGGCGAGAATGTTTTCGGCTCCTTTTGGCCGGTTGCCGCGAAGTTAAGGACACTGACCATAATTGATCAAGCACAACTCAGCTTTGCGGCACGCTATCGGCCTGCCGGCTCTGTCATAAATTGTGACTTCCTTAATCGGCCGGAGGGCGAGAGGATGAAAGCATTTCGGACTTTACTGGCAGACGCTCAGGTCGTGATTATTGCCGCGTCGGAGTTGATTTGTGACCACCCCGCAGCTTGCCTTGAAGTGATTTATGCTTGCCTTGGTAAGCAAATCCCGGTTATCATTCTCGCAGACGCCGACCTGCCCAAATTTCAACGTATGATCATGAAGAAGATCATTGCGTCACGTATTGCCGGTAAAAAAAGCAACCTGGCGATTGCGTTGGCTGACGATGAGGCGGCTTCCTCTATTGAGGTGGAGTTCAATGCGGAAGGCGCGTTGCTGACGGCTCGGCTGCTGTCAGAGGAAGAACGGGAGCAGATTGTCCCCGGGAAGACTGTGGCGTCTCATCCGCCCGATATTCAGAAATTGCTCTCGGCGATGCAACATTGAAACCGTGAGTGTATAAAAAAACAGATTGGCTACTGTAATATAGCTTATTCAGACAATGAAAAATCTTTTCCAGAACCAGTATTGCCTGCCTAATCGGGCCCAAACCTATATCCGGGCCCAGGATAGTATGACAATACCTTAACTCATTCACGGATTCCCAAGAAATAAACTTGACATTGTGCGCCGTTTCGATAAAAGCAAGTTCTCTTCAGTGATTTGATGAAATCGGCTATCGCATTCAATTGTTCGGGCGGTAGCTTTTTGGTCTCCCGAATCAGCTCCGCTTCGGATGTTCCGATGGCCGCATTTCAGAAGCACCGATAAAGTTCGGCAGCCTGGCAAGATATTTCTTCTGGAATAAACTGGAATGGAATTTATTTATGCAGTTTTTTGATTCTACTTGAAATCTGCATATCGAGTGATATATTGAGTGATGTCGAAAAGGAGACCGCATAATGATTAAACGAAAAATACAGCAAGAACTGGCAAAACTGGCTCAGGAGTACAAGGTTGTCACGATTACGGGGCCTCGTCAATCCGGAAAAACCACGCTTGCCCGCATGCAGTTTCCTGATTACAACTATGTCAATTTAGAGGAACCGGAAACCCGGCAGTTGGCGGAACGCGATGCCAAAGAATTTCTGAAGCGTTATTCCACTCCGATCATCATTGACGAAATCCAGCGGCTTCCGATGCTTTTGAGCTATATCCAGGTCGAATGCGATAAAAGCAGCGCCAAGGGGCAATATATCCTTACCGGCAGTCATCAGCCGGCCCTGAAAGCGGAGGTCGCCCAGTCTTTGGCTGGACGCACCGCTATCTTGCAATTGCTGCCGCTTTCCATTGAGGAATTGACGGAAGCCGGAATTCAGCTGGATCGGGATGAATATTTGTTCAAGGGGTTTATGCCGCAGCTTTACGAAGAGAATATAGACATTACACGTTTTTACCGCAACTACTATATGACTTATGTAGAGCGCGATGCCCGGCAACTGGTCAACATCCGCAATTTTTCCTCATTTGAAATCTTCATCAAGCTGCTGGCCGGGCGTGTCGGGCAGTTGGTCAACTTGAACAGCCTGGCCGGCGATGTCGGCGTGTCTTCGTCCACGCTGGGAGAATGGCTGTCCATCCTGGAGGCAAGCTACATTGTATTCCGTTTGCTGCCCTATTTTGAGAACTTCGGCAAACGTTTGATCAAGACACCGAAACTTTACTTCACGGAGGTTGGCCTGGCCGCCTATTTGTTGGATCTGGAAAATCCCGGCATGGTTACCCGCGATCCTCTGATGGGGAATCTCTTTGAGAACATGGTCATCGTCGAAGCCTTGAAAGCCCGATACAATGCTGGCAAGGATGCCGGACTCTATTTCTTCCGGGATTCCAACGGGCTGGAGATCGACCTGCTGCAATCGGCGAACCGCAAACTCTATCCGATGGAAATTAAAGCCGCTCGAACCTATAATTCCGATTTTGCGGTCAACATCAGGAAGTTTGAAAAACTCAATGACAAGACCGCAGGCGGCAGTGTCATTTACTCCGGGGATAACGTGCAGAAAATCGGTGATATACAACTGTTGAACTTTATGGACACCGCAGGCATCGTCCATTGATTATGCATCAAGCTTTTCTACAAAATCGACTACTTTTATCAGTTGTTCATGGGACATATGTTGAATCTTCCGGATCAATTCGGTACGAATTTGATTTTCGGATGATTCGATGTTTTTGACTTCGGTGTAACCGATGAAGTCAGGCATTTTGGCGAGATACTTCTCTTTGGCTTCGCGGTCGGCATGGGCCTGATAGTGCTTGGTCATTTCCGGGCTCATATGACCGAGGATCGATTGCACCACCGGCAGCGGAATCTGATAGCATCCGGCGAGGTAGGCAAAGGTATGACGCAGCGAATGCACGTCTTTTACGCTGGAAGCCCTTGAACGGTTCCGGGCGGTACGGGTAGTCTGAATTCCCAATCCTTCCAGAAAACTTTTGACCCGATAGGAAATTCCACTCGGATTGTTCTGATACATTGCCGCATGTTCGGGAAGAACGTATTCTCCAGCCGCAGAAATGGATTTCTGTTCATTGAGAAAACTTGCCAGAGGCGGCAGAATCGGAATTTCCAAAGCCGCTCCGGTTTTGCGCCGTTTCCGGACGATCCAGCGTTCATCCCGGATATCATTCCATCGCAGGGTACAGATATCGCCCTCGGAAAGCCCTGTGCAAATGCCGATGACAAACAACGGACGGACAAACGGATCAAGATTATCTCCAATCAATTTCAACTCGGCCGGGGTGAACGCATCACGGCTCTCCGAATCATTATCCATCATGTCGAATTCAAAAGGATTATAAAGAATCCCTGCTTCTTCCTGCAATTTGGCAAAGACTGATTTCAAGGTTTTGTGAAAAGCATTAATGGTACGTCCGGAAAGCCGGCTTTGTGCATCGTAGCTGTGAACTACGGTTTTTCCCTGATAAGCCCGTTGATAAGTAATTTTGCGCAGATAACGGCCGTTTTCCCGTAACTGACGAATGTAAGCCTCCGCATGGGTTCGGCTGACGCCATCAAGCTGTTCGACTGCAGGATAGGTTTCATGCATGAAAGCGACGAAATCATTCCACTGACTTTGGTTGATCTGCTGCTGTTGAACGCTCGGTTGTTTACGGCGAGGCTTGGCAAGATACAGTTCAAATGCGGCATCCAGTGTGATCTTATCACCGCCGGTCAATTCCCGCTTGAAGTTTTCGACGAGTGCCCCGACGCTCTTTTGCTCAGAAAGAACTTTGACTTTTTCCTTGAGTCTCTTTTCATAGAGAAGAGCGGCAGGCTTGGTGGTACAGCCCTCGCAGACACCACGATAACGTTTGCCGTTCTGCGAAAAATCGTAATGATATTCACCGGTCTCACCGCTGCTGGTTTTGCGTTTTGCCACACTCATAAAAACACCTTTCGGATTGCTTCCCTTTAATGCCTAATGTAGCATATCTCCGTCAGGGTGTCAATGACTGGATGTCACATTTCTGCCGCATTTTAATAAAAATACAGCATTTTTGAGCTTGAGAACATTTGACTGGGGGTCAAAAGGTCGAGAGTTCAAATCTCTCTAGCCCGACCATTTCTTTATCAACAAGTTAGAGTATATTAGTCAATATAAAATTTGATATCATCATCTAACTTTCTCTTAAGCTGGAACTTTCTGGTCTTTTTTGTTTTCAAGAGGCTAGTGTCCAGTCAAATTTGAAAAGATGGATATAGTCGATGCAACTTTACTCGTGCATCCGTTGTTGAAAACTGCCAATTGATGGTTTTTGTTTTCTGGTTTCGCTCTTTCTCCCATGTATTCACCATGCTTCTCATTTCTTCTATGGAGGCGATTCTCTTTTTCAGACATTGTGCCGATACTACATTGAGTTCAATTTCCGCCATATTGAGCCACGAACCATGTTTTGGCGTGTAAACAAGCTCGAATTTATCCATTAAAGCCTTGGCTTTTTCTGGTGGAAACGTTTCGTACCATGATGCCGGTTTATGTGTGTTGAGGTTATCTTCAATTAAAATAATCTTCTCTGCATTCGGATAGGCCAAAGCTATTTTCTCAGTAAATATCGCCCAATCCTTTGCTGTTTTTGTCTGTGTCACATCTGCCATTCTCCACCCGCGCAACGGTTCGCTTGCCAACAAGACATTACATGTTCCCATGCGGCGATACTCATAGTCCACTCGTTTAGACTGCCCTGGACGCATAGGCTGTATTTCTCGCACTTCCTCAAGCAACTGGCGAGGCATCTCATCATAACAAACGACTGGGAATTTTTCGTCATAAGGCCGCTTGTAAATATCAAGCACTCGTTCCATATCTGCAACAAATGCCGCATTTTTCTGCGGCGGAATTACCCATTGCTCTTTTTGCCAAGGCTTGAGTTCGTTTTTTTAAGAACCTGCCGCACTGTTTCATGCGATACAGATTCAACATATTCCAGCTCCACCATTTTATCAGCAAGCAAGCGCAAGCTCCACTGCGAGTGTCCCGCTGGCGGTTCTCCGCAACTCAAGGCTATCAAATGTGCTTCAAAATCACCGTCTGTATGCTTGGTACGTCCTCCGCCATGCGGCAGATTGAACACTCCTCCCATTCCGTTTTCAAAGAAACGCTTACGAACTCGATGAACACGCAATTTACCGACCTTCAAGAAACCTCCGACAATTTCATCGGATTGTTTCTTGCCCTCGGATTCATCACAATTCAGCAGTATCAAGGCATCCAATACCTGCCGGGCATTGCGCTTTCCGCTCGACACCATCTGATTCAGTTCCTGCTTTTCATCGTTCGTTAAACAAAACCGATATTTTGCATCTGCCATATCCAACCTCCATTGTTAAATCCATTGGAGATTAAGATAACACATAATTTTATCTTTTCAAATTTGACTGGACACTAGGTTCAATACTGCATAAATTGTTCCAGAGCAAAGAGGCAGAATCTCGATTTCGGTCGTGACCGGCCACTCACCACCCCGAGCCCTTTGTATCGATTCGAAAACGGAATGGGACGTCAGGCCTGCCTCGAATTGAGCCGGTTATTTGTCGAATTCTTCATAAAGAGCTTTCTTGTGCCGCCTCGTGAATTGGTTCTTGATTTCGATGCCACTGACGATCTCACCCTGCGGGATGCAGGAAATATGATCACCATTGTTTTTCTTCCGTTGTATGTTTTCTGCGGGGATCCATTGCTCACGGCTTGCCTGCGGCCATCCAAAACAGGTAGAAACAGCTTATAATAAGACACATGAAAAAAAATTGAAGCTGTTCACGGAATTCCGATATGCGGCAGGAACCTGGAAATATCCCCGCCGGGTAGTTGCCAGAGTGAAACTCAACAGAGACAAACCACTTCCGGCTTCTGCTTTCAAGTTTGACCTATATTCTCATGGAACGGTTTCGGACATTGCTGTTGACAGGAACTCTATTTGCCGAGGCAACCGGCGACTCGGAAATAAAAACGTTCGGATCGCTACGGCATTTCTCGACGATTCGAACGTTTCATGCAACATTCAGGCTGGAGAAATCCGTAAGGATATTGAACCAAAGGAGTTCAATGATAATACACGCGGCTGAAACGTTATTATCTTCCGCGATCGGCGCAACCATGCCGGCAGAAACCGCCGGCATTCTCGCGTTGCGGTCCGGGACGTCCGGAAAAACCTTCAAGAAAGCCGCATCCCGCTGATGGGCGTGGCTGGAACATCTGGGCCTGCCGCCGTGATGCAGCCGATTCGCTCAGGCAGGAAGCAAAGAAGCTCTCCGCCGGGCAACCCGCCCGGATACCCGGCCTCCCCCGCTCGGAGGCGGATTCTCACTTTATATCATTTTTCTTCTGCTGGCGCAACCGTTCGAGATCCTCTTCGGCATACTCGACCACCTTCTCAAATTTCGGCAAGTTGTCCAGATCAATGTTGATCAAGGTCTTATGCGCATCAACGACCGTCTCCGCCGTCCCGATCCTGTCCGGCTGTCCGGTATTGGCCCTGGCCCAGTTGGCCGGTTCCGCCGGTGTCGTTTCGGTGAACTTGAACAGCTTTTCGACGCCGAGCCCTTTCAACAAATTCCGGTTGAAGGTGCCGGCGTTGGTAATTTCAACCGTCAAACCGTTGTTGCGGGTCTTGAGGCCGATCATCGAAAGGATGCCCATAAAGGTGCTGTCCATGCCGACACACTCCTGAAGGTCAATGATAATCCCTCTGGTCGCCGCGGTAATTTTCTTGGCAAATTCCCGCAACGGCACACCGCACTCGAAATTGGCACGGCCGTTCACTTTGATCGTATAGACCTCGTCGCTCTGTGCGATCAGCAGTTCCGCTTTTTGCATTGCCTTCCTCGCTTCCGGTTAATGGTTGCTATTTTACCAGCACCGCCTTGATCCGGCGGACACCGCGGCTGGAGCTCTCTTCCTTCAAAATCTTGAATTGCCCGAGATCGGCAGTATTCTGCGCATGCGGTCCGCCGCAAATTTCACAACTGACGTCGCCGATGGAGTAAACCTTGACCCGTTCGCCGTAACGTTCGCCGAACAATCCCATCGCCCCCTTCCGCTGGGCGGCCTCCAGCTCCATCTCTTCACAGACCACCGGGATCGCCCGCCTGATCGCATCGTTGACCAACGCTTCCGCCGCCTTGAGCTCCTCGGGCGTCATCTTCGCTTCATGAGAAAAATCGAACCGCAGCCGTTCGGCAGTAATGTTCGAACCGCGCTGCTCGACATGCGTACCCAGCACTTTCCGCAAAGCCGCCTGCAGCAAATGAGTGGCGGTGTGCAGCAATGCCGTCGCTTCGGAATTGTCGGCCAGGCCGCCCTTGAACTTCTGCTCGGCCCCTTTGCGCGACAATTCCTGATGTTTCTCGAACGCCGCCGTAAAACCGGCGCCATCGACTTCGAAACCGCGTTCCTTGGCCATTTCAACGGTGAGTTCCAGCGGGAACCCGTAGGTTTCGTACAGATAAAAAGCATTCTTGCCGCTGATGATCTTCTTCTGGACATGCTCCGGCACGCGGGAGATCAGTTTCTCAAATTCACGGGTGCCTTTTTCCAGCGTCAGGGCGAATTGCTTTTCCTCCTTGGCCAACTCCTCGAGGATGACGGCGCGCTGGGCGGTCAGCTCCGGATAAACGTCGCCGA
The DNA here is from genome assembly GCF_903645315.1 of Victivallis sp. Marseille-Q1083. NCBI lineage: Bacteria > Pseudomonadati > Lentisphaerota > Lentisphaeria > Victivallales > Victivallaceae > Victivallis > Victivallis sp. Marseille-Q1083. The sequence goes on from NZ_CAHJXL010000001.1 coordinate 793,485, forward strand.
ATTCGGCGATGACCACACCGGCCAGCCGGGCGGTAAATTCGCCGGCGATATCCAGTTTGCGGCCCTCCCGGATGGCGCGGCGGATCAACCGGCGCAGCACATAAGCCTGGTCGACGTTGCCGGGGGTGATGCCGTCGGCCAGGATGAACACCGCCGCCCGCAGATGATCGGCGATAATCCGCTCGGAACTGCAACGCCGCGCCGGCGCCGGCTGCCGGCGGATCGTATCCAACTCAGCGAAAATCGGCGTGAAGAGTTCGGTTTCATAACAACTTTTCTTGCCCTGCAGCACAGCGGTTACCCGCTCCAGCCCCATGCCGGTGTCGACGTTGCGCTGCGCCAGCGGCAGAAAAGTGCCGTCCGGCTGCTTGTCGTACTGCATGAATACGTCGTTCCAGATTTCCACCCACAACTTGTCGGACGGATCGAACACTTCCGGCGCCGGCTGGTCGCCGGTCCAGTAAAACATTTCGGTATCCGGGCCGCACGGTCCGGTCTGGCCGGCCGGCCCCCACCAGTTGTCCTTCTTGGGCAGCCTGGCGATGCGCACTTCCGGCACGCCGAGACTGCGCCACAATTCGAACGCTTCGGCATCGAACGGCGCGTCGTCGTCGCCGGCAAAGACGGTGAAAGCGAGCCGCTCCAGCGGAATGTTCAACCACTCTTTGCCGGTGAGAAATTCAAAGCTGAAATGAATCGCTTCATTTTTGAAATAATCGCCGAGCGACCAGTTGCCGAGCATTTCGAAAAAAGTCAGGTGCACCGCGTCGCCGACTTCGTCGATATCGCCGGTGCGGATACATTTCTGGAAGTCGACCAGCCGGATGCCGGCCGGATGCCGGGCGCCCTGCAGATACGGCACCAGCGGATGCATGCCGGCAGTGGTAAACAGACAGGTCGGATCGTTCTCCGGAATCAGCGACGCGCTCTTGATTTCCTTATGACCCTTGCTGACGAAAAATTCAATATATTTTCTTCTTAAATCTTTTGCTTTCATAATCGCTAACCGTGAATTCCACCTTTAGAAACAGTTTATCCCGGAAAAGGATAATTTGCCACCGTTCCATGCTTTTTGCAAATTTGCGACGCTTATTTTCCCGGAAAAGCTGCCGGAAACGACTTGCAAAATTTGCCCAATTGCATTATTGTTACTCCATATGAAGAGGAGGATCGGGGGCAAATGAGTTGTCACGGCCTCAGAAAATCAGCAAGGAGAAATCATGAAAGCGTTGTTATTGACGGTATTGGCCGCCGGAAGTATGCTGCTGTTTGCCGCCGGGTGCTGTTCGAGCGGATGCGGAAATTCGTCCGGTCGCTGCGCGGCCGCATCAAACTGCCCGAGTTCGCAGGCCTGCGCGGCCAAGCAGAATTGCCCGGCCGATCAGCAATGTTCGAAAACCCGGAAGTGTACGGAGTGCAAGCCCGGTAAAATGTGCGACGCCTGCAAAGCCAAAGTGCAGGATTGTCCGAAAACCGGTGAAGCTGCCAAGTAAAGGACCGGTCAAAACTTGATGGGCTGCAGGATTTGCAGCCCGTTTTTATTTTACGGAAGGAGTCGAAAGCGTGAGTGTGCGATTCGCGGTGATCAGCGATCTTCATTTTTCCCGTTCGCCCTCGGAACTGCCGGCCAGGCGCGGAGAGTTTGCCGCGTTGCTGCTGCGGCGGGCAGTCGAATACCTGAATCTGCGGACCGACATCGACTTGCTCTGCCTGGCCGGCGATTTGCTGGACAATCCGGCCGATGTCGAATTGCTGGCGGAATTGAAAGCCGTTCTGGACCATGCCCGGCTGCCGCTACTGGTGATTCCGGGCAATCACGACCCGGAACCGGAACTCTTTTATCAAACCATGCCGCGGGCCGATTATTTCGATGCCGGCGCCAGGGCGCGCTTCATTCCGTTCGTCGATCCGGAATTGCCGGGCTGCCATGCCCGGCGGCTGCCGGCGGAATTGGCCCGGGCGGAACGCTTGAGCGCTGAATTCGCCGGGCCCAAAATTTTTCTGCAGCACGTGCCGCTGTACCCGCCGGGCCGGGCCGACAACCGTTACGGCTACGCCAATGCCGACGAAATCGTCGGCCCGATGCGGCGGCTCGGCGTGGCGGCAAGCATTTCCGGCCACCAGCACGAAGGCTGCCGGACACTGCCGGACGAAGGCGTTTCTTTCTGTTGCCTGCCGGCGCTCTGCGAAGCGCCGTTCGCGTTCAGGATTTATACGTTGTCCGATGCCGGCCGGCTGGATGAGGAAACAATCGCTCTGCAATTGCCGGCCGGCCGCCGCTGGAGTGATTTCCATACCCATTCCCCGTTCGCCTACTGCAACGAGAACATCGATTACCATCTCGAACGACAGTTGATGGACCTGTTGCACCTGGACCGGGTGGCCGTCACCGAACACTCCAGCCACTTGTTTTATCCGCGGGAAGAGTATCTGAAGCGGCAGTGGTTCGAGCACGGCATGCCGCCGCCGGGCCCGGCCGACCGGTCCGGCGATTACCTGACCTATCTCGACCGGATTACCGCCGCCGATTCGCGTTTCCGGCGCGGGACGGAGCTGGATATCGCCGGCGACGGCAGTTTCCTGATCAACCGCGCATTGCAGCGGGGCACCGAACTGCGGCTTGGCGCCGTTCATGCGCTGCCGGACGCGGCGGCGCCGGATGCGCCCGCCCACTTCCTGAAACTGGCGGAGCGGCTGATCGCCGCCGGCGGCATCCAGGTGCTGGCCCACCCGTTCCGGGTCTTTTCCTGGAACGGCGTCGGGCGGAAACCGGCGGAGCTGTTCGCGCCGCTGGTCAAATTGCTGAAGGAACACCAGGTGGCGGCGGAAGTAAATTTTCACTGCAACCGGCCCGATCCGGACTTCACCCGGCAATGCATCGACGCCGGGGTCAAAATTTCGCTCGGCAGCGACACGCACAATCTTTACGAACTCGGCTTTTTCAACCCGCACCTCGATTTCCTCCGCGCCATCGGCTACGACGGCGATTGGGACGATATCCTGTTCGATCCCGGCAATTAAACGGCGAACGGGAAGGAGGTAAAATCCGGCCGCATCAAGTCATGGGCGTAACCCCCGAAAACAAAAGAGCCTTCTCCCAGGGGAAGGAGAAGGCCAGGCAAAAGAGGGAAAAGATAGGAGATTTACATTGCTATAGACTGGCGACGGCGGGGTTTGTTCCACTACTTTGCACTTTTGCGGCGTTTTTTATCATAATTTAGTGCCAGGCGTCGGTTTTTTGCCAATAGTCCGCCGGCCGCACGGTGATTTTCAACCGTTTCCGGAGGCTTCCCGCGATTTCGGCAATCGGTGCGATCGGGCCTCGGCATGAGTCTAAAAAACCTGCATGCGGCGTTATTCGCCTCCCTTCCCAAGCGACCCGGCCGATGAAAATGAAAAAATTATTCGGCAGGGTATTGACAAAATCACTTTTTTTTGCTATACTATTTATAAACAGGCGTAGGTACGCCTTAAAGGAAACAAAGATGTCACCCAAAGTCGTAACCACCAAAATGATTGCCGAAGAGGTCGGGGTTTGTCAGCAGATCGTTTCGGCGGTCCTGAACGGCAACCACAAGCGGGTTTCGCAACGGACGCGGGAAAAAATTCTGGCCACGGCCAAAGCGATGAATTACCGCTCGAATCAGGTGGCGAAAATGCTGCGTTCGGGCCGCAGCAAATTCATCGGCGTTTTATTTGCCTCGCTGCTGGACCGCTATTTTGCCGAAATGCTGCATTTTCTGGAGCGCGAACTGGCGACCCGCGGTTACATCGCCCTGTTGAGCAACTGGGAAACCGTCGAAGAATTCGATCGGGTGCTGGACAAAGTGATCGGTTACGGGGTAGAAGGAATCATCACCAGTCACGACAACATCGCCAAGATTCCGCCGGGCCTGCCGACGGTCATTTACGATTACCGCCTCGCTGACCGCGACAGCGTCGAAGTCGACAACCGCGAATCGTTCCGGGAACTGTTTCATTATCTTTACGGGCTGGGGCACCGGGATTTCGGCTTCATCGGCGCCCGCGAGAACAATGTCCGCTACTGGAGCTTCCGCGATTGTCTCCAGGAGCACGGTTTGCCAATCAGGCCGGAATGGATTTTCGAGTGCGGCGGCTACTATCAGGAAGGCGGCCGGGCCGCCGGACATTTTCTGGCCGGCGGATCGCTGCCGACGGCGATCATGAGCACCAACGATGCCGCCGCCATCGGCGCTATGGCGGAATTCCGGCGGGCCGGACTCAAAGTCCCGGAGGAACTGTCGCTGACCGGCGTCGACAACATTCTGGAATCGGCCCATGTTTGTCCGTCGATCACGACGATCGACCTGCGGATCGAAGAGTCGGCTGCCGCCCTGGTGGAAAACCTGATCGGCCGGCTGGAAATGCCGGAAAGCGCATACAAGCATACCGTGACCAGAGGAAAACTGGTTCAACGCGAGTCATGCGCGGCACCGAAAAACCGGACGGGAAATGAATGAGCGGGACCGGCAGTGCCGGGCGCCGTTGAAAATGGCAAATATTTTTACTGAATTTGAAACCTTCACCATAAACCGAAAGCAAAAGGAGCTGAAAAATGAAAAGACAGAAATTCACATTGATTGAACTGCTGGTCGTTATTGCGATCATCGCCATTCTTGCCAGTATGCTGCTGCCGGCGCTCGCCAAAGCCAAAGGCAAGGCGCAGGAGATCAGTTGCCGCAGCAACATGAAGCAGCTTGGTATCGTTTTCGTCATGTACACGATGGATAACGAAGATTATACTCCGGCCGCCGTGCCATTCCGCAATAACGCGCAGGTGACCTGGCAGGTGCAGTGGCATGAGGATTACGGGATCGACGGCAATGTGTTCCTGTGTCCGGGCGGCAACGGCGAATATGACAAAGATGGCGCCTGGCAAGTCAACGCCGACCTCGGAATCAATTACTATGTAGTCGGTTACAATTTCCACCAAGGCAACCTTCTTCCGGTCAAGATGACTACCCTGCTCAACCTTCTCAACGGTTCAACACCAGTCATCATCACCGATACCGTGTCCCGCAAGGATGTTTCTAACAATCCCGATAATGTCTGGGGCTATATGTTCGATGCCAGCGCCATAACGACGAGCAATGACAACGGCTTGTACAACCCGGTCGACGGCGTCCAGGCTTACGCGCCGGTTTATCCGCGTCATTCAAATGCCACCAATGTTCTGCTCTACGACGGCAGCGCCACCAGCCTGACCCGCGCCGCCTGCCGGGCCGAAGTGGTCAAATATTTTCGTCCGTATCACGACTATGGTAACGGCTGGATCTACGCGGAATAGTGGAACTCCGTTTCTCTCTCGGCGGCAAACCGCGGCGACCGGGTGCCGCGGCCTTGTCGCCGGACGACAAATCTGATGCCAGGAAAACAATTATGATCTCCATACGAAAACTTTTATCCTTTGCCGGTTTGCTGTTCCTGTCCCTGAATGCGGTAACCGGACTCGATTACCACCGGGATTTGCAATACTCTTATTACGAACCGCCGCCGCGGGAACGGGCCGGCGGCAAAACTTATTTTTATGCGCAGTGGGAGCCCTATGATCTGTTCCACAATTACATGGGTTACTGGATCGACCGGCCGCTGCTGACCAACGTGGCCTGGCGCGACCTGTACGAGCCGAACCGCCAGGAGACCAATTATCTGGGAGAAGTCGAAATTCTGAAACGCTATGAAATCGACGGCTTCGCTTCACTGGACTATCTCGACGCTTACCAGCAGAAACTGGAATGGGAGCAGAAGCACCAACTGGGCCTGACTCACCTGCTGGTCCTGCCGACTTATCTCTATCCCGACAATTACGAATCGCTGCGCGAATATGTCCGGTCGGCGGTAAAGGCGCCGCAGTCGCCGCGCATCAACGGCAAGGTGGTCATTTTTCATTATAGCGAAACGGAATGGGAGCCGGAAGTATTGAAAGAAATGATCGACCGGTTGAAACAGGAACCCGACATCGGCGACAGCTTTCTATTGTTCGGCGACATGCCGTTTCTCGAATTCCACGGCAAATTTGCCGAATACGCCGCGATGGGCCAGGCGCCGGCCGAGGATTTTCTGGAGCGTTACCGCCGGGCGGTCCGCGCCAAGCTCGACGCCACCGACGGGCTGGCGCTCTATATCCGGGATATCGGCACCCTGCCCCATGAGAAAATCTGGGCGGCCACCGTACTGCCCTGGTACCGGCAATATATGCTGCCGATCATCCTCGAAGAGTTGGAAAAACCGGAATATAAAGGCAAACTGCTCGGCGCCTACCTTCGCCACGGCTACATCAACCACCTGTCCGGCAACAACGTCGCCGAACACGGCACCCGCCAGCTCCGGCTCCATTTCGACGAAGCGCTGCGGGCCAATCCCGATTTTCTGATTTTTTTCGAGTGGAACGAAGCCAATGAGAACACCAGCATCCAGCCGACGGTGGCCAACAGTTTCACCCACGCCAGGCTGATCCGCTATTATGCCAACCGGCTGAACGGCAAGGAACTCACCCCGATGCCGGGCGACGATACTTCGATCCCGAACCTGGTTCTCTCCAGCCGCCAGCGGGCGCGGCTCGGCGAACTGATCCATTACGAAATTTTGAATATCCCGGACGGCGCGCCCGCAGCGACGCTGCAGGTACAACTGATCCTGAAGGATATCGACGGCAGGGTACTGCAGGAATTTCCGCCGGAAGCGTTTGAAACCGATAAACTGATGGCGGTCAGTTACCGGGTGGCCACCGAGGAGCTGGCCGATCAGTTCGCCGTGGTGCCGGAGCTGAAAGTCACCGATGCCGACGGCAACAGTCACCTTTACGACAGCTTCGATTATACGGAATTGTGCGGCACCGCCAACTGGCGTTACAAGGAAACCCACCAGCCGCTGCGCGACCTCTTCGTGCCGCAGTCATCCAAATTGTCGGTCCGACGCAATCCGGACGGCACCTATACGATCGACGCTGCCCTCGCCGCATCGGAAAAGCTGAAAGCGGTGGAGGTCATGAACTGCCATGAGGAAGCCGCCGCGGCCGATCCGAGCGATGAATTCGATTCGGAAAAGTATGCGGTCATCCTCGGCGCCTTCACGGCGATGGGACTGCCGGATACGCCGCGGCCGATCGGCGTTTTCTCAATGTCGCATGCCGGCAACTGGGCGGTGCGTTCCGACGGACTCATCCACGGCGTCTGTCTCCCGTATGATGAAACGCCGGAGGGCGGCATGAAAATGTTTACGATTTTCCTCAACATGCGTTCCACGTTCGTCCTCAAGGTGCCCCGGCAGCACGTCGAGGAAGCCGTGCTCGAAATGGACTACCCGGACGGGATCGGCAAGCACCAATTCCGCATCCGCGACATTCTGGCACAGGGGAAATTGGCCAAGCTGCTCACCCGCAATATCCGCCTCGACCTGGAACGCCTCGACCGGCTGGCCGACTACCCGCTCCTGGAACAGCCGGAAGGGCGCATCCATACGGTGATGCATTCGCCGAATCATTTTCCGATCTTCCAGTTGCGGGCCATCACCGACAGCGGCAAAATCTACCGTTCCAAACCCACAATGCCGTTCCGGCCGGACGCGAACGGCAAGACGGAAACCCTGCCGGTCTTTTCCGAATACCGCGGCAAAGTCGTGCCCATTGCAATCCGTTCGGTGCGGATTCCCGAGTTGAATTATCAATTCCTCCCCGCTTGCGGCGCGATGCTGCCCAGCGGATATGAGCCCTTTTATGACGCGCAACTGGGCGGCGGCTTCACCTATCTCGAACCGATGTGGCGCGGGCCGCTTCCATTCCTGCCGCAGGATTACCAGTCGTTTGCGCCAGGCTGGCAGGAAGAGGACGGCGTCCCGTACCTGTCGTTCGACGGCGTTTCCAACTACGTCAACCTGCCGCGCGAAGCGCTGCCGAGCGGCGCCGCCACGCTGGAATTCGAAATCCGGACGCCGGGCGGCCGGGAACAGGTGCTGTTCCGCTGTTTCGCCCACGATTTCGCCGGCAATCTGCAACTGGTGATGAGCGAAGACGACGAACTGATCGCCTCTTACGCCCAGGGCACCGGCGACCGGCAATTCCAAACCGGGCTGAAAATTCCGCGCGACCGTTGGACGAAAATCAAAGTCGATTACGATTATCGGACGCTCACTTTCTCCGTCGGCGACGAGACCAGGAGTTATCCTTTCTTCAGCCGCGGCTACGTGCCGAAACCGGCCGCCTTCGGCGGGACCAATGTGCCGAAAGGACCGGTCGGCGAAAACACGAAATATTTCAAAGGAGATTTGCGCAAACTCTACATCCGGCACAACAGTGCCCGGGCGTCGCAAACAAACTGATCTTATTTCCCGATACGCCATGTGCAGGTCTTTTTTGCCTCCCCAGCCCGTGCCGCCCCCAACGCGGTCCGGCCGGCAAACACCGCCGACTCATATCGCCTGGGGGCGAAACCGGTTCCCACAAGCGCCGTGATTGCCCAAGATGATTTTTCCGGGAAATTCCCGATAAATCAGACCGCGCGGATTGATTTTTTCCGACGAATCAATATTCTAAAGGCAAAAGAGCAATGCCGGGACAGTGAAACCGGCGGAAAGGATGAAAATGATCCGTTTTGCGACAATCGGCACCAATTTCGTGACGACATGGTTTCTGGAAGCGGCCGGGCAATGTGAAGAGCTGCAGTATGCGGCGGTTTATTCCAGAACGGCGGAAAAAACGCGGCAATTCGCCGAACAATATGGCGCGGCGAAACAATATACCGATTTGAACGCCCTGGCCGCCGACCAGGATATCGATGCCGTTTATATCGCCAGCCCCAATGCTTTGCACTGCGAACAAGCCAAACTGATGCTCGGCAGCGGCAAACACGTGCTGTGCGAAAAACCGGTCGCCTCGAATCTGCCGGAGCTGCGGCAAATGCTGCAGACGGCCGCCGCACACGGCGTCGTGCTGCTGGAAGCGATGCGTTCCGCTTTCGATCCGGGTCTGGCGGCGATCCGTGACAACCTGCCGAAACTCGGCCGGATCCGGAATGTCTGTTTTCAATATTGCCAGTATTCGTCCCGCTATGACAAATTCAAAGCCGGCATCGTCGAAAACGCTTTCAACCCGCTCTATTCCAACGGCGCGCTGATGGATATCGGCGTCTACTGCGTTCACCCGCTGGTGCAACTGTTCGGCCGCCCCCGGAAACTGCAGGCCGAAGCGGTGATTCTGGACAATGGCGTCGACGGGGCCGGAACCATCCTGGCCGGATACGACGGCATGCTGGCGGAGCTGGTGTACTCGAAAATCGCCAACAGCCGGCTGCCGAGTCAGATTCAGGGGGAAAATGGCTGCATGATCATTCGGGAAATCGCCAGTCCCGACGAGGTGACGATCCTTTACAACGATCAGACCGAAGAAAAGATCGTCGCGCGCGCCAGGCAGTCGAATATGATCTATGAAGTCCGCGAATGGCTTCGGCTGATCCGGGCCGGCGCCGACGCAACCCCCTACAACGGCAATTCACTGCTGGCGCTGGAAGTGATGGACCAAGCCCGGCAGCAGATGGGAATCCGCTTCCCGGCCGACCGGGAGTCGGCGTAGCAACCGGCGGCGGAAAAGCCCCCACAAAAAAAAGTGCCTTCTCCCGGGGGAGGGAGAAGGCCAGGCAAAAGAAAGGAAAAAGATAGGAGATTTACATAGTGCTATAGACTGCCGGCTGATGTGTTTGTTCCATTCTTTTTTCTTTTTTTTGCAAAAATTTTCAAAATTTCCGATTTTTTTCAAAAAAAAGTGCCTTCTCCCGGGGGAGGAGAAGGCCAGACAAAAGAAAGGAAAAAGAGATTTACACGATTTATAGACTGCAAACCGGCCGGATTGTTCCCGCATTATCCCAAAAAAATCAAATATTTCCAAACAAATCATCAGTTTCTTTGGCCGGAACGGCCGAATCCGGAATTTCCCGGAGCAGTGACTTCAGTTCCATCTCAACGGCGATTTGCCGGATGGCCGGCCAAACCGGCTCCCGGCGCCGGATCGCTTCCGCCAACGGCGGCAACTGCGTCGGCCATTCGGTCCGCAATTGAATCAAACGGATATTTCTGGCCAGCAATTCACGGCTGTTCAGCAATTTTTCCCGCAACCTGACATTAGCGACCAAATCCGGCCGGTCCCAAAACCGTGACAGCGATCCGACCTCCCGCAACAACGTCGCCGCGGTTTTCGGCCCGACGCCGGCGACGCCCGGAATATTGTCCGAAGAGTCGCCCAGCAGCGCGAGATATTCGACGATCTGCTCCGGTTTGACGCCGAATTTCGTCTCCACTTCGGCCACACCGCGCCGTTCGAAGCCGCGGTTCAGCCGGTCCGGCACCAACATGCAGACCCGGCTGGAAACCAGTTGGGAAAGATCTTTGTCCGAACTGATGATTTCCACTTCATAATCCGGAACGGCCTGCAACGCCATGGCGCCGACCAGATCGTCGGCTTCATAATTTTCCACTTCATACAGCGGCCAGCCGAACGCTTCGGCCAGTTGCCGCAGCCAGGGAAGCTGACTTCGCAACTCTTCCGGCATCGGCGGACGGTTGGCTTTGTAATCCGGCGCCAGCTCCAGCCGGAACGCCGGCTTGCCGCAATCGAACAGCATGGCGCCGCTCTCGGAAGGATGTTCCTGCTGCAATTGCAGCAGCAGCCGGGCAAAGGCGAAAATCGCGTTGGTCGGCTGCTGCCTGGAATTGCTCAACGCCCGGATGGCGTAAAAACAACGGAAGATCTGGGAATAAGCGTCGATCAGAATCAGTTTTTTCATACGGCAACCCTGAGATAAGATGAAGAAGAGTTAGGGTTTAGCCTCTTGAGCATTTTAGAGGAGTAATTATGAAGAGGAGAAAATTGCGTATAGGTGCTCAACAGACATAAACCCTAATTCTAAGGACAATATAGCATACTATTTTGAAAAAAGATATAGCACAAAACATTTTTTTTGCATTTTTTTTCAAAAAGCTCGAAAAAACAGCGCAAAAACATTGTTACCATGCTTCCGTCGTATAGGAAACGATCGTCTGCGCCGCATTGCGCGCCGCCTGCAGAATCGCCCTTCTCCGGTTGGTCTGCATATCGGCCTGGACCTGGAAATCGGTATTGCCGGAGACTTTACGCGTCGAAACCAGCGGTTCCGCCTGGCCGGGAATGATCACCGAAAATTCACTGTCGACGATGACGTTCCACTCCTTGGGCCGATAGGTCAACTCATTGTCATAGGAATCGCCGCTTACTTCGGTAAACGCCACATTGATGACCCGGGCGTATAGAATGCAGTCGGCTTCTTCCAGCGAAACCACCTTCAACGAACCGTCCAGCATGAACTGTTCACTCAGAAGCTGGCGCATCTCCGCCGAAACATTGTAGGCGACGGTATTGTTCTCCACCGGCGCGATGGCGATGGTGTGAATTTGCGGGTGCATGATCGAACCGACGTGATAACAGCCGTTCAACCACAACATGACCGCCAGCAGCGGCAAGGCCAGTAGAAAACGTTTCATCATTTGTTGGTATCCTCCGCCGGCTCCGTCACTGCCGCTTCGGCGGCCGGTCCGGAATTATTTTGAAGATTCAAATCATAGATCGGCAGCAGAAAACGGCCGTCGCTGTTTTCCGGCACCAGCAGCAGTTCGTGCGGTTCCGCCGGAATCGGATAGGCGGCAAACTCGTCCAGCCGCTCCGCCTGGTCTTTGACGACCGTTTCCGGCACGTAAGACCGGTCGATTTCGGTCAGCAACTCCTCGGAGGAATCCGCCGCCGCACTGTCCGGCAACTCCTTGAGAATCTGATTGAGATAACGCTCGGCCACCGCGTCACGCCCCATCCGGTGATAAAATTCGGCAATTTCCTTCAGTCGCTGCGCCTCGGCATCGCGGATTTTCAGGATCAGCTTGGCAACGCCGGGATTTTCCGTCGCCTCCGGATAACGCTTCTGAAATTCGCGCAGCACCTCCTGCGCTTCCGCGCTGTAACGGCCGTCGCCGTCGCCGGACAGCGCCAGTTCGTACAGAACCGTGCCGAGCCGCAGGTAGGCATATTTGCGCTCCGGCGCCTCCGGGTAACGCTTCAAAATCTGCCGGAGCATCTCCGCCGCTTCATTCAATTTGCGGCCCTCGATCAGACGAACCGCCAACCGCAACTGGGTCTCCGGCCCCTGCGGCGTATAGGGCGCCCGCTCCAGCGCTTTCGTGTAAACTTCCTCGGTTTTGTCGCTGTCGGACAGCCACGGAATAAAGCGCAGCGAATAAAACGCCGGATCGCGGTGTCCTTCATAAAAAGCGTCGCCGATCTGGTACTCCCGATCGACCAGTGCGGCATAGTCGCACTGCGCCGCATAGGAGTCCAGCATTTTTTCGATATTTTCGAATTCTTTATAATACATGCCGGCCTGGCGATAGGCTTCGATCGCTTTGCTGACGGCGTTGGCTTTCAGCGGGACCGAATCGGCCAGCAGCTCGGCAGCCAGGAAATCATCGGCGGCCCCGGTATAGTCCTTCGCTTCGAGCGATTGCAGGCCTTCGGCATATTTTTCATTGGCATCCTTGTCGTCGGCGTATAACGCGCCGTTCAGCAGCAGCAATCCCAGCAAGGCGCCTCGGGTCAATCTATTCATGGTTCTTTCCGGTTGTCAATCGTTTTCCGGTTTTCACTGCACACGGCATCCGGATCAATACTTTAACCCCATGTTTGACAAATTCCAAATCCTCCGGCGTGAAATCACTGAATTTCCAGAAGCCTGTCGGCAGAAAAAAGTGGAGCGAGTGAACGGAATCGAACCGTCGACAATCACGTTGGCAACGTGATGCTCTACCGACTGAGCTACACTCGCAACCAAAGAGCACAAAAAAATGGAGCGAGTGAACGGAATCGAACCGTCGACAATCACGTTGGCAACGTGATGCTCTACCGACTGAGCTACACTCGCAACCAAAGAACACAAAAAGTGGAGCGAGTGAACGGAATCGAACCGTCGACAATCACGTTGGCAACGTGATGCTCTACCGACTGAGCTACACTCGCTTGTGTTTTGGTGATATAAAACATAATTCAAACTTGACGAAATGCAAATCGACGCCGGAAAAAAAAGAGTTTTTTTCAGGCGCGCGCCGAAACGTCGAGCAGCCGTTTGACGGTACGGCGATCCAGTTGCATGATCGCGGCGACCCGCTGGCAATTGCCGGTGCGCCGGTAAAGCAGCGCCGCATACCGGGCCAGCAGTTGCTCGGCGGAGAGATTGCACGTTTCAAGCAGCCGCTCCGATTGTCCGCCTTCCGCCGTCGCCATCCCGGCCGGCGTGTAAGAGCCGCGGATCAGCAGATTGCGGATGCACTGCTCCAACTCGCGGACATTGCCCGGCCAGGGATAATCGAAACCGAGATGCGCGACGATCCAGTCGACCGCCGGCGCGGTAAAACGTTCGGCTTCAAGCGGTCCGAGCAAACGCTTGGAAAGGATGCTGACGAAATTTTCCAATTCGCCGCGGCGACGGCCGATCATCTGGCGCAGCGGCGGCGTGACGATGACGTCGGCGCAAAGCCGGTAGTACAGATCGGCCCGAAAGCGCCGTTCGGCGATGGCGGCGGCGAGATCCCGGTTGGTCGCCGCGATGATTTTGCCCGGAAAGTGGCGGTCTTCGTTCTCGCCGAGCCGCTGGAAGCGGCGGTTCTGCAGCAGGCGAAGCAGCTTCACTTGAATTTCCTCATCGATCTCGCCGATTTCATCGAGAAAAACACTGTCGTACGGCGTGCAGATCTCCAGGCGGCCGAGCCGGTCGCTGTAAGCGCCGGTGAACGCCCCCTTGTGGTGGCCGAACAATTCGGATTCCAGCATCGTCTTCGGCATGGCCGACAGGTGAATCGGGTGAAAACTCTGCTGAAAGTTGACCTGGAAACGCAACGTGGCCGGATCGAACGGGATATACTGCGAAAAAGTGATCGCCCGGGCGACCAGCTCCTTGCCGGTACCGGATTCGCCGGTGATCAACGTGGTGATATCCTGCATTCCGGCATACAAACTGCGGTTATAGCGGTGAATGTCGCAACTGAAGATGGATTGCCAGATGGCGGCCCGCAGTTGTCCGGCCTGCAGCGTGCTGCCGATGATGAATTCAAAAATATAGAAGAAAGCGCGATGAATCTGGAAAAAAATGGCAAAGGTGCGCTCCGGCGTATACTCCTGCTGTTTGGCCGCCGGCAGAAAATGCAGCAGCCGCTGAAATTCGGCGAGAAATTCCCGGTAGAACTCGAACCGGTCCGGAAACGGTTGCTCACTGTCCTCCGGCGTCATCCTGCTCCGGTAGGCTTCGAACAAATGATAGAGCGCCACTTCGGCGTAAATCGCCAGTTCCGCTTCCGTCGCCCGGCACCCCGCCTGTTCCAGCCGCCGGTGAAGCGAAGCGGTCAGCTCGGCGGCGCGCTCCTGCAGGCGGGAAATGTTGCGCCGGGGTTCCCGGCTGCTACGGCGGCTCCAGACCGGACCGGAAAGCGCTTCCGATCTGCCGAGAATTTCTTTCTCCAATTCCAGCCGTTCCGGCATGAACGGATTGGTGTAGTTCAATTTGCCGATGGCGACGGCATTCTGGCGTTCCGTATCGTTGCAAAACAGCATGGCATTCTCCCCGCCGGTAAAATTTACGGTATCAACAGCATTTACTATAATTCAATATACATAAAATGTCCAGCATGTATACATAAAATGTATACAACCAAAAACAAAAACCTTTATCCTCCTTCTGCTAACCGATTCGCCATAAGCATATTGCTTCAGGATTGAAAAATATGGCATGCCGGATGCTAATACTTATGGCAACGGTGAAAATGATTTCGCCGCCGAATGAAAAAGGAATCGAAAAAATGAAACGAGCGATCAGATGGCACAACCGGTTGTACCGCTGGGGAAAGAACGGGCGCCTGGTCTGGATTGCCGCGCTGCTGCTCGGCGGCTGTTATGCCGGGCTCGGATGGCTTGGCCTGGAAATTCCGTGGTTGGCCGCCGGCCTCGGAGAAATCAATACAATGTGGGAAATGCTGCGGCAAGGACCGTCAATCTGGTATCTCGGCGGGTTGGGAGCGGTTGCGTTGGGCAGTTTGATTTTATGCAGTAACGTCGCCGAAAAGCGGCGAATCGACGGATAAGTCTGGGTTGCCATAAGACGTGCAAAACGAAAAGGAGGTTGTTTCAACGCCAAATATCACCGATGGCCGACCGGGCAAGAGAACGGGAACCGCACTTGGCTCAATGCCAGCCTGCCAAGCCGGTTTCAGGACCGTTCCGAACACTTGCCCGGTCGGCTGTCCGTTTTTATGAAACAGCCACCGGCCTTCACTCGTAAACCCGGACATAATCGACCAGGAACCGGCACGGGAAAGCGTCGTCATCAATCCCGCGGCTGCCGCCCCAGGCGCCGCCGATCGCCGTATTCAGCAACAGAAAGACCGGCTGGTCCGGGGTAAACGGCCACGGCGTCCCGCCGGAAGCACTCCCGGCCTGAGCGGCGGAATAACGCATGTAGACGCGGCCGTCCACCGCCAGCGCCAAACCGTTTTCGTCCCATTCAATCGCATAGCAGTGAAAGGTCAGATGCGGTTTGTCGACGACGATGCTTTCACCGTAAGAAGCCAGTTGCTGCGGTTCCGGCGTGCCGGCAATATGAACGGTGCCGTAAATCCGTTCCGGTTCATAACCGACATTCTCCATGATATCGATCTCGCCGCAGGCGGGATAGCCGACCGCATCGATGTTGTTGCCGAGCAGCCAGATCGCCGGCCAGGAGCCGCGGATGCCCGGCAGCATTGCCCGCACCTCAATCCGCCCCCTGCCCCAGTAAGCGCGGTTTTTGCTCTGAATACTGCCGGAAGTATAGGCGATGCGGTCCGGCCAGGGGCCGCCCCAGGGAGAAATTTTGGCATCGGGCGGCAGCGGCAATTCTTCCCGGCGCGATTCGATGATCAGGCAACCGTCCTCGATCCGGACATTTTCCGGCCGGCCGGCCATATAATACTGCTGCTCCTGGTTGCGAACAAACCCTTCCTCATAGCTCCATACCGTCGGGTCCGGCACCTCGCCGGACGCAAACTCCTCCGACCAGACCAGCTTCAACGTCCGGCCGTCCAGGCCGCGAATAACTTTCGGAGCCGGTTCGGTCTCCGGCCGGCGCAGCGCCGGGTCGCAGATCGCCGGGTAGTAACGGTCGCTGTTTTCCAGCTTCCAGGCCGCGAAGGTGTTGAGCAGCCGGTGCGCGTCCCCGGCCGTCGCCGGCTCCAGCTGCCGGCCGGCCTCCTGCAGCAACTCCCGGTAACGGTCGGCCTCCCGGCGCAGTTCTTCCGTCAATCCATCGGCGGCGGCAATCCCGCCGGCCAATCCGGCCGCCTCCTCCAACTGTTCGGCAAACGGTTCGCCGGTCAGCCGAACCCGATAAAGCACATAATCGATCGGCCGCTTCGGCCAGGGATGAAACAACGTAATTTCGGCTATCTCGCGGCGGTCGAACCGGACGCTATCCAGCGGAATCGACAGCACTTGCCGTTCCGCCCCCTCAATCCCATCCGGCGGCAGGTTGATCCAGCAGGATTCCCCGGCGGCGGAACGCACTTCCAGTTTGCCGCCAAACGCCTTGCCGAGCGGCGTCGACAATTCCAGTTCGACGGCCGAATAAACCGAAAAATCGCGATCAGGCAGCGAACGGCAATCGATCGTGACGCCGGGAAATGCTTCCGCACCGATGACAAACGCCGGGACGGCGACTTCGGCACCCCGTTCCGGCACCAGCGTCAATTCCGTCGACGCCCGGGCGACCAGCGGTAACGTCGCATCCTCCGAGATGTCGAACAGGGTCAGTTCCGGCGCCGGAGCGGCCGCACTGCAAACACCGCCGACCACCGCCAGCCACAATCCGAGCCGCCATTTCATTCTGTTTCCTCCAGCCGGTAAACGCTGCTCCCCCAGATATCGAGCGAACCGTCGTCAAGGTCGGCGATCCGCAGCGGAGACTGTTCGATCAATTCGGCCAGCGTCCGGCTCCACGCCTCCAGAACGGCCGGCTCGCGGTTGAATTCATACAGCGAAGGGACCAGCGTCTCCACCTGCCGCAATGCCGCCCGGGCGCGGGACAGCCATTCGGCATGGGCCGCACGCGACACCGGCTGCCGTTCGACGCGTTCGGCCATCAGCCGCAGCAGGGTGAAAAGCGTGTAGTCGTTCAAGCCGGCCCGGAAATTTTCCAGCCGCAGCGACGGCAGGAACCGGCCGTCGGCGGCCGGATAAAACCAGACGCCGTCGGCGTTGTAATCCTGAAAGGCGTGGGGATTCCAGTCCAGATAAGGGCCGGCGGCAATTTCATGGTTCTTCCCCCAATAGGTCGTTTCATAAAAGAGGAATCCGTCCGGGCGGTACCGGGCGGTCATCGCCCCCATCAGCAGCCGCGCTTCCAGCGGCTGGTCCTCTAGCTGCATGCCGGCGAACGGCGCCGACGGATCGCAACTGGTGTACCACCAGACCTGATCGCCGGCGGAGCGCGCCTGATCGACCAATTCCGGCCGGAATTTCGGCGTCAGCGGACACCACCAGTCGACCGATTTCAAATCGCTGGCGGTGCCGAGGCTGTAATCATAGGCGGTGGTCATGATTTTCAGCTCCGGAAATTCCCGGTGCAACGCGGCGGCGACTTCTTCGAATACTTCGAAATACGATTCCGGCAATTCGTCAAAACCGTACAGATAAGCGTGCCCGAGCAAACCGGCTTCTTTCAGCGCCTCGTAGTGCGGCCGGATGGCATCGATCAGATACCGCGTCTTGGCTTCGGCTTCGTCGGGGGCGGCCTGAATGTAACGAATGCAGATGCCGCCGAGCAGATTGCGCGCCTTGAGCTCCTTCAAGAGTTCCAGTTCGTTCGGTTCGCCTTTGTAGAGATGGTCGAGACCGATCTGATAAGCGGCCAGGAACTCGGCCACCCGGCGCCTGGCGGCCAGCGTTTCTTCCGGCGTCAGCTCTTCGGCCGGATGCGGCTTCTG
The DNA here is from genome assembly GCF_903645315.1 of Victivallis sp. Marseille-Q1083. Classification (NCBI taxonomy): domain Bacteria; kingdom Pseudomonadati; phylum Lentisphaerota; class Lentisphaeria; order Victivallales; family Victivallaceae; genus Victivallis; species Victivallis sp. Marseille-Q1083. The sequence goes on from NZ_CAHJXL010000001.1 coordinate 811,518, forward strand.
CGGATAGGTCGTGGCAATGGCCAGCGGCAGCAACGCCCGGTCCGGCATCGAGAAATCGTAAACCCGCACCGACAACGGCAGTTCGGCCAGCAGCCGGTCTCCGGACTTGACGGTCACCAGGCCTTGATAGAAACCGGCCGGCTGATCGGCAGCGGTCCGGCAATCAAGGTAGAAAGCCTGGGCGGCGCCGGCTTCGACATCCGCCGCCGGCAGGGTATTCAAAATCGGATCGGGCGTCCAGCCGAGGTAACCGTAACGGTGTCGGGAATACGCCCCGACATTGACGAAGCCGACCGGCCCGATCGTAAAACAGTCGTCCGCCAGTTTATTGCCGGCCGCATCGGCCAGCTCGCCGACCGTCACGCTGACGTCGTCGCAGGCGTCGGCCAGCGGCAACACGACGACCTGTATCCCGGCCTTGTCATGGCGGGCCAGCCGCAAATCCAGGTCCACCGCCGGCGGCAGCGGCAAATCATGCGGATAAACCCGGTCCATCGCCGACGCGGCTTGAACGACGACGGGAGCGGCATCCGGCGGCAATTTTTCCAGCAATCGGGCCAGCCGGTCGGCACGGGCCAGCAGCCGGCCGGTTTCGGCGGTCGCCGCGCTGCGCTCGGACAGCGTCAGCGAAACGTCGTCCGTCCGGCGGCGCATGGCATCGAGCCCTTCGGTCAAGGCGGCGACTTCACGCCGCTGAAACGCGTTGACCGCCGCGTTGCCGGCAAACCTGGCCCGCGGCTCCCGGACGGCGGCCAGCTGCCGCGCAAGCGTTTCCAGCCGGCTGCCGGCAAGAGCCGATACGGCCTGTTCAAACGCCGGCGGCACCGCCACCGTTTCGTCGGCCGAACGCAAAGCGACGCGGTCAAGATACAGTTCATACGGCACCATCGGGCATTCGGTGAACAACGTCAAATGATCGACCGCAGTCCGGTCGAAGTTTTCCGGCAGTTCGGCGAAATCGATATCCAGTTGCCGATAGGAAAATGGCGCCAGTTCAAAGCTTTTCTTGAAGCCAACCTCTCCACCCGCAAATTCGACGATCAGTTTGCGCGGCACGGCGCCCGGATTGACCGCCTCAAGCGTCAAGCCGCCAAAATCACGCCAGTCGGACGGCGTCAGGTCATCCATATGGAACGCCGGCCACTCATACGGGTTTTCCCCCCAGCGCGGTGCGGCAAGGCGAAGCGCCGATGTGCCGTCGACAGCAAAGAGCGGTTCGCGGCTGAACTGCATATTGTCGGTCAGGCGGTATGACCGGTCCTGCTCGAAATCGTCCACCACCGTGAAAGCGCCGGCGGACAAGGCGGTAACCGCACAGGCGGCAACCGGCAGAAGAAAGGATGTGCGAAACATGGAAATTCTCCTTTAGCGAGATGTGAATGGTGATATTGTCAAGTTCCGGTTTATTCGGCCGGAACGTTTCCGGCCGGCGGCGACGCCTCGGGCAGCGCCGCCAGCCGGACCTCCTGCAGCTTCGCCCGATAGCGTTCCCATTGAACGACATCAAAGTGGCGGGCCGCCAAAATCGTGCCGTTCTCTTCGACCAGAAAGCCGCAGCCGGCGTCGAAATCGTACAGTTTCACCAACTTGAACTGCTCGTCAACCAGGGCGAACCGGTTGTCGTAGCAGCCCAGCAGATAGCCGTTTTCAGTGGCTTTGATCGACTGGACCCCGGCATAGGTCGGGCCGGTCGGAACCGCATGCCTGGCGATCAATTCGAAGTCGGGCGTATATTCATAGACCCAGTTGACTTCGGCCTCCGGATCATTGAAATCGGGCGCGACGGCGAACCCGGCCGGCGTATTGACGATGCCGTCGATGCCTTTGGCGTCGGAAAATGGATATTTTTTCACAAAAGCAAGGTCTTCCGGCCGGTAAACCAAAATTTCCGAATAATCCGCGCCCTTCGACCAGTCGGTGATGTAACAGACCGAAACGTAAAGCAGTCCGTCCCGAATGGTCAGGCCGCCGTGATGGCCGGGCACGGCGATGCCGCAGAGAAAATTGCCTCCGGCGTCGGTTTTGATCAGGCGATTGGTGAAGCTCCAGTAAAGCGAACCGTCGGCGCCGCGGCAGAGATCCTGCAAGTGCTGCGGATAAGTGCCCTCGCAGGTGATCTCTTCAGCCCCGGCCAGCAGCGGCGGCAGCAACAGCATTCCCAACAGGATAAGCCATTTTTTCATATTCATTTTCCTTTTATTTTCAGTTAACTCGGCAAACGCGGACACAACAAGCCCCCTTACCCGGAATCCGGCAACGCAACGCTCGCCGGAGCCAAGGTCAGACAGAGGAAAAAAATTCAGTTGGCCGCCAGCGCAACCGGTTCCGGCACCGATTGCGCCACAACCGCCCCCGGCGCCGGCGCCGTCGACTCCCGCCGGATGAATTGCGGTGAAATCCAGATCGGCTTGCCGTCGCTGTTCGGCTGAAGCTGCCGCATCACCGCGTCGAGAATCCGGTTGATATCGAGCCGCAGCGTCGTCAGCGGCGGCTTCAGGTAGCGGGCGATCGGGCAATCATCCATGCCGATGACGCTCAAATCTCCGCCGACCTGCCGGCCGCTGTCGGCCGCCGCCTGGTAGACCGCCTCGGCATGCTGGTCGCCGGAAATCACCGCGCTGACCTCCGGATGCTCCTTCAGAAGGGCGCACATCCGCGGGTAGACTTCTTCGCCAATCCCGCCGGCATCGAGGACATATTCCGGCCGGGCCACCAGGTTCCAGCGCCCCATTTCCTCATAGAAACCGAGCAGCCGCTGATACTGGTCGCGCTGCCAGAACTCACCGGGTTTGACATAAGCGATATGGCGGTGGCCGAGTTTGACCAGATGCTCCATGCGCAACCGGCTGATCAGCCGGTTGTCGTTCAGGATCGAGTGCGGCACATCATGCCAGAGATCCGGAAACAACAGCGCATAGCGGATATGGCTCTGTTCGAGGAATTGCGATACTTCATACTGCAGCAGCATGGTGATGACCAGGCATTGCGGTTTCAGCTTGCGGATCAGCGAAAGCAGATACTCCGACGACGAAAAGGTCGGGACGGTCGTCAAACGCAGATGCATGCGCCGTTCGCCGAGGTACTGGTTGAGCACCGTCAGCAGCGTTGGATAAAAATAGCTGCTGGTGAAGCGGTTGTCGACATTTTCCTCCGGCACATCCGCCGAAGTGATCAGGTCGATCGTATCGCAATTGAAGTCGTCGTCGGCCGCTTTGTACAAACCGCGCCCGCCGGGCTGCTGCTGGACGAAACCGCCGGCGACGATCAACTTCAGGGCGGTATCGACCGTCGCCTGGCTGACGCCGTATTGCGCCATCAGCACTTTGACCCCCGGCAACGGCATGCCCGGCTCAAGAGTCTTCAATGTTTTCAACAGCTCCTGAACGAGCCATTCGTATTTTTTCATTCTTTCAGCCTCGTTTCTGTCCGATGATTTGTTTTACTGTTTTAAGTATAGCGAAAAAACCGGAAGAAGTCAATAGCGGAATCCTAAAAAATCGATATTTTTTATAAAATCGATATAATAGAAAGCAATTGCCGTTTTTTCCTCACTTAAACTGTAAAAAATATCAATGCACCCTCCAGAAAAAGAAACGAACTATCAACACAATATATTTGTTTTTAATGAATTATTGATGAGATATCCGAGAGGGATGGATTTAAAAATATAATATTATCGATATTTTACAAAAAAAAGCTGAAACAGGGGTTGACTTTTCGATTTTTTTTTGATATACTTAAAAACAGCAATAATTAATCGGCGAATCAAAACGCCGGGAAATCATCAAGCAAGAGTATTTGAAAACATTTCATGACTCTGCTCAAATCAAAAGAAAGGACGATGAAGATGAAAAGAAGAATTTTCACCCTGATTGAACTGCTGGTCGTGATCGCGATCATCGCCATCCTCGCCAGCATGCTGCTGCCGGCGTTGGCAAAGGCCAAAGCGGCGGCGATGAACATTAAATGCGTCGGCAACCTGAAGCAGATCATGCTGGCCCAGCAGATGTACGCCGACTCGAACAACGACTATCTGGTCCACACCTTCAGCACCTGGGCCCATGCGCAGCCGACGGCGGAATTGATCAACGGCTACTGGTTCACCGCCCTGGCTGAATATGCCGGCACCCAGAAAATCACCTGGAACGACCAAAACAAGCTTCCCGGTACGATTTTTTCCTGTCCGCTCGCGGATGGCGGGGGTTTCCTTTCGTACAGTTTGAATGTCTATGCCCATCCCAGCAGCAATTATTCGCCGGGACAAGCCGATTTTAACAGTCGGTACATCAAATTGACGGCGGTCCGCCGCCCGACGATTCAGGGATCAATTGTCGACGGCAAGGCCCCCAACGGTTACCTGAGCTACAAACAGGCCGGCGGTGACGGCTACGATGACGGCAAATACTGGGTTTCCGATCGGCACGCCGGCTACAATTCCGGTTACTTCGACGGGCATGTGCAATCCCACCGGGGACTGATGCCGTTCACCTGGGACCCAAGCATAGACTGGATCTATCCAATCACCAGCGACACCTGGTAAGCCATCCTTTTCTGACAGGTTCTTTTACAAAGCATCGGAGGCGGCCGTTTCGTCCGGCCGTCTCCTGATTAAAATATCGAAAACGGATCGATATCAATGAAACTGCATATAGAGTAAAAAGAAAGTATGGCGAGATATGTTTCCCATCAAGAAACTATTGGCTTGGGCGGTATTGGCGGCGGTTGCCGCAGCCGTTTCCGGCAATCCGACGCCGCCGGACCGGGATTTCAATGCTTATCCCCGGGTGTTCCGCACCGGCAGCACCGGACAATTGACCATCGAATTCGCGCCGGGCGTTCTGCCGGAACCGACCGAATCGCTGCGGGTTCGCTGGGACCGGGAGGATCTTTACCACCCGGATCAGCCGGAACATTACCTGGGCTGCTGGCTCGGCAATGGTTTCCTGCCGCTGCCGTTCGAACGCGAGGGTGACCGCCTGACCGTGCCGCTGCAACTCGACGACGCGGAGCTGGAACGCCGCATTCTGGTCGAACAACTCGACGGCGACGGCGCCATCGCCCGGCAGCTCGCCAGCTTCCCGCTCTACGTATTGAAGCCGGATCTGTTTGCGCTGCGGCCGTTCCGCGGCGACCTGCACCTCCACAGCCGTCGTTCCGACGGCAGCATCCAGCCGGAAGAGGCGGCAAAGCGCTGCCGGGCGGCCGGTTACGATTTTTTCGCCCTGACCGACCACTACACCCAGCAGGGTTCGCGCGATGCGGCGGAAGCGTTGAAAAAATATGATACCGAACTGGTTGCCATCCCGGGCGAAGAGGTCAGTCCCTATGAAATCGTCCCGGATCTGTTCGGCCATTTCGCCGCCCTGAATGCCGCATCCGGCATTTCCGACCGGATCAAGACAGCTCCGGATGCCTTTCGAAACCGCGTCGCGGCGATCATGGCGACGCTGCCGCCGGAATGGCCGGCCCCCACCCGGCGCCATGTAGCCGGATGTGAAGCCGTAGCCGAATGGATTCATGAAGCCGGCGGCGTAGCGGTATTCTCCCATCCGTTCTGGGTCACCACCGGCACGAAATTCAACAGCCCGATCGAAACCACGCTGGCGGTGATGCGGCGCGGCAAATTCGACTCCATCGACATTTTCAGCGCCCGAAACAGTAAGGCGGCGGTGCTCGGTTCAAATTTTTATACCCTGCTATGCCGGGAAGGAATCGATATTGCGCCGAGCGCCAGCAGTGACGAACACGGCACGATGCAGGATGGCTTCGGCGTGGTTTACACCATTCTGTTCGCGGCAGCCAATACGCCGGACGAGTTGATGAAAGCCCTCAAGAACGGCAACTCCGTCGCGGTCAGAAGCCGGGCGCTGTTCACCCGGGAGGACGGTTCGCCGGAACGGCCGGAAGAGGTTTTCGACATCCCCCCTCAGCTCGCCGGAGAGTTCCGGCTGGCCAAATATGCCGAATTCCTGCTGCGCGAATATTTCCCGGAGCAGCGCCGGATCACCGCCTGGGAAAGTCTCAACATTTTCAAGCTCGACGCCGGAACCGCGCCCGGCCGCCCGCCGGCTTCGTCGGTATCAGAACTGCAGCGGCGTTTCTGGGCCCTGCCATAATCGGAACGGACCGTCGCACATTATTTCCCAAACAATCCATTTCACAGGACAACAGAATGAAAATCCGATTTTCGAGACAGAAAACGGCATTCATCGGAATAGTCGGGCTACTGCTCTGGTCATTGGCGGCCGGTGCAACGCCGGTCCAGAATAAACTGGTGCCAGGTAAAAACGGCGGCGCCGCCCATTTCGACGGCCTCGGCGACTCCCTGGTAATTCCGGGCAGCGAAACGCTGGATTTATCCGGTTCCTTTTCGCTGACAGTCTGGGTCAAGCCGGATCGCTGGATGCATGAAAGCACCATGATTCACCACGGCACCCTGTCGCTGGTCAAACGGGGCTACACCTCCGGCAGCATCTACTGCTGGGCACAACTGGGCGGCAAAAAATTAAGCCTGGTCTGGGCGCCGGAGGAGTTCCCGCTGCCGCTGGGCGAATGGAACCATATTGCTGTAACCTATGACGCGGAACAAGCACTGGCGATCGGTTATTACAATGGTGAGGAAGTAACGCGGATGGCCCTGGCCGAAAGCAATCCGGAGTTGACCACCCATCGGATCACACCGGGACATGTGCCGCTGCAATTCGGCGACGGCCTGATGCCTTACGAAGGGGCGCTGGACGGCATTTATCTCTATGACCGCCCGCTGACGCCGGAAGAGGTGAAAGCGACGATGACGGAACAGGGGCCGGATGGTGCGCTGGCAGTCTATCTTTTCAACGATACGCCAGGAAAACCACCGACGGACAGTTCCGGCCACGGGCGCAGCGGAAAATGGCTTCCGGGCGTCCATGAACTGGACTTGGACGAGCTCGGCCAAAGCTGCCGGACGGAAGCGTTATATCAGGATGAAACACTGACCGTCTGGCCCAAACACGCGCTGGACAAGGCAATGAAAGGCGACCGGCCGGCGGTCACCGCCATCAGGAATCCGGAAAATCCGTTGCTGCAGCTGGCGCGTAACGAAACGGAGTCGTTTCAGATATTGTTGACGCCGGAACGGCAACTGGACAATGTGACGCTGACCGTTTCTGATCTCAGCGGACCGGCCGGAGCCGGTCTGCCGGCGGCGGCAATAACGATAAACCGGGTGGAATACATCCCCGTCAACGAAATCAGCCGCACGTCCACCGACGGCACGGCGGTGAAAGGCGAAGCGGCGGTCGCCTTCGACGTCAACACCGCCCGTCCAGGGTATTATCCGGATCCTCTGCTGCCGCAGAAGGCGCCTTTGACGCTACAGCCGGGCCGCAGTTACGCATTTTTCCTCACGGCAAAGACCACCGACACCACAGCGGCAGGCATCTATCGAGGCACCCTGCAGTTGGTGACAGCAACGGAAACGCGGCACATTCCGTTCTGTATCGAAGTGTGGGATTTTGCTCTGCCCCAGGAATTTCATACAACCAATACCGCTTACTTTTCACCGTGGCGCACCACGATGGACGAAGATGTCGTCTACCGTTTCTTTGCCGAACGGCATCTGGCCAATACCCCATTGCGCGGTGAAGTGAAAGCAACAATCGCCGGTGATGGCAAAGTCCGGATCGATACCGCCGATTTCGACCGTTCGGCACAACTGGCCATTGAGAAATACGGGATGAAAATGCTGCAATTGCCGCTGATGGGCATTTATCAGATGCCGAAAGCGGTCAACGCGGTACGAACTCGCTGGTGCGGAGTGGAAATTTCTTCCGAACACGGTCAATTAACCGAAGAATTCAAACAGGCGTTCGGCGATTACCTGGAGCAGATTTCAGCACATCTCCGGGAAAAAGGCTATCTTGAACTGACCCGGGTAACGCTGGTGGATGAACCTTGGACTTGGCAGGATTTCACCTTAAGCGAACAATTGTCGGCATTGATCCGCCAGCGGGCCCCGGAACTGAAAATCATGGTGACCAAATGGCCGAAAGAACAGTTGTACGGTAAAGTCGATATCTGGTCACTCGGTTTTTTTCAACCCGATGAGATGACCAGAGCGCTGGCACGCGGCGAAACATTGGAATGGTACCCGAACTGGCATGTGATCATCGACCGGCCGTTGATGGATGCCCGGATGCTGGGCTGGGCGATGTGGAAATACCATTTGAGCGGGCTCTTCCTCTGGCATACCGCTAACGGTTGGGACAAAGCGGCCAAAATTTATCAGGCACCCCGCAGCGTCTATTCAGACGGACGGCTGATCTGGGGCCTGGGATTGCTGGTTTACCCGGACGAAAACTTCAACCCGTGCTCCTCGCTGCGGCTGGAAGCGGTACGGGATACGCTGGAGGATTACGAGTATTTATATCTGCTCGAACAGGCGAGCGCCGGCACGGCCGGGCAGCCGGAAACCCGGCAACGCGCCCGGGAATTGCTGACCGGCGCGGTCGAAGCAATCGTACCGTATTACGAAGCGGAAGCAAAAGAAGAAAAATGGAAGCAGCTTCAATGGGAAACCGACTGGCGGAAACTGGCGGAATTCCGGCAGCAGATCGCCGTAATGATCCTCGCATTACAATCGGAACAATAAAATGCAAAAAAATTCGGAGCAATAAAATGGCAAAAAAAATCTTGATCTGGTTATTATTCGCCGCCACAACCGGCATCCTAGCCTGAATGTTGCATGAAACTTTCGAATCGTCGAGAAATGTTCAGAAGATTCGGAAGTTTTTATTTTCAGAGTCGGATATTGTCGTTTTTTTGCAAATTGAGCATATTCCCCCTTTCCCCCGTTGTTGTTCGGCGAGCCGGGGACAGCTCTCCAAGGTTTTATTCCCAAGCGATGATTTTCGCAGCGATCAAGCGGAGGAGTTCCTGATTTGGACAAGCACTTGAAAGAGCAACATAAATTTTTCTGGTATTCCGCCGAATAATGGCACCGATTTTCACCAGGTATAAGCGAATGCTGCCGCAGGTAGCCTCGGCAAATTGAGTTCCTGTCAACAACAATGCCCGAAACCGTTCCATGAGAATATAAGCCAAACTTGAAAGCAGAAGCCGGAATTGATTTGCCGCAAAGTCATGGCAGCTCGTCCGATCAGCGAAAAGATCCAGCTGCTGTTCCTTGATCCTGTTTTCCATCTCACCTCGGGCGCAATAGACTTTTTCATAAAGATATTGTCCATCATCATCAAGATTGGTGACGATAAAACGATTATTCGGTCCGGGGGAGTTGAATTCCGCTTTGGCAATCACCCGGCGCGGGTATTTCCAAGTTCCTGCCGCATATTCGAACTGAGTAAACAGTTTTGCTTTTTCATGTGTTTCGTTGTAAAGTGCTTCCGCTTTCACTTGAAGATCTTTTGATAATTCCAGCAAACGTGGATTTTTCGCCAATCCGACAATATATTTGACCTCATTTTTATCACACCAGTTCAGCATTTTCTGCCGACAAAAGCCACTGTCTCCCCGGAAAATAATCTTAACCTTCGGCCATTTCTGCCGAAAGCGCTTTACCAGTAGCGAGAGAATCGCCCAAGCATGCTTGGCCGCATCAATTTTTGATGGACGCAAATAAGCCACAAGCAATTGATCCCCGCAGAAAACATACAACGGCAAAAAGCAATAGTGGTCATAATAGCCATGAAAAAAGCGATTTTCCTGCATCCCGTAAGTGAGGTCATCGGTAGCATCGAAATCAAGAATCAATTCTCGAGGCGGCGTGGAAAAACTTTCGATAAAGAATTCGACAAACAATCGGCTCAAATCTACGCAAGCACGACGATCGATTCCATTTTCGAATCGACATAAAGTGCTTGGAGTGGCGAGTTGACGATCACGACCGACAACAGTTTGAATCAGCGGATCAGTTCGCAATTCATGATGGTCATTGAGATCTTCATGGCCGGCAACCAAACCAAAAACTCGTTGACGAAGCATGCTCAGATAGGAATGCTCAACTTTTCCGGGCTGTCGAATATCAAAAGAATCCAGCAGGTTACCGGCGCGCCGGGTCAAACCGAGTTTGCGGTCGAATTCTTTCACAAAAAGCAACCCGCCGTCACTGCTGATATCTCCACCGGCGAAATTGAATTCAATTTTTCTGCTTTTCGGACCTTGAAAGACCGGAATCGAAACATTACATTTTGTCATTGGCAGACCTCGGCGTTATATTGTGATGTAAGATATTACAATATAATACGTTAGTCGAGAATCTGCCTCTTTGTTTTTGAAAATTTACGCAATATTCAGGCTAGGCAAAACCGATCGGGCTCTTTCAATATCATCGAGAAAATTAAAAAGATTGGTGGGCGATGAGTGGGCGACTCCCACCTGTAATTTAAGCTCAAAAAAGCGGCAACTCGCCCTTCTTGAACTCACTCCTGGCACTTTATGGCACTCCGTCAGCAGAAGCCCGACTTCCCCTTTTTGGGGAATTCACGGGTCTTTTTCCGTCGAAATGGGGAAAAAGTGGGGAACTTTTTTGAATGCAATTGAGCCATCAGCCAGCGGGATAATCACCAAGATTTTCCCTATAACCAACTGACAGAATAATGTAGCATCGCGAGTTTTTGATTACAAATCGGAATCGTGTTTCTCTCTGAACAAATACCGGTAGATTATCTTTCGTGAGAATTTTGGACAAAATCTTTCCAATTCTTATTTTCCGCAATAAACGTAAAGATCGATTCCGGGGAATAATCCGTCAGGCTGTTTTGATGTTTCAATTCTTCAATATACTTATTAGACCATAAAGGATGAACGATAACCGTCTTGCTTTGCTTGATTGCTATCGGCAGAGAAAAATCTGTTACCGATGGGAAATACCGGCGAATAAGTTCCTTCCAATGCGGCAAATCGAACCCGATGAAACAAGAGGAATCCTGAGCCAGATAAATCATGTCGAGCCCTAAGCGCCAGTTCAGATATTCATGGTAATAAAGATTGCTGTAATCTTTTATGCAATCGTAACAGGCCAAAAAGCAACCATGAGTATCAAATAACTTCTTCAAACCGGATTCAGACTTATCGGTATTAAAAACATCAAGCAGTTCCTTCTTCAGATGCGAGGCGTTATGAAATAAAAAATCACAAAAGCCGGAACCATTTTCCAGGGTATCCGATAAGAATAACTCTCCTACGGCCTTTTTACTTCCCTGGTTGCTCAAAACAACTCGATAATCGACATTCAGTTCTCCTAAATCAATGTCCAAATAATTACATGCTGCTTTTCTCAGTAAGTAACCCATTGAAATATAGGCCGACCGAACTGCCGGCTTCATCGGATCTAAGTCCAGTAGGTCTGGATGTTCGATAAGTCGGATGCACAAAATACCGGTGGTTCTGCTTGCCAGCAATCCGGCCTTTTGAACTTGATTGATATCGTAATCCGCGCTCTCGCCTTTTTGATTGTTATGGATACTTGGGACTACCCAGCATTTTGAATTTTTATCTTCAGCAAATTCAAATAAATCTCCCGCATTATCATTGAGCAGATAAATTTGAGCTGATGTGTTGGAGTAAATTCCCAGACTGGTTTCTGGTACCTTGTCAAAGCTTGTATCTTCTGTTTTGAATTCTAATTGCGTCGTGTAATTTTGAGCAACCCAATCGCCACCACCGTTATAGTTTTGAGGTGCCGCTTTAAAATTAACACAAAAACCCAACGGGGTAAATGTGATAATGGTCTGTTTCGACTTTCCGCAAACCGGACAGGTAAATGATTCATGTACGTCTTTTGTCAGTTCTATATAGCCGCATGGACACGAAAAAACATTGCGAATATATCCGCGTCCATCTTGCGGTAATATCTCCATGCGTTCCCGCCGCCAAGCTACCAAACCGGTGACAGTATGCAGAGCTTTGTCTTTTACGATTTGACTGCCTGGAGCGAATGAATTTATCGCCATTTCCAAGTTGCGGTCAATGGTATCATCTTGAGGCGGTAATTGGCGTGGCTTCTTTAAATAGAGGCTTCTCACTTTGGTTGGGAATCCGAACATCGGCAATACTCCGGCATTAGCTAGGCGTTCGCTAAGTTCCAACTGTGGAAATTCCTCCTTACGCTCCACGATATCGGAGATTTTAGAACACAAGCCATTTATGATGTAACTGGTAATGTCATTGCGAATACTGATGGATAAGGATGCTCCATTGGAAATGATATCAACCAGATTTCCAATGTCTTCAACATGCCGATTCAGATAATTTTGAATGCCATCCCGATAATTTTCCCATTGGTAAGCCTTCCCGAACTCGCCGTGAACCGATGTTCCATCAGATTCTACATCCAGATTTCCAAAAGCACGCCGCAAGATTTCCTTGGCGACCATCCGTTGGATGATTGTTTTATTTTCAATATCGATATAAAGCGGACTTTGCGGAGCCGAAATCATTCTCTCGGGCTCAATGAAGTGTGCATAATCGTGCGAGTTATTGCGGGCTACGGACAATGCGAAAGCCCAGGCATTTCCGCGTCGTCCGGCACGACCAACGCGCTGCTGATAATTAAAGCGTTGCGGCGGAATATTGCCCAGCATAACTGCATTCAGAGAACCGATATCGACTCCTGCTTCCATCGTGGTTGTAACACTGAGCAAATCTATGCTGAAGGCTTTCGCGGCAAACTGTTCATCATCTAAAAAAACATTTTGAAAGTACCGTTGACGCTGGATCGCATCCAAACGGTCTGTCTGTCCGGTAAGCTCTTCACAATGGAGCCGGAAATATTGTTTATTATGCGCCATCGCATAATAATAATTGTCTTCCATTCTCTCGTTGCGTGCCGCGTTTCCTGTTTTCGGCAAATGTTGTGTACAGTTGAGACAGCGGCCATTGTTGGAGTGCAGATGTAAAGTTCTGCATTGTGGACAACGCCACACCTGGCCTTCGGTCAAATTTAATAGGTTTACAAGCAAATTTCTGCCGGTTAAGACCAATGGATCAGCCAGCAGTGTTCCATCGTTTATCAATTTATCTTTCAGTTCGCTGAGTTCGTGTCTGCCAACTCCTATCATTTTAAAGTAGTGTGTGATATCGCGAGGAATTCCACTTGAAGCACGATCATTGCCACGCAGGCGATGCCTTTCTCCCAGCATTCGAATTAAAGTATTTGCTTTGGGGTCGTTCGGCATATTCCGATGTCGGACCATTCCCAGGCCAAGACCTTCAAAAGAACGGCGGGGGGCGGGAAACAGAACTGTCAATATTTCTTTGGACAGTTCTGCTTGCAGATTCTTTTGGTAAGTATTCAACTCTTCCGAGGAAGGAATGTCGCGATAATAGCAATCTCGCCAAGTCAAAGTATTATGATTATAGAAACTCGGTTTCGGTCCGGCTGGGCATATCCCTAATTGGGTCAAAATTTTTGTAATGGGGATAGATAACTCTTCGACAGATACTTCAGTAAGTTTTTCTTTCAGTGTCTCAACTGCAGTTGTATCATGATCTAACGCGCGCTCAAGGATATCATCCAATCGTTTTTCGTTGAAATATCGAACCAATTCACGTTCTTCCGACCGCGAAAGATCGTCAATACGTTCAAGAAATGAAGTATACTTCTGGTTTTGTGCTAAAATGTCTTTTGTCGATTGATAAACCAGCTGTCGCAGCAAATCACGGAAGTGGTCCAATTCGATTCCAGCTGCAAGTTTCGCTGCTCCTTGTCGGCTGTCTGAGAATAAAATCAATTTTTCATTTCGATTGGTAGAATCTTGCAGAACTGAATACAGTGAATCTGCCATAAGCTGATTCACCTTCTGCACACCGGTTCCATGCTTGTAGAATGGAGCCATCTGTTTCGGACCTCTTTTTTCCGCCTCACAGGATGGGCAATATTCCGGAAAATGATCATTGGAATCTCCGGAACAACTGATTGCCAGATAATCTCCTTCGCGACGAGATTCGGCGGGTTTTACTTCTCCGGAAAATGGATCGAATGAGCAACGTTTCCATTCTCTCAATTCCAACGTTTCTGAATCATTCGGCAGAGGTAAAAGGAATCTTTTCGTATACAAATGGTTTTCGCCCGGCGGAGCTGCGTCGATCAGTTCGCCACTTCGGTCTAAGCCTTCCAGGCAGACTTCCCCACAGGTTCTGCATATGGCCAGGGGATAGACCCGCCCGCCACACCTGCATCGTTTGATTGGTGACAGGTATAAACGACCGAATTTGCGGTTCTCATAACGGTATTGTTCGTCTACTTCGCCGCATTCCGGATTGCTGCAAGCGTACAGCATATCAATATTGCGGAAAAAATAGTGGATACGCAAGGGGATTTTGTTCGATCCATTCTCGCTGGATATCTTAGTCAGGCGCAGCAGCACCTGAAAAGCTTCTATGCCAAGTTCGGTATCATCGTCGAAAATGATTTTTGCTAGATCGGATAAAATGCGCGGAACATATTTTTCGCCGCTCCAGAAAGCGCTCCTTAGAATGGCCTCCAGGCGATGCTCACGAAACAGTCGGAGCGCCATATCCGAAGTAATATCCTGATTACGCAGTTCTTTGAATACAGTCGGATCAAGCTTGTCGGTTTCAGCAGGCGCTTGGATAACCGGGTTTTGAATAATAGAGAATTGATCAATCCCGCAACCGAAAAAATCACATATAAAGTCATAATTATCTTCCGAGAGCGATGCACTGGTTGCCAGAAAGCGAACTTGCTTTGAGTCGGATGCAATTCCCAGGCGGTGGATCAGCAGCCGCAGCAATTGAGCGACTTCCGTCCCCGGCGTCCCCCGGTAAGTGTGTAATTCGTCTATAACCAGGTAGAGAACATTTTCCGGCGATTCCTTCAGCCACGCCTTTGTCGCATCAAAAATGCACTCTTCTTTTTCGCGCATCAGCATAACATTAAGCATGGAATAGTTGGTGATCAGGATATCCGGAGGAGTACCTAGAATTTGGGCTCTATTCCAAAGTTCAGCCGAGTCGTTGTCGGTATTGATGAAGCGGGATATCCAGTCTTTTTGTTCTTCTTCCGTTTTTTCCGGAAGGCTCTCTTTTATTTTCTCCCAGGTTCTCTTTAAATCCTTGGCTTCCTGCTCCGTTTCCGTCTTGGGAGTTACGCCTGTATAACGCGCGAATGTCAATAAATTACCATTGCAATGTCCGGATATCCAGTTTCGGGCCACCGGAGTGTTGCATGCCTTGCGCAACCGGCCCAGTTGATCTTCGACGAGAGCGTTCAAAGGGTAAAGCATAATCGCCTTTACGGCATTCGCGGAAGCAGAACGCTGCTTTTCCCGAATCAGTTTGGCAAATAGGGGAAGCATAAAACACTCGGTTTTTCCGGAGCCGGTTCCGGTGGTTACAACGATATGCTTTCCTGCTTCCACCGCGCAAAGAGCATCTCCCTGATGTTTGTACAGGTTCTCGGGGAGGAATAAGCCAAGTTTTGCAAAATCTTCGAAACTTTTCGGCAAACCGTCAAGCTGAGACAGCTTTGCTCCGGCAGGATAAGAAGTCATCAGCTCGAAATAGGGTTGATGCCACAGGGTATCCATATTTTTCTCGATGTCATGAAAAAGCGCTTCACGCTCATCATCCAATTTGACGTTTGATAACGGGATGCCGGTTTTCAGATATCGCAAGTAATTACTCTTCAGATCATTCCAGATAGAGACGGGATCAGTCATGATGTTTTTCTCCTTCGAACTCCGATATGCAATCGCAGAATATGCGTTTTAATTCTTGCAGATGCTCTTCCTCAACATTTCCGTATTGTCTCGAATTTACATCGAAACGGTGAAAGAGTTGATTCTGGAAAAGGACGCGCCCCAACATAAAGGGCGGGTCAATAAGAAAATCCAACTCCTTGTCCTTCTTTGAATAATGCGCTACAGGGATTTCGTGATCAATGCAATGCATGATTTTAGACCAAAATTTATCGTCAATATCTTTTCCCAGACGATAGGTTTTTCCTGAGCGAAAATAAATCTGCCTGGAATAGACTTCTTCCGACAGACGATATAATCCCTGTGGTCTATCTTCAGAAGATAAAAAACGCCAGCCCTTGGAAGAAAATATCTGTGTATAAACAGAGATATTACTGTAATCCTCCTCAGCAAAGATATCGGGGGTGCATACAGGAAAGCATTTTAACAGCACGCTTGTCGATGGCGAACTGACTATAGGCAATTCCTCTCCTTGCTCTGCTTGTGAAGTATTCCAACGTACGACAGTAGCAAGTTGTTCCATGTCGTCTTCAACGAGGTCGGCGGGAATGCGGTCTTTCTGGCTTTCCGTCAGATTGATTCCAAGCCAGGAGCGGCCACCGGCCGAATCTTCGAAGAATACCATTGGCGGGGACAGTCGCCATACCGTTTTCCTGCCGACGATTCCGCATTCAACAATCCCGGCGCGAACCAAAGGGTAGAAATATAGATACAAAGAGTAATTATCGCGAGTTTTCTTGACTGACAAAACAGTTGCATTGCATACATCGCGTAACCTTTCGTGGCTTACCGCCTCGGATTGAGCGGCAAGCCATAACAAAAGTATATTCTGAATTTGCAATGTTTCGTTTGCCATTTATTTTACCGGATAAAAGTAATCTTCATTTACAGCCAGACCTTCTTTCCATGTATCGCAAAAATCATCCCAGTGCTTGTCCCACTTCTCCGAAATATTGAGTCTCTTCCAATTTTTCGCAATGTTGGTAGGAAGGCCAAGGTGGGACTGATCTTCCGATTCACTTTCGGCGAGGGACACAATCACGCGTAAGTTTTTGGGGAACTTCGAATTTGCAGCATAAGGAATTTGCATAGCTTTGCAGTCAAAAATATTCCATAGCGGCTTTCCCCAGCATTCCGGCAGGGCAATATTAAAATTTTCGATCAATAGAAAATGCCAGATATCCGGATGGGCATGTGCCGAATTCCAGATGACTTTTAACACCTCATACCAGAAATCTTTAAATTCCATCCATTGGGGAGAGGGTTGGCTGAGCAGGGAGATGCTATTCCCCAATACTGTAGAGAGGAAGAGACCTGTCCGTATATCATCGGTGACAAACGAATCATACTTCCTGATATCTTTAAGCAGTCGTTCCGTCATGAAATCTAACCCTAAAAGACCATTGACCTCATTTAAAAACTGCTCTCTGTTTGCCGAATTTACCGATTCTGCGTTCGGATTTCTCTCCACTCGCTCAAGCGGGTAGGAAGCTGTGGAATACTCCGGTTCGCGACAGGAGGGGGCAATTTCAGTCTGTATTTTGATCAACTCAATCACTTCATCGCACCGTTTGTGCAAACTGGTTAATTGTTCTTCTTTCACGCGCAATTCTTCGCTCCGGCAACTGAGTTGTTGCTGAAGTTTTTCCAAGTCCTGCGTCAGTTTCTTTTGAGCCGCGCCGCATCGTTTCCGTTCTTTCTCTAGCTCCGCAGTCAAATCGGCCTTGGCTTGTTCCATTTTCTTGCGTTGCTGGATCGCTTCAGGCTCTGTTTGTAAGATAGTGTCGATATTTGCTTTGACAATTTCATCGATCGTGATTTTAAAGCCTGGAACTCCTCGAAGGTTCTGAATTTCTTCCCAATCCAGTCCCAATGCAGTCAGGGAACGCCTGATTCTGGCAAAGCGATCTTTGGAGAGCCGTTCGTTTTCGTCGCCTGACTCGATATTTTTGATTTTAGCCTGAATCTGCTTTAATTCGTCGGAGCTCAAACAATTGGAAACTTTTCCTTTCAGCCACTCTTTCAATTGAATCGCAGTCATGCAATCTACTTGAAATTCTGCAGCTTTTTTCGTAAATTCCGTTGGTTCTATCAAATACGATTTTTCATTGATCGAAACCGTGTCGTAATTTGATCGAAATACCCACGCATTTACTTCTTTCCCTTTCAAGGGAGACAAATCGGAACTATGTAACGGACCGCAAATATAAGAAGTCGCCCCTTGCTTGCGGAAGAAGTAGATATGGTCTTTTATATCCGGATACCCAACGCGATTGAAAATATTCTCCGAAAGAAGTTCTATCACTTGCGGACATCTCCAAACCCGACCGCCTTCATTTTTGCGTGGAATGATGAATGCATCATGATCTTCCCGCTCGGACAATTTTTCGTTTTCTTTATAGTTGAAACAAATGATGTCATCAGCAGCTATTTCAGGGAAATCAGTACTGAAACTAGGAGCAAATACCTTGCCTGTTCTTGGAAAATGCTCCGGAATTGCCGCGGAATTCCAAAAACCGTTTTTCGGGTATGATAAAACTTCAATTCGGGCATGGCCAGTGACATATATTACTTTACCGATTGCGTATTCCATGCTTACCCCTCCTCAAAACTTGATGAATCAAATTTTCGTTGTCAATTTTTTCAACCGCTTGCCCAGTAGATAGCCGCAACCATTGCCGAATCGGGTTCCCTGTATTTGGAGAAGCAGCATATACCTTCAGTAATTCCGGTGGAATGCCGGAAAAATCAAGTCCTCGGATACAAGGAGTATCGGAAACATGAAAGCCATTCTCTTCCAATGCCCAGCCAAGATTGGACCAATCCGCATTTTCATATGGCAAAGGAGAGGCGATTTTAAAATGGATCAAAGCCGCATCCGGACTATATTGCAAAAAATAACGACCTTCTTTCAAATGAACGAGAGGCTGTTCCGAAATCTTCAGGGTCTTCCACTCTTTAGGGGAATTTTTTCTCAGGCAGCCAAGTAGAATGGATTCTCCCTGATAATGATCTGTGTCGATCATTGGCCCGGCATTTTCCATCCATATCCGATATCCCAATTTTATTCCCCCGGAAAGCCGTATCGCAGGTTGGAATGCAAACACATTTGGAAGAAATGTTGCCAAAATACCGATTTGAGCAGATGATAAAGTGTAAACCCTCAACGATTCATAGCAAAACGGCTCTATATCGAACTGCTCTTTCAATGCCTCGGTCAGTGAGGACGCAGTTATGCAAACGAAAGCATATTGGCGATCATTTTCGCTTCCGACTTGCTTCTGGGGTAGCAATTGCCAGTCTTTGGGATATCCCGGATCTTGAACAAAAAAACAGCCTCTTTTGTTCAACCCAGGGATATCCCGGTAAGGTATTTCTTTGTCATTACATAAAAATTCCGGGCAAGGCTCATCTCCCGCTGCCCAATACATTCCATATTCCCTGGCTTGTGTGGGGTTGTGTGATTTCCGCTTTTCATTCGTTTCAGCATAGTAACCGTCCCAAGACAAATAAGCCGCATACATTTGCTTCAGGGCGGCCTCTTCCCGGCCTTTATCAAAGCGCAACCATTTTCGCTGAAGCGGCGAAAAATTACGAATGCGATTACGAACAATTCTTTGAAACCATTCAAAATCAATTTCATCATCTGGAGCCAGCTTGCAGTCATGAAAAAAAAGTCCTAATGACTCAATATCTTTCCGATGCAGTAATGCCAAGCTCAAGGGATATTGACAATACCGGCCGGGACCGGATGTTATTCGACGGGATAAATAAATGGCCAGACTATGCCGGTTGCACCATTTTTCAAAATGGTCATAAATCCTATCTTGACCTTCTCCATATCTTCGCTGAAGTATATTGTCTGTTATGGAGAGCTTTTCCCGTAAACGCGGATTATAGGCGCTTGCAGAACATAGTTCATCATCCTGTCGAGCGGAAGCGGCCAACAGCTGAATTGCGACAAGCCCCAGATAGAGAGGAATTCCATCCTTCTGAAATCCGCATAAATGTTGCCAGTCACAAGTAGCCAGATAGGCATATGCATCTAAAATATTTTCATTCCCATTCGCTTTATCGATATCGATAAATACAGAGGCGACACTCGAGTATGACCCCAGGGCATGTTCAAAATACTCTTTGAATACCCATGTGTTAAAGTTTTGGTATCCTTCTATATTGATCATGCCTTAATTTTACCTGTTCCACCAATTCTGTTATTTTTAATCCATTTTCATATCCGCAGTTACATATGCAACAGTATTATACATGCTTGAGACCTTGAATTCAAATGCGCTTAGTTTAAAAATAGCCCTCGATTAAGACATTTTAATGGTGTTTCTATTATGCCTCCATCTCCATGATTATAACGTTCAATCGACTCAAATAGAGGCAATGGTATTATTTCGGATTTTGTGTACGGAATATGATTTCAATGATCAGGACGCGTTTCCATTGTTTCTGTCACAGCAATTATCTTGCCTAAGAGAGTCGGAAAGGAAGTGCTCTGAAACGTCCCTATCGCTATCTACAGAAACAGACTGAAATCGTTTTCTTGTTAAGCCTAAGTTAATTTTTACTCCCGGCTTCTACTATCCTATACAGTACCTAACTGTAAAATCCATGACCCCCTGTATCGCCGCATCCTGCGTCACGGAAAACGGCGGCAATACAGACGATATGTTTTCTCCTCCAAGTCGGTTATTAGAAATAGCATTACCTGTTTTATAGCAATACCTAAGAGTTGATTCCTGGCTATTGTTCGAGTTTACGAGGAGAACAATAATTGAACAGGAATCAATCATACAATCATTCAATGAAAGAGAATAGAATCATGCCGAAGAGACACCGCCACACGAAAAGCCAGTTAAACAATTTGTCCGTCAACGCCGATCCACAGCATCCCGTTTACCGGGAGGCCATGACCGCAATCCAGAAGCGGTTGCAGTATATGACGGATAAGCATTGTCAGGTGTTTGTGGGGCACCTGGAGTTTCGTTTCCCTCCTGAAATGGAACCTCAGGATAACAATCAACATATTTCCAATGCGATACGCAAATGCCGGATGAAGCTGAAACGGGAAAAGATCGACACCCAACTTGTTTGGGCCAGAGAACAGCGGACGTCCGAGCAGCCGCATTATCATTGTTATCCGATCTGCGACGGCAACGAGGTTCAGAGCGCGGTAAGGATCGCGAGATTCTTCAATGACGTCTGGGCTCGTGAGATTGGTTGCCCGTCTGATTCCAATTACGTGCGGTACTGTCCACCGCAAGGCCAGGCTGAAGGCGGAACCGGGATACGAATTCGTCGTAATGCACCGGATACGGAGAGTCGACTGAACGATGCTTCCCACTGGATGAGTTATGCGGCGAAGGTAAGCGAAAAAGAGAAGACTCCAGGGGGATGCCGAATGTTCGGTTTTACGGAGATTCCGTGAAGGTGAAGCGGATGTTCCGCCTTTGACGAACGAAGAACATCACAGAAATATTTCTAATATGATGAACATAATGTGCCTCGGACACGCTGAGGTAAAGAACCATTTAACGCCCCCCAGAAAGACAACACCCCGAAGCATCAATACGAACTCTTCTCGTCTCGGATACCAAAGGGATATCGTGCTGCTCTGAAGGAACGGCGTTTGCTGTTTGCTCGGAGCGATTGTTATCTCAAGGCACTGTCTCAGTAAAAAATAATGGGCCATATAGATTATATGTCGGTGAACGACATTCGGTGTTCACCACCATAACAAGCTCAAGCAAAAGGAGACGAAAATAAGCAACGATTACATTATCAAGTAGTAACACAAGCGTACACGTGAGGGAAGGACACGGAGTCCTTCCTAAACTCTAACCCCTCAACGAGGAACATTAACATGAAGAAAAACAGTAAGATCACTCCTGCGGAAAACGTCAACAATGATGCCGACGACAATCAGGTTCATAACACGACTGTTCCGACAGCCGCTTCACAAGAAGACTCGGGAACCGTTCCTGAATCGCCGGTCCGCGAGAACACGGATTGTTCCAATCACCGAGTTGAATTCGTCATGCAAATGCCCGATTGTGTGGTTGATCCAGCCAAGCGGGAACAGGCAATCCGTTACTTTCAGGAAGACGCAGGGGGAACCCAGTGTTGGAATGAAGTAAAAGAGTTCCTGAAGACTGCGGAATGTACGGTCGATGAACATGGTAACCCGCACTTTGTCAGCACGGTAGGCAATATGCAAGAATTGATGCTGCCGGAGGCCATAGACCAGCTCGATTGGGCTTGGCGCAACACCATGTTCGATGTACTTCTGAAGTCCGGAATGGTCAATCTGTCCGTAAAGCCCAACTAACCTGAATATTGCGTAAATTTTCAAAAACAAAGAGGCAGATTCTCGACTAACGTATTATATTGTAATATCTTACATCACAATATAACGCCGAGGTCTGCCAATGACAAAATGTAATGTTTCGATTCCGGTCTTTCAAGGTCCGAAAAGCAGAAAAATTGAATTCAATTTCGCCGGTGGAGATATCAGCAGTGACGGCGGGTTGCTTTTTGTGAAAGAATTCGACCGCAAACTCGGTTTGACCCGGCGCGCCGGTAACCTGCTGGATTCTTTTGATATTCGACAGCCCGGAAAAGTTGAGCATTCCTATCTGAGCATGCTTCGTCAACGAGTTTTTGGTTTGGTTGCCGGCCATGAAGATCTCAATGACCATCATGAATTGCGAACTGATCCGCTGATTCAAACTGTTGTCGGTCGTGATCGTCAACTCGCCACTCCAAGCACTTTATGTCGATTCGAAAATGGAATCGATCGTCGTGCTTGCGTAGATTTGAGCCGATTGTTTGTCGAATTCTTTATCGAAAGTTTTTCCACGCCGCCTCGAGAATTGATTCTTGATTTCGATGCTACCGATGACCTCACTTACGGGATGCAGGAAAATCGCTTTTTTCATGGCTATTATGACCACTATTGCTTTTTGCCGTTGTATGTTTTCTGCGGGGATCAATTGCTTGTGGCTTATTTGCGTCCATCAAAAATTGATGCGGCCAAGCATGCTTGGGCGATTCTCTCGCTACTGGTAAAGCGCTTTCGGCAGAAATGGCCGAAGGTTAAGATTATTTTCCGGGGAGACAGTGGCTTTTGTCGGCAGAAAATGCTGAACTGGTGTGATAAAAATGAGGTCAAATATATTGTCGGATTGGCGAAAAATCCACGTTTGCTGGAATTATCAAAAGATCTTCAAGTGAAAGCGGAAGCACTTTACAACGAAACACATGAAAAAGCAAAACTGTTTACTCAGTTCGAATATGCGGCAGGAACTTGGAAATACCCGCGCCGGGTGATTGCCAAAGCGGAATTCAACTCCCCCGGACCGAATAATCGTTTTATCGTCACCAATCTTGATGATGATGGACAATATCTTTATGAAAAAGTCTATTGCGCCCGAGGTGAGATGGAAAACAGGATCAAGGAACAGCAGCTGGATCTTTTCGCTGATCGGACGAGCTGCCATGACTTTGCGGCAAATCAATTCCGGCTTCTGCTTTCAAGTTTGGCTTATATTCTCATGGAACGGTTTCGGGCATTGTTGTTGACAGGAACTCAATTTGCCGAGGCTACCTGCGGCAGCATTCGCTTATACCTGGTGAAAATCGGTGCCATTATTCGGCGGAATACCAGAAAAATTTATGTTGCTCTTTCAAGTGCTTGTCCAAATCAGGAACTCCTCCGCTTGATCGCTGCGAAAATCATCGCTTGGGAATAAAACCTTGGAGAGCTGTCCCCGGCTCGCCGAACAACAACGGGGGAAAGGGGGAATATGCTCAATTTGCAAAAAAACGACAATATCCGACTCTGAAAATAAAAACTTCCGAATCTTCTGAACATTTCTCGACGATTCGAAAGTTTCATGCAACATTCAGGCTAAATGTTTCCTTTTCTACCCGAACGCCTGGAAAAAGTGAAAAAGCGCTTGATATATCGGACCATAATGATTCCTAAAAAATCATGGAGCTGTTCTCGTAGAAAATATCAAATCGCTCTATTGGCGTTTCGCCTATCCACATCACGGAACCTACCGCCCTCCTTCGCGCCGCGGTTAATCCCCATATATTACTCGCAGGCGATTTCTCCTCCGCTAGAAAAATACCCCGATCAGGCAACTCCGGACAGCCTTTGCCGGCACACTCCCGGCTGACGGCAAGTGCCCGCAGTGACGGTCTTTCTTCGATGTTACAATCCATGCCGACGTCCCTCCGTTACGTCGGCGACAGGCAAGCCGATTGAGGCGCGGGCGGCACTTTTACCTGATCACCACTCGCGGCGATATGCCGTTGAAAGGCCGGAATTTTGCGAATTGTCGAAATGACCTGAAAAGCGGAAATCAGCCGGGTACATTCGAATTGACGTGCCGTACCCTTGTGGCGCGGGCACCACAGGAAATCATAGTGATCGAAATCGATGCGCATGTCATTCCAGCAACTGTGGCAGGTGTGATAATTGATGACCCGGTAGGGCGTCGCGAATTCGTTGGTCGGATGTGTGAAACCGGAAATCATCACCACCGGCACACCGCAGCCCCAGGCAATCCAGCTCAATCCGCTGGACAAACCGATGAAAAAGTCGGCGTCTTTGATCAGATTGACCCGTTCCTGCAACGGCAGCGCCCCGGTGAAATCCTCGGCGCCATAGGGGATGAAGTTGTAATGGATGCCGTTGCCGTGCACCGCTTCCTTGTCGATGCACAACACCCGGTAACCGTTTGCTTTCAGAAACTTCACCACTTCCATCCAGCCATGCGGATTGTTCCAGTATTTCGCCTGGCTGGAGGATTGGGCAGCGATGCAGACATAAGGCTCGGCAATCCGGCGCGGCGCTGTCAAGTCGAAACGCGGCGGAATATCCGACGGATCGACGTCGAGAATGTATCCGGCAGTACGGTGCAGTCCGATATAACGAAAATCCACCGGCTGGTTGTCGACATTGCCGTGAAAGAACAACCCCATGTAATAGCTGGCATACGGGCGGTACTGCAGCGTTTCGTCCACCGTGATGAACCGGAAATCCGGATACTGATCGCGGACCAGATCGGCAATCCACGGCGTCATCACACAGACGATCCGGCACTGGTGCTTCTGTTGGAAACGCTCGATATAGCTGAACCAGCCGATCGAATCGCCGATCGTGCCGACCGGAAGCTGGATCATCACTTCACGATCCTTCGCGTCGTAATCGTGGACGAAAATCGGCTCCTTTTCGCCTTTGCGGAAAATCTGCAACCGGAAACGGATGAAGAATTTCTTGATGCTGGTAACCAGAGCGCCGGGCACCGTATCGGCATTGTACAATACGATGCCGGTATCCAGGTCCTCGAAGCAGACCCGGTATTCCCGGTCATTGTGCGGAAACGCGATCCGGATGCCGTCATTGAAATCGAAACGGATGCCCTCCACCGCTTCCAGTGTCGGAATTTCCGCAATTTTGCCGTAGGTGGAAGACGGCGGCGGGTTCACCGCCATCCCGGACGTTTCCGGCGACGATTCGGCACTTCGGCTTGAAGACTCCTGTTCCTGCATAAATAATCCGGCTCCTTTCCGGTTCGCTTGATCAATTCAATTTTTCCGCCAGCTGATCGACGACTTTTTCAAACTCTTCGAGCGCCTTTTCAATCGCCTCCGGGGTCGCCAGGTTCACTCCGGCATCGGCCATGATGTCCAGCACATCCTTGGAGTCGCCCGCTTTCAGGAACCCGAAGTAGCGCTCCAATTTTTCCGGATCGCCGCTCAGGATATTCTGCGACAGCTTCAACGCCGCCGACATGCCGGTGGCATATTTGTAAACATAGAAGTTGTAATAAAAATGCGGAATCCGCGCCCACTCCATCGCAATCAATGGATCGGACTTGACCGCGTCGCCGTAATAGAAGTCATTGAGCGCCTTGTATTCCTGCGACAGCCGGTCGGCGCTCAGCGGCACCCCCCTGGCGCTCAATTCGTGCATCAGCAGTTCAAATTCGGCGAACATCGTCTGCCGGTAGATCGTCCCGCGGATCTCGTCGATCAGATGGCAGAGCAGATAAGCCTGAAACTGCCGGTCGGCGGTATCGCGGTACAAATAATGGTGCAGCAGCAATTCGTTGGTCGTCGACGCCACCTCCGCGACAAAAATGCTGTAATCGGCATAATGATATTCCTGATGCCGGTTGGAATAATAGCTGTGCATCGAATGCCCCAGTTCATGCGCCAGGGTAAAAACATCGTTCAAAGTACCGTTGAAATTCAGCAGCAGATACGGATTGGTGTCATAGCAGCCGCTCGAATAGGCGCCGGAACGCTTGTTGCGGCACTCCGGCACATCCACCCAGCGCTCCCGGAACGCCCGGTCCAGCACCTGACAATATTCTTCGCCCAGCGGCCGCAGCGCCGCCTTGACCAGCCGGACCGCCTCCGGCCAGCTGAACTCCCGGCGGCAGTCGGACAACAGCGGCGCATAGATGTCGTACATATCCAGTTTCCGCAGTTTCAGCACCCTAGCGCGCAACTTCAAGTATTTGTGCAGCGCCGGCAGCTTGGCGTGCACCGCCTTGATCAGGTTGCGGTACACCTCCGCCGGCACGTTGTCATCGAACAGCGCCTGCTCCAGCGCCGACGGGTAATGCCGCAATTTGGCGCCGACGACATGTTTTTTGACCGTGCCGTCCAGCGTCGAGGCGAAGGTGTTGCGCAATTTTTCATAAGCCGTGAACATCGCCTTGAACGCCCGGCGCCGCACCTTGCGGTCGCCGCTCTCCAGAAATTTGATGTAATTGCCGTGGGTCAGTTCCACCTTCCGGCCGGCGGCATTGGTGATTTTCGGAAAAACCAGGTCGGCGTTGTTCAGCATCGAAAATGTTTTCGACGGCGTGCCGAGTACATCGGACAACGCGCCCAGCACACTCTCTTCCGCCTCGGACAACGTATGCCGCCGGCCGCGCAGCAGTTCTTCCATGCTGCGCTTGTAAAAGGCCATCTCCGGACTGTTCAGCAATTCCTCGATCCGCTCCGGCGCAATCGCCATGATCTCCGGCTCGAACCAGGCGGTTTTGGCGGAAATTTCGGCAAACAACGCCCCCGCCCGCTCGACCAGCGCCCGGTTCCCGCTGTTGGCGGTGTCTTCATCCGATTTCAAATGGCCGAAAACATAGACCTTCTCGCCGAGCCGCTCCATATCGTCCATCGCGGCGATCGCCGCCGCCAGCGTCTCCGCCGAGTCGGCCAGATGCCCCTTGAAGGTCATCACCTTGTCGACCAGCGGCATAATCTTCCGATAGTCGGCTTCCCATTCTGCCAGATCCCGGTAAACCACCGACAAATCCCAGGTCAACTCCTCGGGCAGTTCGGCCCGGCTCAACAGTTTATTGTTGCTCATCCGTACAACTCCTCAATTCTGATAACTGATCTTCCGGGCCGGACCGCCCAAAACATTCAACGGCCCGGCACCGTGTATGACAATTTCTTTTTCTTCCGGCAGGGCGATGAAAACCTGCTCCGCAAACGGCGCCAGCGGCGTGACCGCCAACCGGCCACCCGACTCCTCCACCCGGCAATTCAAGCCGATGACACCCAGCTCCGGCGACAAACCGAGCCGTTCCGGCGCAATCAGGGCAAACGTTTTCAGCCAACTGTCGACGCTGCGCGGCCACAGGTAAAAGGCCAGGCTGTTGTCCGGTTTTTTCGGATAACAGTGGCACAGCTCGAACCGGCGCGGCCGCTGCGGAAGGTAATCCGGCGTGAAACAGGAGTAACAGGTGCCGTCCGGCATGTATTTGCACAAATTGGTCCGGTAGCCGTTGTAGGAGTCCAGCAGCGCTTCGGGATCGTTGTCGCTCAACGCCAGATAAAACAGCGCTTCGGCCTGCCACAAGGTCCAGGCGTGGCCGGCATTGATCGCCCGCCCCTCTCCGTCATTTTCCCACTGGGTCTCCCAGTAGCGGTAACTCGATCCCTCCACCCGGGCGTCCGGCGCCGTCAACTGCCAGATGCGGTGAAACTCCATCACCCGGCGGGCCAGCTCCAGATAACGAACGTCCGCTTCGACATAGTGGTAAACGAACAGCACCGACAGCGCGGTGCAGGCGATCGAACCGTCTTCCGTCCAGCGCAGATGGCAACTGCACCCTTCGGTCGGAAATTCCAGATCGCGGGCCACCAGATAATCGGCGATTTTCAGGCAGATTTCCCGCAGCCGTTCCGACCGGGCATCCGCCTTGCGGCACATCGCCAGATACAGCTCCACCAAAGCCTGCAGCGGCGCGATGACCGTCGTGTAATCGATCGACACCCGTTCCCACTCCCGGACGCAGCGCAATGAGCCGTCCGGCGCCAGATGATCGGCGATCATCGCCTCGGCCAGGCGGATGGCATGCTCATAAAAGCCGTCTTCGCCATAGGCGTCGGCCGCCAGCAGGTAGGTTTGAATCAAGGCAAACTGGTCCTGAATGCGTTCCCATCGATACAGATGGAACGGCGCGTGCCTGATGCCGAGAAAGGTGTGTTCTTCCGGACATGGGACATACATGAAAAATTTCTCGCCGGGTTGGTAGACCGGATAATCCGGCTTCCCGGCCGTCAGCCGGCGCATCGTCTCCTCCCGCGGCGGCGCCGGCGGATTGGCCGGCGGTTCCACTCCCTGCATGCCGACCAGGCACAAAGCATCGTGCAGATAGTCGTCGATCCGGCGGTCCGGCCCGAACCAGCGCCGGGCCAGGGCGAATCCCTGCGCCCAGTACCAGCCTTCGGCACAGGCGCCAAAAGTCGGCTCGGCTTTCCGGCAGGCCCGTTTCAGCGTCTCCAGCCAGGGCAGCGACGCCTGCAGCACGATGTCCAGCGCGCCGCCGGCCCGGCTCTGCAAATGAAGCAGGTAAAAGCCGGGGTCCGGCAAACGGATTTGCCGGCAGTCCGGCGGCAGCGTTTCCAGCCGGCCATCCGGATGGCGCAGCGTCAGGCCGGCCACTTCACAGCCGGGCAGGAACGGCAGCGCGCCGCCGGCTTCGGTCGACAGCAGCGGCAGTTGCGGCAGCGGCATCCCGTTTTGCCGCTGCAGGCGATCCAGCGCCGCCGTCAGCGACGCCGGAAACGACACCCGCACCGCGAACTTGACCGGCTTCCCGGCCTCGGCGGCATGGGCGGCATCCAGCCGGCTGTCAAACCGCCGCAGCATCTGCAAACCGCGCACGACGAAATCGCCGCCGTAGCCGTAGAGCAGCCGCCAGCCGGCACATTCGGTCAACGAATGAATGAACATGCCGCAACCGGCCAGCTTGGCCAGATAAACGTAAGCCAGCGACCGGTCCTCGGCCACATAGAACGATTGCGGCGTGAACTGATATTCCCGGGCGTCGGTCTGGCGCAAATCCATAAAGGCGACATTCAAATCCAGGCCGATCTGGTCGGCGTCTTCCAGCGCGCACTCCAATTCGATGTCGAAATATTCCTCATGAAAACGATAGGTGACCGCCAACTGGCTCAAACCGTTCTCGAACCGGAAGGTCCGGCCGGACGCCGACTGCAGATTGGCGAACGAGCGGTATTCCCGCAGCCGGACGCCCGGCACGCCGATCGGACTGGCATATTCTTCAAAGGCCGGCGTTTCGCTGCGCCTGGTATAAACCAGATTGCCGAATCCCGCTTCGGCGTCGATGTGCGCCAGATTGACAAACTCCGGATCACCGGCGCCACGCATCGAGCCGATGGTGCCGGAACGGGGATTGAGACTGAGCCGATAACAGCCGGTCTGAATATCGATCATTAAGTGCGCTCCCATGATAAATTTCCACTTCGATGTCGAGAAAAACTCAATTTTTTACGAGCTTGAATTGAGTAAAATTCTCAAACATCCAATTGTTTTTTAATGTTCTATACACGATATCGAGGAATTTGCGAGCCAAGGCGATATTGGCTTTCGCACCTCCCCGCCGACTTTTTACCGATTCATGAAAGGCATTGAGATACGGGCTGTAGCGTTTGGCGATCAAAGCGCATTGCACCAAAGCGGTTCTGGCGATCTTGCTGCCGCTCTTCGTGATTCTTCCGTGGCAAACCGTGTCATTTGAATTGCTCACTCTGGGGACGATTCCGATATAAGCGGCCAACTGCTTTGCCGATCGGAAATCAGCGATATTGCCGATGGTTGCCAACAGGATCGCCGCACCTTTCGAGCCGATTCCCTTGATGGATTTCAGGTTGTCGAAGCCGTCCATCTTGCTGCCGTGATCCTCAATCGCCTTATCCAGTTTTTCAATGCTTTTGTTCAGACTGCGAATCTGTTCGACAACCACCAGCATTTCCGTGTCGGTGATCGGGTCGAAGTGATAACTCAATGCTTTCAAAAGCCCTTTCTCCGTGGACAGTTCTTCCCGTTTCAGCACGATGAAGTTAGCTGCTAACAGATTGTTGACTTTGTTTTTCAATACGGTACGCAACTGAACCAGTTTTTCCCTGGTCTGCGTCAGACTTGAAATTTTCGCCTGCAAATCGTCTTTCACTCTTACCTCCGGAAGCATATCCTTTTCCAGGAACTCCGCCAACACTTTTGCGTCATGTTTGTCCGTCTTTTTGGTGGACATGCTGATGACTTTGAACTGTGATGGATTCACCACCACCAGTCGCCCGACATGAGCTTTCAGCGAGCTGCAAAACATGAACGTATTTCCGGTCGCCTCCACCGCCATCGCCGTGTTCGGACCGAGCATTGCGGCAAAGCCCTTCAGTTCGGTAATCTCACACTTGCCGATTTTCCGTTCTTCCCCATTTACCCGGATGCAATAAGTAAAATTGTTCCGGTGCAAATCCACTCCAACAAAACTTGTCATCATTCTCTGCCTCCATTCGTTTTTCACGAATCGAAGCGGAACTGCTGTCACGGCCTCACCATCCTCCCATACAGAGTAGTCGATTAATCAGTCGCTCTCTACGGTGGCGCTCTGGTTTACAGATCTGACTAATCTCCTTTCCGGGGTCGTCATCGTTTCTGATGCGCCTCATTGAAACATTCAGTCTGCAACCTGTCCGCTTCCAAACGTGTAAGTTAATCGCCATAAATTACACGCAGAAAGCTGATTCCGCGAACGTCAGTTATTTATCATACCATCTCCTTTTTGACGGTTCCGAACCAAACGTTCATTTTCAGAAAGTTAATGTAGGTTTATCCGCAGGCAATGCCAAGCTGCCAAGCGCTTTTTCCGGGAAAAAAATGCCGAAACCGCGCCGCCGGCCGGCCGGACAGGCGGTTATTTGCCGGGAATGGACTTTTCACGGAAATTTTTGAATTGTATTTTTCCGGAAAAGACGGTAGAGTATCAGAATTGTATTGTAATATATCATTTTTGAAGGAAAGAGCATTTTATATGAATCCCGATAAATTTTATGTGACCACGCCGATTTATTACGTCAACGACAAACCGCATATCGGCCACGCTTATACGACGGTGCTGGCCGATGTCCTGGCCCGTTATCACCGTTCGCTCGGCATCCCGACTTTTTTCCTGACCGGCACCGACGAACACGGCCAGAAGGTGCAGCGCGCCGCCGAGCAGAACCACATCACGCCGCAGGAGCAGTGCGACAGTACCGTCGTGCGGTTCCAGGAGCTGTGGCACAAGCTCGGCATCACCAACGACCGCTTCATCCGCACCACCGGCGATTTTCACAAAAAAGTCGTCCGCGAAGTATTGCAGGACCTCTATGACCGCGACCTGATCTACAAGGCCGAATACAAAGGCTGGTACTGCGTGCCGGACGAGCGCTTTTTCACCGAAAAGGACCTCGTCGACGGCAAATGCCCGGAATGCGGCCGGCCGGTCACCGAAATCATCGAGTCGAACTATTTTTTCCGGATGAGCAACTATCAGCAATGGCTGATCGATTACATCAAAAGCCACCCGAACTTCATCCAGCCGGCATTCCGCGCCAATGAAACGCTCGGTTTCCTGCGGCAACCGCTCGGCGACCTGTGCATTTCCCGGCCGAAGGCCCGTTTGAGCTGGGGCATCGAGCTGCCGTTCGATCCCGATTACGTCTGTTACGTCTGGTTCGACGCGCTGATCAACTACATTTCCGGCGTCGGCTACCGGCAGGATGACGAGATGTTCCGCCAATGGTGGCCGGCGTCCTACCACCTGATCGGCAAGGATATCCTGACCACTCATACCGTTTACTGGCCGACCATGCTCAAAGCGATGAACGTCGAACTGCCGGAGAGCATCCTGGCCCACGGCTGGTGGCTGACCGGTCGGGAGAAGATGAGCAAATCGCTCGGCAACGTCGTCAATCCGATGGACATGATCAACCGCTGCGGCGTCGACGCCTTCCGTTATTTCCTGATGGCGGAAATGTCGCTCGGCCAGGACGCCTCGTTTACCGAAGAAGCCTTCGTCGGCCGCTACAACAGCGATCTGGCCAATGACCTCGGCAATTTGCTGAGCCGGGTGCTCAAGATGACCTTGCGCAATGGCGGCGGCGTCATTCCGGCGCCGGAAGCGCCGGACGCCGACGCCGAAGAGCTGCTGCAGACGGTCCGCGCGGCGCGGGAGGCGATGCGCAAGGCGCTGGCCGAAATGCGGCTGGAACAGGGTTTGGAGAGTATCATGAACGCGGTGCGCGCCGGCAATCGCTACCTGGAAAAAACCGCGCCGTGGACGCTGGCCAAACAAGGCGAAACCGGCCGGCTGCGGACTGTTTTGTATACCGCGTCCGAAGCGTTGCGGCAAATCTCGGTGCTGCTCCATCCGGTGATGCCGGAAAAAATGACCGAATTGCGGCTGGCGCTCGGCTTGAACGCCGCGGAAGCGGCCCACTGCTCCATCGTCGAACTGGAAAATGACGCCAACGTGCTTTCCGGACGGCAGGTGCAGGACAGCGCCGGATTGTTTCCGCGCATCGTCGATGAACCGGCGCCGGCAAAACCGGCGCCGGCCGCTCCGCCGGCGGAAAAGCCGGTCAACCTGATCACCATCGATCAGTTTTTCCAGACGGAGTTGAAAACGGCCAGAGTGCTGGCGGCGGAGAAGATCGACGGCGCCGACAAACTGCTGAAGCTTCAGATCGAAATCGGCGCGGAAAAACGTCAGTTGGTCGCCGGCGTCGCTCAGTTTTACACTCCGGAGGAGATCGTCGGCAAAACCATCGTCGTCGTCGCCAATCTGAAGCCGGCCAGGATCCGCGGCATCGAATCGCAGGGCATGTTGCTGGCGGCCAAAAAAGGCAAGGAACTGCGTCTGGTTACCGTCGACGGCGAAATCGGCTCGGGCGCTTCGGTCGGCTGAGTTTTGCCGGACAATCCGGCAACCAAAAAGTCGCTTGAAAACACCATTGCAGTGTTGACTTTTCGTCAAATGGTTCTTTATTAATAGTGAATGGAGTAATTTTCCAAAATTTAGCATGAATTTTACAGAATAAAGCAGGGAATTTTGATGTTTACGCAACGGTTGGCCAAATTTTTTACGACGGACATCGGTATTGACCTGGGTACCGCGAACTGTCTGGTTTACGTCCGAGACAAAGGGATTGTCCTGTCCGAACCATCCGTGGTGGCGATCACCGAAAACACCAAAGAGGTTCTTGCTGTCGGCGAAGAGGCCAAGCGCATGCTCGGCCGGACGCCAAGCAACATTCAGGCCATCCGCCCGATGAAGGACGGCGTCATCGCCGACTTCGACATCACCGAAAGCATGTTGCGCTATTTCATCCGCAAGGCGATCAATTCGGTGCCCTGGCGGCAGCAACTGCTCGGCCCCCGGGTGCTGGTGGCGGTGCCGTCCGGCATCACCGAAGTGGAAAATCGGGCGGTCAAAGAGAGTGCCAAACGAGCCGGCGCCGGCGTGGTATCGCTGGTCGAGGAGCCGATGGCGGCAGCGGTCGGCGTCGGGCTGCCGGTGGCGGAACCGTCCGGCAGCATGATCGTCGACATCGGCGGCGGCACGACCGAAGTGGCGGTCATTTCGCTTTCCGGCATCGTCGGCGCCAAAAGCGTCCGGGTCGGCGGCGACGAACTGGACGCCGCGATCGGCCAGCATATGAAACGGGTTTACAATTTGATGATCGGGTCGCGGACCGAAGAACGGATCAAAATCGTCCTCGGCAGCGCCTATCCGACCAAAGATGACGCCGAAATGGAAGTCAAAGGCCGCGACCTGGTGTCCGGCCTGCCGAAAACCGTCCGGATCAACGCCGGTGAAATCCGGATCGCCCTGCAGGAGCCGATCACGACGATCATCGAAGCGTGCCGGGCGACGCTGGAACGCTGTCCGCCGGAATTGGCCGCCGATTTGATCGACCGCGGCATTATGCTCGCCGGCGGCGGAGCGTTGCTCGACGGCCTGGACCGGCTGCTGGTCGAAGAAACCGGCTTGCCGGTGTTCGTCGCCGAAGATCCGTTGCTCGCCGTCGCCAACGGGACCGGCATCATGCTGCAGGAAATGGACAGCATCACCCAGGCTTGAGCGGAACTTGCCAAGGCGGGATGGACTGGAAAGCGGGCGCCGGTTTCTCCGGCGCAATTTTATTTTATGGCGGTTTCCATCAAACGATTTCATTTTTTTCATGCAAAAATGCTGATCGGGACAATTTATGAGAATTCTTTTGGTCGAGGATGACGCCAGAACGGCGGATTTCATTCTCAAGGGCTTGCAGCAGTCCGGCTACAATACGATCCATGCCGCCGACGGGACGGACGGCCTGTTCAAAGCCCGCACGGAAAGCTACGATCTGGCGATCATCGACGTCATGCTGCCGGGGCTGGACGGCTTCACGCTGGTCGAAAAACTCCGTGCCGGCGGCAACAGCCGGCCGATCATCATTCTGAGCGCCAAAAACTCGGTGAAGGACAAAATCAAAGGACTGGAAAACGGCAGCGACGACTATCTGGTCAAACCGTTCTCCTTTTCCGAACTGCTCGCCCGACTCCAGGCGCTGTTGCGCCGGGCCAACACCAACCTGGAACCGACGACGCTGAGGGTCGGCGACCTGAGCGTCGATCTGTTGAGCCACAAGGTGTATCGCGGCGATGTCCGCATCGACATTCAGCCGCTGGAATTTTCCCTGCTGGAATATCTGGCCCGCAACGCCGGCAGGGTGGTTTCCAAAACGATGATCATGGACCACGTCTGGGAATACAATTTTGATCCGCAGACCAACATCGTCGAAACCCGCATGTGCCGGCTGCGAGAAAAAATCGACAAACCGTTCGACAGCAAATTGATCCATACGATCAGGGGATTCGGCTATGTCTTGGAGCCTCAGGCGGATTTCGAAAACCGTTAAATTCCGGATTGCCGTCTGGTACGCCGCTCTCTTCGCCATTTCGGCGATTGCCGGTTTGGCCTTGCTCTACTTCTGCCTCGGCCGCGCCCTGTACGACGCGGTAGACCGGCAACTGAAAAACAGCGCCCGCGAACTGGTCTATGAATACCTGACCGGCAAACGCTTCCAGAAATTCGACCGGGAGCTGCCGCTCGCCGCCGTCAAGCCCGGCACGCTGCAGCGTTTCCGGCAGAAACTACCGACCCTGCAGCCGCTGGTGGCCTTCGAACGCAACGTCTCGGACGACCAGTTTCAAATTCTCTACGGCTGCGCCGACGGCAAACTGTACGAATTGCGGCTGGGGGCCGACAATACGGTCTATTCTCAATTGCTCGATCCGGCCAATCATCTCGCCGCTTTGCAGAAGACGTTCGAGGACCGGGAAGTGTCGGAGGGACGCAACAACCTCGTCCTGCGGCTGTATGCGGCGGACGGACGGCTGCTGGCCCATTCGCTGACCTCGAACCTGTCGGAATCGACCGGCCCGCTTTCCCGGGAACGCTACAGCACCGTCTCCGGACCGACCGCCGACTTCCGGTTGCTGGAACTGCCGTTGTTCGACGGCAGCCGTCTGCTGATCGGGCGCAACCTGCAGCCGACCCAGACGCTGATGCACCAATATCTGTTGATCTGCCTGGTCACTTTCGCCGGCATTCTGCTGGCCGGCAGTCTGTGCGGCTGGTTCATCGCCAGCCGTTTTCTCTGCCGGGTGCAACGGGTCAGCGCCACCGCCCGGCAAATCGCCGCCGGCGATTTCAGCCGCCGGGTGCCGGTCGGCAACGACGGGACGGAAATCGATGAGCTGGTCCACACCTTCAACCGGATGACAGCCAATACTGAAAAATTATTTCTGGAACTGCAAAGCGTCACCGACGACGTGGCGCATGATTTGCGGACGCCGCTGACCCGTATTCGCGGACTGGCCGAAATTACCGTCAGCGGACGTCAGGAGTTGTCCGCTTACTGGGAAATGGCAGCGATCGTCGCCGAGGAATGCAATCAGATGTTGCAGATCATCAACACCATGCTGGAAATCACCCGGATGGAAGCCAATTGCGATAAACTAACCAAGGAAGAGTTCGATTTGAACCGGCTGCTGGCCCGGGCGGGCGAATTATTTTCCGCCTCCGCCGAAGCCAAGTCGATCGAATTGCACCTGCATCTGCCGGCAACACCGGTGCCGATCGTCGCTGAAAAACTCAAAATTCAACGGGTTTTCGCCAATTTGCTGGATAACGCGCTGAAATTCACCGCCCCCGGCGGCAGCATCGACGTGGAGCTGACCACCGCCGGACAGGCCGTCGTCACCCGCATCCGCGACAACGGCTGCGGCATCAGGCCGGAAGACCTGTCCCGCGTCTTCGAACGCTTCTTCCGCAGCGATCCGAGCCGCAACTGTCCCGGCAACGGCCTGGGTTTGGCGTTGGTTCGCGCCATTGTCCAGGCCCACGGCGGCACCATTCAAGCCGACAGCAAATTCGGTCAGGGTACCGAATTTACCGTCTTTTTACCGCAAAAATAAGTCTTTTTCGGCCAGATTGCCAAATTGTAATCTTCCGGCAATCTTCCGGTTATCTTCATTGGTTATACTATTGGGTAAAGAAAGCAACCGGAATAGGCCGGCTGCCGAATCCAAAAAAGGAGTTTGAAAAATGAGACAAATCATCTGGTCAACCCTGGCCCTGGTCACGGCTTTCGCCGTCACTTACACCGTTGCCAGCGACCTGCCGGACGCTGCCGCCGACCCCGTCGCCGCTGGAGACAGCACCGTCTGCCCGGCTACTGCCGGTCAGGCGACCGTGACCCCGACAGCGGAAGACGAGCCGGCAGTGGCCGAACCGGCAAACGAACCGGCAACGAAGAATGAAGCGGAAACGGCAGTTCAGCCGGAAGACGCCGAAACAAACGACAAAGCGGTGGAACCGGCGGCGGATGCGGCCGGAACGGATGACGAAGCGGTCAAGGACGGCAACGACAAAGCGGTGGAACCGGCGGCGGATGCGGCCGGAACGGATGACGAAGCGGTCAAGGACGACAACGAAGAGACCGACGAAGTCAGCATTGAGGCCGAAGTTCCGGCCGAAAGCGAGGAAACGCCCGAAACGAACGACGACAATGGAGCGGACCAGCCCACCGAGGCGCTCTATTTCAACGATCTTGCGCTGTAAGCGTTAAGATATTCCCGTTTTCCCTAATCCCGGCGCCCGTCATCCGTTGAGTGCGGATGGCGGGCGCCACTTTTCAGTTTACTTTTCCCGGGCGACACGCATGCCGATTTTACGGTGCCAGAACGACACTATCGGACTGGCGATAAAGATCGAGGAGAAGGTACCGATGACAATTCCCAGCATCATCACCAGGACAAAATCGTTGATCGCGATGCCGCCGAAGCAGAACATCACCACGACGACCAGCAGCGTCGTCACGCTGGTCAAAATGGTCCGGCTCAAGGTCTGATTGATGCTGATGTTGATGATTTCCGAATAGGTTTTGTCCGGAATCAGCTTCACTTCTTCGCGGATGCGGTCGAAGATGACGATGGTATCGTTGATCGAATAGCCGATGATCGTCAACAGCGCCGCCACCACCGGCAGCGACAATTCCCGGCCCATCAGCAGGAAAATCCCCAGGGCGATGAGCACATCGTGCGCCAGCGCGATCATTCCGGCGATCGCGTAGGAAAATTCGAAACGGAGCGAAACGTAAATGATCATGCCGACGACAGCCAACACGATCGACAGCAGCGCCGACTTGCTCATCTCCCAGCCGACCAGGCCGCCGACGGTGGATTCCTGCCCGTCGGACAACTGCAGTTGCGGGAAATCCCGCGACAACTTCTCCAGCACCCGGCTCTTGATGTCCGTCGCCTGCTGATCACCGCTCAGGTCGATCTCCCGGATCAGGAACTCCACTTTGCGGTTGTCCGACATCGAGGCATTGGCCTTGTAACCGATCCGGGCCTCGAGATTGGCCGCTTGCAGCGAAGTTTCCAACTGTTTGACCGGCACTTCTTCGGCGTAATTGAACGACAACATGGTGCCGCCGGTGAAATCCACCCCCAGCATCGAACTGCCTTTGACCAGGCAGACGATGACACTCAGCACCAGCAATGTGCCGGATAACGGAAACGCCCAGCGGCGCGCTTTGATGAAATTGTAGTTCGGCTTGCTGAAAAAACGGCACATTTTCAACGTCTTCCATTGCCGGAACCGCAACGCATAATCGAAGATCAGCCGGGTCATGAACAACGCGGTAAACATGCTGCTGGCAATACCGATCGACAAACTGACCGCGAAACCTTTGACCGGCCCGCTGCCGAAATACATCAGAATCACGCCGATCAGCAGCGTGGTGACATTGCCGTCCAGCACGGCGGAGAACGCTTTCTCATAACCGAGCGGAATGGCGGCCGCCAGATTCCTGCCGCGGTTGAGCTCTTCACGGATCCGCTCGAAGATCAACACGTTGGCATCGACCGCCATCCCCAAAGTCAGGATGATCCCGGCAATCCCCGGCATCGTCAGCGTCGCCCCGAACGCCGCCATCGCGCCCATGATCAACACGACATTGAGCGCCAGCGCCAACACGGCGATCACCCCGGCCCGACGGTAATAGACGCACATGAAAACCGTCAGCAGCGCCAGCGCCAGCAGACCGGCCCAAATACCGTTCCGGACGTTGTCCGCCCCCAGCGACGGCGCCGTGTCATACACGGCGTTGATCTTGATCTGAAACGGGAAACTGCCGGCCGTCAGCGCGTCGGCGATATTCTGCGCCTCCTCATGGGAGAAACTGCCGGAAATGGAAGCGTTGCCGTCGACGATCGCCGCCCGGATATACGGCGCGCAATACAATTTGCCATCAAGCACAATCGCCAACTGCCGGTTGATATTTTCGCTGGTAATCCGGCCGAACTGTTCGGCGCCGGCGGCATTGAACGACAATGAAATCCGCAACTGTCCGTAACTGTCCTTTTCCGCCGCCGCGGCAACGATGTCCCGGCCATCCATCTCCGCCCGTCGGGACACAAAGTAGTAATTGACGACCTCGGTATCGGCATCCGGTATTTTTTCCGTGCTGCTCAACAGCATATAGCCGGGCGGCGGCATGAAGTTGGCGGGATCGCGCCGGTACTCTTCGACCAGCCGGTCATTGTCCGGGTGGACCAGCCGGAACCGCAGCTTGCAGCTCATCTGGATGATGCTCTGCAATTTGTCCTTCTCATCCTTGGAGACGATCGGCGCCTTCAAAGAGATTGAACGGCTGCCGAACGGCGAAATTTCCGACTCGAAGATATTCTGGGTTTCCAATCGCTTCCGCAGCGTTTCGATCGCCTGGTCGCGGTAATGATTGAACTCCCGCTCAATGCGCTTCTCCAGTTCCGCCCGGTCGCTCTTATCGCCGTCATGCTCGAATTGCGCCAGAAAATCCGCATCCGGCACCAAATCCAGCACAAACTCCACACCGCCGTTCAAATCGAGCCCCAGCCGGATCGAGCCGGAGGCCTTTTTGCGGATCATCGCGACGACGTCGCTGTTGTCGCCGCCCTTGGCCCCCTCCACCAGCCGGTTCAACTTCACCTGCCTGGCCTCGGCCACTTCCAACAGCGCGACCGCCGGATTTTTATCCGGACTGTTCGTCTGCAATTCCCGGGCCTCCACGATCAATTCTTCGCCGGCTTGCCGGTTGGCGGCATTGAGCGTCTTCCGGAACGTTTCGTAAAAATCCTGCGGCGTCAACGGGTAAATCGCCCAGGCAAATATCAGTGTGACCACCGCCAGAATGGTGGTTCTCAGCTTGAAGTGCATGTTATCCATCAATGATTCTCTTCCTCAAAACAATTTCGGCATCCCCGGATCATGGTCGATAACCGCCGGCAGTGCCGGCTTCCCCCGCTCCGGAGTCCCCGCGATACAATCGGAAGCTCGAACCGCTTCCCAGACGGGAAACATTCGAACCAGCAAGCGCAAGGTACCGGTGTCACACCGATTCAACGGCGCGACCGCATCAGACGGCGCCGCACCGGTACCGGGATCAAGCCGGCGGACCGGCCCGGACGATGATCTGATCGGCCAGCAAAGTTTGAGGTTGGAAGATAAATTCACCCGGACGGGCGAAAGCGCAGTAAATTTCAGGCGGAACCGGCAGCATCCGTTCCGGCGGCAGTACCGGACTGCGCACCGGCGGCTTGCCGCAGGAGCTTTTCATCGGCACCCGCTTGACGGCGAAACAGTGCTCGCCGCGCACCGGCGGTTCCCAATACGGTTCCGCGCTCACCGGGCTGTCCTGGCGCAGAATCGTCGAATTCCGGAAGCTGTCAAACGGCTGGAACAAGGACGGCAACGGCTCGTTCCCCGCACCGATTCCGGGCGCCGAA
This sequence comes from Victivallis sp. Marseille-Q1083, assembly GCF_903645315.1. NCBI lineage: Bacteria > Pseudomonadati > Lentisphaerota > Lentisphaeria > Victivallales > Victivallaceae > Victivallis > Victivallis sp. Marseille-Q1083. The sequence goes on from NZ_CAHJXL010000001.1 coordinate 851,943, forward strand.
GCCCCCCAGAGTGCCGCCGCTCCGCCTCCCAGCGTCAGCAGCAACAGCAAAACCAGCCAGCTCGTTTTTTTCATTTCATTCCGTCCTCGTTCAAAGATTGGCAACTAATATACGCAATTCTCCGGAAAATACAATCGCCAGCCCGGCAAATTCCGCTCCAGTTTCTCCCGCCGGTCAACTCCCTTGCCATCGGTTTTCCGCCGGCCGGTAAAAATTTGGCCACTTAAAAAAATAAACGCACATTTGTCAAATTACCCCCCCACCCTCAAAAATTTGTGCATTCAGTTAGCCTAAAAGGTTGAGATGATTATTTTCCGCATGTCCCTTCTGCCAGGAAGAATAGGGATTGCAGTAAAAGATTCTCGTGCGCGGTTTCATATTGTTACGCCATCGCATTTGTCAAACTTCATAAATGCAAGCTGTCTATTTTCTGCGGTGCGTTTACTTTTTCAATTGACCCAAAGAAATATTTTTCAAAAAAATGCGGTTGCCCTATTGACTTTTTGGGAAAAATTCAGTATAATTAAATCATGATTGATAGATCGGTTTATCAAAATGTTTATCAAAAGAACGGCGCGGCCGGAAATGATGGTCGCGGCAAAATTGAAAAAAAAGGAATGGAACATGAAAGTGCGCAAAGGGAAATTTCAGAGATTCACATTGATTGAATTGTTGGTCGTGATTGCGATCATCGCCATTCTTGCCAGCATGTTGCTGCCGGCGCTGAGCAAGGCCAAGGAGAAGGCGGTGGCAATCAAATGCACCAGCAACTTCAAACAGCAGGGATTGGGGTTTGCTTTGTATGCCAACGACTACAACGACAATATCATGACGATGTGCTGGGACAATTCCTGTACGTTTTACTGGGCGGATATTTACGCGTCGGAGAGTTCGATCGCCGGGGAAGGCAGCAACTTTATGAAGTATTTCCAGGATCAGGGGTATCCGGTGATGCTCGGCTACTCCAGCACCAGTGATAATTTCATTTTTTGCGGGCAGACTTCGGTAAGAAATCGTGGAACCACTTATGCTGCGGCCGCATTCTGGCAATCCACGCCGGAAACCTGCCGGATTTCCAATATCGACTCCAAGGGATTTGCGACGATGGGATTGAAACAGGGGGCGATGCGCAATCCCTCCGCCGTGATCATGATGACCGAGGCGGCGAATGCCAGTGGCGGTTCGGTCAACTGGTTTTATATCACCGATGCCAGTGATTGCGACAATTTGATCGATTTCCGGCATTCCGGACGCGGATTGTTCCTGTTCGGTGACGGGCATGCTGCCGCCGGCGGTGATGAAGCCGTCCTGGGGACGGTGGATGCGCAGGATTATTTCTGGGAAAATACGCGTTTTGTCTACAAAAACGGCGGGCGGAGAAAAGTCAATTGAATCGGGACTGCTTGACCATGATGAAACGGTTGTTGCGCGGAATATTGTTGGGGATGCTGCTGAATGCCGCGGCGGTTGCCGGAGAGAACCTCTTTCCGGCGGCCGCGCTGCGACAGGCCGAAGCCTGGTACCTGCCGGAAGGCTACCAGTGGCGTTTGAGTGAAGGCAAGGATGGCAGCGGGGCGGTATACTATTGCCGTCCTTCGGCGGATTCCTATGTGCTGGCGACCGTCGAATTGACCGGTTTGCAGCCCGGCGAACTCTATGAATATGGCGGTTGGGTGAAAGCAGCGCAGCTTGGCAACGGCGCCGAGGTTACGGCGGCGTTCTGTGTGGAATTTCACGATGCCGACGGAAAATACTTGACCGGTGATTATGGCGCGATGGCGGCGGGAGAACGCGATTGGACGCTGCTGAAGGGTGAATTTGCCGTTCCGGAAGAGGCGGTGACGGCGACTTTCACGCCCTATTTGCGGCCGGATACCACCGGCGAAGCCTGGTTTTCCAACTTTTTCCTGCACCGGAAAGATGAAGTCCGCTGGGTGACGGCTCTGCGGGATTATCGCGGCAGTCTGCCGGTCAGGCAGGCGGCGGTTCATTTGACCGGCACCGTTTACAATTTACCGGAAAATCTTCGAAATCAGCCGTTGACCTGCAAAGCATCGTTTTTAAATGCGGCCGGAGAAGAACGGCAATCCCGGTGTTTCGAATGGTCGGAAGGGGTGACAGAACTGGCATTGCCCGACGATTGCGAACTCCTGGCGCTGGAATTGTATGCGCCGGACGGCGCGACCCTGCTGGGCAGGAGTTCCCATCGGTTGCGGCGGATCGATTCGGAGCGGCGGCCGGAAAATGCCTGCTGGATCGATGAACGCGGACGCGCCTGGGTCAACGGGGCGAAATTCCTGCCGATCGGGCTTTATATCGACCGGTGCGGCGGCCGGAATATCGGTGCGGAGATTCCGGCGATTGCCGCCGGCAGTTTCAATTGCGTCATGCCGTATGATACGTTGGTCTGGCAGTCGGATGACGGTGCGGCCGGTGCAGCGGCGATTCGCGGCGAACTGGACCGGTTGGAAGCGGCGGGATTGAAGATCATTTTTTCACTGAAAGATATCCGTGACAACGGTTGGATCCGGGAATGGGAAGGCACGACCGGCGAGTTGGCGGTCCTGGATAAGGTGGTCGAAACGTTTCGGAATCATCCGGCTCTGCTGGCCTGGTATATCTGCGATGAGGACGGACCGGAGATGTATGAACGACTGAAAGTGCGCCGTGAGCTGGTCAACGGGCGCGACCCCTGGCATCCGACCTGGTTGGTGACATGTCACTACGACACGCCGAAGGTATATATGGCCGGCGCCGATGTCTATGGCATCGATCCTTATCCGATCGGCTATGCCGGCAGCGACATCGCCAGCGTCGAATCGGTGTTGCGCAGGACCGTGGCCGGGCTGGGGGAAAATATGGCGCTCTGGGCGGTGCCGCAGATTTTTAATCAGGGCGTCTATTGGGCCGGTGCCGATTGGGAACGTTACCGGAAATATGTCGATCCGACCGAAGAGGAAATGCTGAGCATTGTTCTATTGGAAGCAATTTACGGAGCCAAAGGCTTTGTGATGTATTCTTACTTCGATTTGAAACGGGGACCGGATCGGGAACTGTTCGACCGTCAATGGCCGAAAGTCTGCCGGGTGGCGGCGGAATTGGAAAAACTGGCGCCGTATCTGCTGGGCGATCCGGCCGGGCCGGCATTTGACTGCCGCATGCTCGATGGACAGCTTGCCGTCCAAAGTTTCACCGCCGATGACGGCCGGCAGGCGGTGGTCATCGTGGCGCCGTCGAAGGAAGGCGGCCGGGCGGAACTGGACCTGCCGGAATCCGGGCGTTTCCATTCCCGCTTCGGGCGGACCGTCCGGCAGCCGGACGGCAGTTGGCGTTTTGCCAGTGAAGGAGTCGGGTGCGACATTCTCTATGCCGAATAGAAGAATTCGTCACAAAGTCAGCGGCAAGGATTGAAAAGCGGTCCCGGCGCCATTAAAGTATTTTCATTGAATTGGGTGGAAACAGGGCGCCGGGTGCCGCGGAAGAAGAAACATGTTATGGAGACGAAAGTTAGATTAGTGGATATTGCCGAACGGGCGAAGGTTTCCCGTGCCACCGTCAGCCGGGTGCTGTGCGGCGGCGGCAAGGGGTCGATCCGGGTTTCGGAGTCGACCCGCAAACGGATTATGGATTTGGCGAAGGAGATGAATTTTTCTCCCGATCCTTCCGCCCGGTCGCTGGCCGGCAAGAACAGTTATATCATCGGTTGTTTGATCGACACCCAGGCCTCTTTGCAGAAGAACGCCATCCTGTCCCGTATCGAGGAGATGCTCAACGAGCGGAATTACCGGCTGATGATCGGCCAGGCGCACGACAGCTACCGGCGGCTGGTCAAGTATCTGGCAGATTTCCGTTCTTACCATGTCGACGGCTTGATCTGCTTTGCCCATGACTATCAGGAATTTTCCCTGGCCGATTGTTTCCGGCCGGAAGACAACGTCGTCTTCATTGACGAGCCGAATGTGCCGATCAGTCATTTTGTCTCGTCGGATTTTCACCAGTGCTATCAAAATCTGGTTCTGCAACTGGTCGATGCCGGCCGTTCCCGGATCGGTTATACGACCTTCTACAGTTCGCTGCGTTGCAACCTGAGTAAGATCTGGGGCTACCGGGCCGGCATTCACGCCCGTCGGCTCGAATCCTTTGAACTGAATATCGAACAGATTATTTCACCGAAAAAACTGGCCGAGCAGGTGGTCGCTTATGTCCGGCAAACCCAATTGGATGCGATGATTCTCTTTTGCAACGATCTTTTCGCCATGGCGGTTTGCCGGGAGTTGGCCGCCGCCGGTTTCCGGGTGCCGGAGGACGTGGCGGTGATCGGTTGCGACAATTCGGCGTTCTGTGAATATTCGACGCCGCGCCTGAGCTCGGTCGAACTGTTTCCGGATACGCTGGCGGAGGCGGCGGTCGAGCTGCTTTTTTCGGTCATCGACAAGCGGCCGGTGCCGCCGAAAGTGTTGGTGGCGCCGGAGGTGATCTATCGGGATTCGACGCCGGAATCGCTGAAAAACGGCTGAAAGCAAATGCCGGAATTCCCGGTGTTCGCTGCGGAAGTGACCGGGCGCAATTTTTTTCTTTCAAAGTTGTATTCCGTGAAAAGGTGTTTAGATTATGCGCTGGATGGCGCGTAAGGAAACGGCCGGCAATTTTCAACCAGAATTGGAGAAGGAATATGACGCAGACGGCAAAAATCAGTTTGGCGGTGGTCGGCGGTTTGATTGCCCTGGTGGTGATCGGGGCGATTTTCGTGATTTCGGTGCGGAACGGCCTGATCGACCGGCAGGAACGGGTGAGAGAGAATTGGAGCCAGATTGATACGCAATTGCAGCGCCGGGTGGACTTGATCCCGAATCTGGTGGAGACGGTCAAGGGATATGCCGCGCACGAGAATAAGATTTTCTCCGAAATCGCCGAAGCCCGCAGCCGTTTGCTGACCGCTTCCGGCCCGGAGGCCAAAGCCGAGTCGGGCGCGGTGCTGGAATCGGCTTTGGGCCGTCTGCTGGCGATCGCCGAGAATTATCCGGACCTCAAGGCTAATCAGAATTTCATCCGGTTGCAGGATGAACTGGCCGGGACTGAAAACCGGATCAGCGTGGCCCGGACCCGTTACAATGATTGCGTGCGGGATTTCAATGCGGCAATCCGCAAGTTTCCCGGTTCGTTGTTCGCTTCCGGCATGGGGTTGACGGCGGCGGAATATTTCCAGCCCCCGGCCGGTGCCGCCGCAGTGCAGACGCCGCCGCAAGTGCGGTTCTAATGGTTTACCGATGAAATTCCGGATCATTTGGGCCGTCGTATTGATATTTGGTGCCTTCCTGCCGTCGTTGCAGGCCGCTTTGACGGTGCCGCCATTGACCGGCCGGGTGGTTGACCGCGCCCAGGTATTCTCGCCGGAAGGCGAAGCCGCATTGGAACAGGCGATTCGTCGACTGGAGAATGCGACCGGCGGACAGATGGCGGTGCTGACCATTCCGTCGCTGGAAGGGGACAATCTGGAAACGTTCGGCATCAAAGTGGCGGAAAAGTGGGAAATCGGCAGCAGAAAGGAAGCGAATGGCGCCATTCTGCTGCTGGCGGTCAGGGACCGGCAAATGCGGCTGGAAATCGGCTACGGCTGGGAAGGCGTCATCAATGACGCCCGGGCGGGAGATATCGTGCGGGGCATGACCGGTTTTTTGCAGGATGGCGACTATGATACGGCTGCCAGGTATGCGGTGAACCGCGTGGAAGAACTGGTGACCGGCAAGCCGGTGGCGGATCTGCCGGTGCCGCCGCGCCGGGCGAAAGAACAGGATGGCGGCGCCGGGTGGGGCGCAATTGTTTTCTTCATTATTCTGTTGCTGATCTTCAGCCGTTCGCGCGGTTTTTTCTTTTTTGGCGGCGGCGGCGGCGGATTTCGCGGCGGCGGCGGTGGTTTTGGCGGCGGCGGATTTCGCGGCGGCGGTGGCGGTTTTGGTGGTGGCGGCGCGTCCGGCCGCTGGTAAAAAGGGGGGATAAAAACATCGGTCACTCCCGTTCTTTTGAAGTGGCCGATGTTTGTTTGAGCGGTTTCGACCGATAGCCGTCAGAACTGAGGCTTTCGCGGATGCGTCGGTTATCGGGCGGACACGGTTTGCGCCGGACCAAGGGCGATCAGCCGGACGTCCCGGGCCGGAATGTCGATGGTGATTTTGCCGTCATTCACCGGCAGGTCCCGCCGCCATTCCATTTCGGCGGCGGAGAAGGTGTTGCCCGGAAATTGCAGCAGCGCCGGATCGATTTCCACCGAAACACTTTGCGGTTCGTCCGTCAAATTGCCGACGACGGCCAACGCCGATTCTCCCGCATTCAAATACAGACTGCAGACGATCCGCGGATCCTGCGGCGAAAGCCGGACCTGCCGCCGGTTGTGCCAATACGGCAGCCATTCGGCGTTTTCACAATTCATCCGGTCGAAAATCCGCCAGACCGGCACCAGCCCCTCTAGCGCCTCAAGGGTGAACGCACTGTAATTGATGTCGTGCAGCAGCGTGTATGCCAGTCCTTCCCGGAATTGGAACGGGTTGTTCAAATAGACCAGGAATTCCACCGGCGCACCGAATTGCCGTCCGTAGAATTTGGCACGGAAATCCGGCAGGTCGACCTGGAAGCCCGGTTGGTGAATCATGTACTCCTCGCCGAGCAGCAGCCGATGGCTCCAGGCGCCGGCCAGCGGCATCAGGTTGCCGGAATAGTGGTTGAAGATCAAGCCGTCCGCTTGACGCGACATCAGAATCTGATAGAGACGTTTGCCGTGCCGATGGAGTTTGCGCAGCGGGAAGCTGTCGCGTAAATTGCCGTCTCGGTCGATCCAGCCGCAGCCGTGGGCGGTGTTGCGGCAATCGCCGGAGAACATCGCGCCGTCATAATAATAGCCGTCGGTGCCGAATTCCCGGATCATTTTGTCGGCATGAAAGGCGATGAAATCCGTCCAGCAATCCGCGCCGACGCAACTGGCGGAAAAGGCGTGATCGAGGTAATTGATCCAATCGCTGTTCCAGTTGGAATCCGGCACCCAGCGGCTGTCCGGTTCCGACATCCACAGATCGTGGAAGTAACGGCTCATCGGCGCGTTGTCGCCGAGTCCACCGCCGTAATAGAGCCCGAGCTGGCCGCCGCGGCGGTGGAAGTGGTCGACCAGTTCATGCAACGCTTTGATGCGCCGTTCATCGGCCGGGTAGGGATCGCCGTAGTTTTTACCCCAGTCCTGATGCATATTAGCGTAGCGCGCGCCGCTGCCGAGCCGGTAATCGGTGAAGGTGTTGAACAGTTGCCAGCACTTGACGCCGTCGATTTCGACTTCGGAGAGCACGCCGAACCGTTCGCCGCCGCCGGGCGTCCGGTATTGCTGAAATGCCGCGCCGGCATTTTCGCAGAGGACGACGCCGGCGGTGTCCGGCGAGAGCTCCTGCCATGCCGCCGGTTCAGTCGTCCGGTTGAACAGCGCCAGGTCGCGCAATTGAAAGCTGCTGTCGGCCTGTACTTTGGTCGTGCCGAAGCAGAGCCGGATTTCGGTATTTTCCGCCGGGCGGCCGAACAGGCCGCTGGCCGCGGCCTGGCCGATTTCCCGGCCGTTCTCGTAAAGCCGGACCGTCCCGGCATCCCAGCAGAGCGCCAGCTGCGTCCACTGTCGGTTGATTCGATCGGCCGGCAGGCCGAGGTCCGCCGTATCGAACAGCAATTTGTCCCCGTCTGGCGTGGTCTGTTCGCCGACCCAACTGCCGGTGCCGCCCTGCCGGAACAGCCGGAACAGGCTGCCGTGGGAGTCGGAAACGGAGAAGATTTCCGTATTGCCGCCGGGGAATTCCGGCCGCAGCGTCATGACCAGCGTTCCGGCTTCCGGATTGAACTTTTCGGCGGGGGTGTAGACCAGGGCGCCGGTGCCGAGGTGGTCGCGAAGGTTTTCGTCGTAACCGGCCCAATGGGTCAGCCGGCGGCGGCGTTCCCGCGCGTCATATGGCTTCGGCGGGGTGATCTGCAGGCCGAAACCGATCTTCAGCGGCCGGTCGATGACGGTCGGCTGATCGATCAGGGCGACGCTGAATACGCTGCCCTCTGCAGTCGGGCGCAATTGCAGCGGTTCGGCGGCGGCGCAATTCCAATTTTCCATCGATTCGGCATACCAGGCCAGGCCGCGGTCGTCGTTGTAAACCGTGACGACCGGTCTGAAGGCGGAATGCCAGTCGCCGTCCAGCGTCCGGGCGTAATTGTTCCAGGTGAAATCGATCGGATAGATGTATTCGGCAATTTCCGGGCGGAACGGAATCTGCAGCGCCAGGCGGTCCAGGGTCTGCGGCCGGTCCGGCAGGAGGGTCAATTCATACCAGAGAAAACCGTCCTCCTCCATCGACAGTTCCGCCCGGTAGGCCAGGCCGTCTATCGCGTTGGAGCCGGCCAGTTCGATCCGGTCCTCGGCGGCCTCGCCGGGCTGAAGTCTGCCGGCGGACAGGTCGATTGTGGCGCCGTTCCGGTCGGCCAGCAGTTGAATCGGAGCGGCCAGCAGCGGGACGCCTTCGCTGCTGATCTGGGTCGGCAGATTGGTGTTCCCAAACTGGTAACTGCCGGCCAGGCAGTGCAGCGCCTCGCCGGTGAACGTCACCGGCGTATAGGGCGGCATGACCTGATGGGCCAGTCCGCACTGGTTGCCGAGCCATTCCGGGTTTTTCAGCACCGGCAGCTCCTGGGAGAACGTCGCCGGGGAACCGTCCGGCAGCACCGCTTCCGCCTGCAGCCGGTAGTCGCCCCCTTCGGTCACGGTGACGGCGAATTCGGTTTCCCCATTGTGGTTGCGGACGGTGAAATCGCCTTCGGCCGCCGTTTGGCCGGAAGGGGTCAGCAACCGGTAGGCGACGACGGTCTCGTCGGGCAGCCGGCTGGAGGCGATCAGCCGGCAGCGGCCGGCCGGCAGATAGTTTTTCGCAACCAGCGAAATCGGGTAGTCCGGCAGATATTCCAGCGGCGCTTGGTAATAGAAAACTTCCCGGTTGCCGGTCAGGTCGGTCAGCGAGAGTCTGGCTTCGACCGGTTCGCTGAGCTTCAATTGCGGGGACAGTTCCAGTTGGGCGGTGCCGTGCGGTTCGACCGTCACCTCCCGGGTGATCGGCGGATAATCGTCGCGGATGATGCCGCTGCGGACGAAATCCAATGTGGCCCGCGCGGCGTGAGGACGGTCGTCCGTATTGCGGAGCTGCCAGGTCAACTGCGGCATTTCATCGGCAAAAGTGACCGGCTCCAGGCTGCCGGTCAGGCCTCCGGCATTAAAGGCAACGGACGGATAAGCGGTGATATTGTGGAAATTGGTCAAAGGCTGACTCCAGGTGTAGCTGCTGATTCCGCTGTCGGTCGTCGCATTGTGGACCACCAGCATCCTGGCGGTATCCGCCGGCGGCGATTCCAGGCCGAGCGAAGACCACGGAATGCTCAATTCCAGATTCCAGCCTTGCTCGTTGAGGGAGGTGCGAACTTGCCAGTCGCCGTTCCAGGCGACATCGTTGCCGCGCTTGTCGAAAATGATTCCGGCCGGATTGACGACCAGTTGGATTTTGTGTTCCGCCGTTCCATCGAAGGCGAGGTGCAGTTCCATTGATTCTTCGGAATAAATTGCGGCGTCGCGTTCGGTCAGCGAAGTCGATATTTTGGTCGGATTCTGGCCGGAGGTTTGAAACGCGAGATAGAACCGTTCGGCATCGGCGGTCAGCCAGGCCCGCTGGCGTACCGCGCCGGCCGGGTGGAACGCATTCAGTTGGCCGGATACCTCCCATTCGCCGGGAGAAAGTGTCCCGTCGATCGTCGGTGGTTGCGGTGATAATGGAACGGTCAGGAAATTTTCGGCGGTTGCGGCGGAAATTCCGCACAGTATCAATAAAACGGCAATGCAGCTGGCAGGATTTGTCATAGTCATGGTTCCGATTGTTCGTTGGAATACACCAACCGGGCAATGTTGCTGGGCGATTTGAACGTTACCGTCAAGCGAGTGATAACCTGGCTGTGGCGAATGGCCGTAGACGGAACGGAATGCTCCTGGCGATTTTCATTTCATTCTTGAAAATCGTTTCCTATTGCCCGGCAGGCGGAAATATCGGCCGCTCCGGCTGAAGCGAAGTGGCCGAGGTTTTTGTATGTGATTCCCCTGTGTTGTTCCTTTTATCTGATTGAGAATTACCAGCGGTTCAGTTTATAAGCGCCGGCGCCGCCGCCGTCCACCCAGGGGGCCCAGTGATAATTGATGTCATCATTGCCCCAATAAAGCACATCCTGCGCGGGAATGCTTTCGGCATGGCCGTCGAAAGCGGTCATGTTGAGACGGTTTTCGTGCCGGGCGCTGACGGCGACGTCAATCCAGCCGCTCGGCCAGCCGGGCAGTACGCCGCCCTGGTGTCCGATGGCGTTGGTGACGCCGGTGGTGGCGCCGCTTGAACCGGAAACCGGCGAGTCGGCGAACACCATCAGTTTGCTCGACTGAGCCAGTGCCAATATCTGCGACGATTTGTGACCGTAAAAAGGATTGTCGCCGCCGCCGTAATTTCCGCCGCCCATCGACTGCCAGTTCATTCCGTAAGTCACTTTGGAGTTGAGAATCAGATTTTCAATGTCTCCGGCCGGCCGCTCCATCGGGCAGAACATCATCTCGTAGGGCAGGTAATTCAACTGATCGCCGTTGATACCCGGACCGATCTTGTAATTCCAGGCTTCCGGGGTATCCTTGCCCAGCACCCAGTCGTCGTTGTCCAGCATGTACAACTGGCCGGCCAGGCCGAGCTGCTTCAAATTGGAAATGCATTTGATGCCCTGCGCTTTGGCCTTGGCTTTGGCGAGCGCCGGCAGCAGCATGCTGGCCAGAATGGCAATAATTGCAATCACGACCAGCAGTTCGATCAATGTGAATTTTTTTCCGATTTGTTTGTTCATCATTCCGTCTCCTATTTTATGGGTTAGTGCATAATGGCTGGTTCTGCTTTGCCGGTGAAATATCTTTCATGCTGCTTCCGTCGATAAAGGCGTAAGGCGAAAAGTAGCTGCCGTAACGCAGTTCACCGAGCCGGATTTGCTCGACGACCTCGCGGACGCAGGCTTCACCTTCGGCGTTGGCGTTGGTGTCGATCCGGGCCAGATCCAAGATCCTGGCGTAAAAATCGAAACTGCCGCCGAACATCATCACACTCAGGTCCTCCGGAATGCGGATCCCTGCTTTTCGCAGTTCGTGATAGATTGCCAGCGCGTTGATATAACCGAACGTCACCAGCAGACCGGTATAATGCCCGGCCTGCCTGACAATGGTGTTGATATTGCTGTGGTTGATGCTGCCGGCATGGGTTGTGGTGGTAAAGGTGATGAGCAGGTCGTCGGAGAAGGGACGGTGATGGTCCTGGAAAATTTCTTCGACGAGTTTGCCCAGCATCGTTGAATTGCAGGCGATCATGATTTTTTCATGGCCGAAATCCCAGAATTTCTGCAGTGCCGCGGTGAGCACTTCCCGATCGTTGAGCCGGAAATCGACGAAACGGCTGCGTTTCAATGCGGCATATTCCCGGTACCAGCCGAGCGCGACGCACGGCACCATCGACGACTCCAGGAATTTGTGCAGTTTGACCGATTGTTCCCCGGTGATGATATAGCCGTCCGCCTTGATGCCCGGATGGAGGTAACTCAGCGAAGCGACTTTGTCGATCAAATTGGTCTCGGTGATCTGCCGGATGACCAGATTGACGTTTTCGACGCTGGCCTGGTGGATGGCGCCGGCCAGCATGTCGCACTGGTGCGGGTCCTGCAGGCCTTTGCCGACGGTGAACAGCACGATGTTGATGCCGGTGTTCCGGCGCCGTTCGAGCTGCTGCCGGATGGTGGCGTGGTTCAATACATGCCCTTTGGGAGAGCTGGTGCTGATCAGATTGCTGTCGCGCAGGTATTGGATGGCTGAACGGATGGTCGAGCGGGCGCAGATATATTTCTCCGCCAGGGTGCGCTCGGCCGGCAGCACTTTGTGATGAGCGAAATCATTGCAGATCCGCTCGGCGATTTCCTGAAACAAAAAAGACTGCATATTCCGTTTCCTGTACATTCCTGTTTTGGTATGTCGCAATACCAGTGCCATACCATCATAAAGTATATCAAAATATCGGCAGAAAGTCAATAGGCAATCGAAAATAATTTGAAAATTTTTACCGGGGGTCAATTGAAAAAGTAAACGCACCGCAGAAAGTGTTTCGTTTGACAAATACAATGGCATAACAAAGAAAATCGGGAGGGCCAGAAAATGTCGCATCTAACAGAACACTTTTTCCTGTAATTCTGACTGACAACGGTTCTGAATTTTCCACCCCCGGCACACTTGAAGGAAGCCCATTTTCGGAAAAGTACGAACGAAAACCTTTTATGGCAATCCCTATTCTTCCCGGCAAAAGGGGAAAACAATCATCTCAACCTCTGAAAAATGATTCCCAAAGAGAAAGGTCAGGAACCTCAACGACGTATCGGCAGCCATATTCTTCAAAGAACCTTGCGGAAAGGAGATTCTGGAAAAGTTGAGCACTGAACTCATCGATGAAAACATGATCCATTTATTGCCCGATTTGATCAATAAATGGTCCCTTCTGTTTGAGAAGGATTGTCAAATTCAGCGTATCCGTTTACAATGTCCGCCAACAGCCGGGGCATTACACTATGGAGAATGATCGTCTTTGGGTCAGAGTAAATACACGAAATATACGCATTTAGCTCGTAGAAAATAAAACTCCTTTTTAGCGATTCGGCGGATTACATCGAACTGCTATTTTTCGTCAACCGACCGGATGCCGCGATGAAATAATACCGTTTATTGCAGCGGTTCCAGGGTCGGATCGACCGTTTCCGGCTCCGATGGAGTGAACAGATAGACCGGGCCGTCATAGAAGACTTTTTTCAACAACCAGAACGGCGAACCAACCAGATAAGCGCCCGGCATCGCAAAATAACGATAGGTGAAATCCACCGGCGGCAGAAAAGCTTCACCGGAAAAATCCCCGGTGACTGCATTGAACAGCGCCTTGCTCGGCCAGCAAATCACATTGCCGACCGCATGAAACGCCACTCCGGCGGCATTGGCCGGAATCAGATAAAAGTAATCGGCCACTTCCGCATTGCGCCAGTAAACCCCGAATAAATAGGCGTCGTTCGTTTCCAGCCGTTGATCGTATTGTCCCGCCGCGGTCTGCTGCCCCCAGAAGCACACCGCCAAAGCCAACAGAACCGTCTGCCAATGCCACACTCTTTTCATCATTCGCGTCCCCACTCGTTAGACTGCTTTTGTTGCTCTTCCCACTCGATAAAACGCTTATCCAAAAGATAAGCCGGCCGGACATCCTGCATCGAACGCAGCATCTGCTGCCGGACATGCGGAATCCGCTTTTCCAACCGCTCCAGCCAATTCCCGAAAAATGCCCGGTCCCCCCGCTCTTTCAGTTGTTCGGCATACCGGCAAGCTCCGGCTTCCGGCCAATCGAACCCTTCCGCCGCTTCCCGCACCAGCGACTCCGGAACCAGCGCCAGAGGACGGATCAACCGCAATGCCGCCTCATCCGCCGGAACATTCGGCCCCATCGTCGTCACCCCCTGCCCCCGGAACAAGCCGATCAGCAACGATACGGCAATGTCGTCCAGATTGTGCCCCAACGCCAGTTTATCGGCCTGCCAATCCGCTGCGGCACCATATAATTTGCCGCGGCGCAGCCGCGAACACAAAACACAGGGACGCCGTTCGGCCTGACACTCTTTCAGCAACGGCTCCAGCGCCATCGCCACAGTCCGATGTTCCCAGCCCCGTTCCCGGCAATATCCGGCCACCGCCGCCGCATTGAACCCGGCAAAGCCCGGATCGAAGGTCACCGCCAGAATGGCAAACTCCACCGGCGCCCGGCGCCGCAACTGCTGGAGCACCTCCAACAGCATCATGCTGTCCTTGCCGCCGCTGACGCCGACGGCAATCCGGTCACCGGGGCGAATCATCCGGTACTCGGCAACCGCCCGGCCGGCCAGCCGGCACACTTTCTTGAAGGCCGCGGCGCTCTTTGTCATAAAATCAGCCTATTCCCGAACTCGCCGACAAAAAAACCGCGTCCATCGAAGGGGACGCGGTTTTTTGCCTGCTCCATAAGCCGCAATCGCAGTTTACGGCATCTGCTGGTAATTGTCTTTCGTATAGAACGCATAGCGCAGGTCGAAGATGTCCTGCTGGCTCGACGGCAGGGAAGTCACTTCATAGTTGGCATCCTTGCGCGGCACCACCACGGCGGTCACATTGCCTTGCGCCAAACCAAATTTCGCCACATCGCTATTCATCACCGAGCCGAGCATGATCAGCTTCGGAGCGCCTTCCTTGTACTTATTCTTGATGAAGGAGACACCGGCCGGGCCGTTCATCGGCAGGCCAACCAGCGTGATCACCACGTTGCAATCCGAATGCTTCTTCACCGCCTTGTCAAAATCCTGCGCGCTCATCCGCATCATCACCGGCATCGACGGTCCCATCGGACGGCCGTCCGGACCGGAAACGTTGGCCGGCTCCAGCACCAGGTCAAAAACGATGTTGGACTCCGGAATGCCGTTCTCGATCAACATCTGCTTCAACGCCTGCGTACGGGAGTTGTCTTCATACCCTTCGTCCGCCAGGATCAAAATCTTTTCCTTGTCCATGTTGTTCTTCTTCAGGTGCTCGGCAACTTTGTACCCCTGGGAGGCATAGATCGCGGTTTCGATATCGCGGATTTTTTCCGTTTCGCTCTTGCCGATGCCGATCTCGCCGAGCCAGCCGGTATTATAGAGGAAGAAGCCGCCGCTGACCACGACAACCAACAGCAACAGCAACGCCAGCCCCTGGGCATTCGGATTGGTCGCCTGCTTCTTATTGCAGATCATCATACCAATCAGACCGCCCACCATCAAAACGATGAGTACGCCATTGAGCAATATTGACATCATTTTTTCAATCTCCTTTTGTGGTTTTTTAGGTTCACAGCATAAACAATATTCCCCTATCTGCGAAAAATCAACTCTTTTTCCGGGGATTTTACGGCTTATTCTTGAAAAAAAGAAGTTTTTTCACCATAAACCGGGATTTCATTCAAAAATTTTCATTTCTTTCTCAACATTCCCGGCCGACGGCCGGGCGCCCCCGACTGGATTCGCAGCGGAATATTGACGCTTTCCGCATGGACCGCCCCGGCCGCCTCCATCAGGCCTTCGGCCAGCGTCGGGTGGGCGTGAACGATTGCGCCGAGTTGCCGGGCGGACAATCCCGCCTGCATCGCCGTTGCCGCTTCGGCAATCAGCTCGGTGGCATGCGCACCGATGAGGTGAACTCCCAGGATGCGGTCGGTGGAAGTCTCGGCAATCACCTTGAAAAATCCTTCGGTCGAACCGGCCGCCGCCGCCCGTCCCAAGGCGGCAAACGGGAATTTTCCGACCCGGCAGTCGATCCGCCGTTCCCGGCATTGCGCTTCGGTCAACCCGACCATGCCGATTTCCGGCGCGGTAAAAACCGCCCCGGGCACCAGATCGCTCCGGCACGCCGCCGGAACCCCGGTCAGATTGTCCACGGCAGTCAACCCCATCGCCGTCGCCCAATGCGCCAATTGAACACCGCCGGTCACGTCACCGGCGGCATAAATGGACGAATTGCCGGTCCGGCAATGTTCATCCACCGGAATCCAGCCATGTTCATCGGTCGCCACTCCGGCGGCGGCCAGATTCAACGGATCGGCCGTCGACCGGCGGCCGACGCTGACCAGCAGATATTCCGCCTCGACCCGCTCTCCGCCGACCCGGCCGCCGATCAAACGGCCGGAGCTCTCCAGCGCTTCCAGAGGAGCGCCGGTAAATACGACAATGCCATCCTTCGCCATCCGCCGGCGCAACAATGCGGCCACGTCCGGATCGCCCGCCGGCAAAATCTGCGGCAACCTCTCGACGACGGTAACTTTGACTCCGAGCGCGGCGAACAGACAGGCGAATTCACAACCGATGACGCCGCCGCCCAAAATCAACAGACTCGCCGGCAATTGCGGCAGAGCCAGCAATTCGGTCGAAGTCAATACCCGCGGATCGCGCGGAAGAAACGACGGCACTGCGGCAGCCGAACCGGCCGCAATCAGGAAATGTCGCGCTTCGATCCGCTGCGCCTCGCCGTCCGGCGCGACAATTTCCAGCTGTTTTTCACTCAGAAACCTTCCCCGGCCCGCCAGCAACGTCACTCCGGCGTCTTTCAGCAATGCGGCCACGCCGGAACGCAGCCCGGCAGTCACCGCGTCCTTCCTGGCCTGCATCGCCGGCCAATCCACGGCCGCTTCACCGGCAAGGCGAATGCCGAAATCCGCGGCGCGGCGCAACTGGCGCCACACCTCCGCGCCGGCAACCAGCGTCTTGGTCGGAATGCATCCGACGTTCAAACAGGTTCCGCCCAGTTGACCGGCTTCCACCAATGCCACCTTCATACCGCGCCGGGCGGCGCGGATCGCCGCCGGATAGCCGCCCGGGCCGGCTCCGATCACCCCCAAATCATAATTGTCCGCCATTCGGCTTTTCCCTCCCATGTAGAATTTTTCCGGCCCGGCCTCGTTATTTTTCACCATTTTTCCGCAGACGGCTGCTCAGCGCCTGCGGCGTAATGCCCAACTGCTTGGCGGCCAGGCTCTGATTGTTGGAACTGCGCCGCAGCGATTCGGCAACCAGCTTCTGAGTCATCTCCTTGATGGTCGGCAAAGCCGGCAGCGCCTGCAGGAAATCTTCCACTTCCGCCACCGGTCCGACCAGACCGCCGGCATTTTCCGACGCGGTATTGCGTTTCATCTGCTCAAGAAAAGGCTGGAGCGGCAACGTCCGGCCGGCGCAGCGGCTGACCGCATCAATGACCATGCCTTCCAGTTCGCGCACGTTGCCGGGAAACGAATAACCGCGCAGCAGCAACAGCAGCTCGTCGGTATAAGCGGGACATTTGCGCCCCAGTTCCGAACAGATGCGCCGGATGAAGCAATCCAGCAGCAGCGGCAAATCGTCCAGCCGTTCGCGCAACGGCGGAACGTGAATGGTATGGGCGGCAATCCGGTAGTACAAATCGCGGCGGAACCGTTCGTCGCGCTGCAACTCAGACAGATTGCGCAGGGTCGACAACACGATGCGGGCCGAGGAAATTTTCACCTCGTCGGTACCGAGCGGCGAATACTCATGCTGTTGCAGCAATCGCAACAGTTTGACCTGGGACGGCAGGCTCATGTCACCGATTTCGTCGATCAACAAGGTGCTGCCCTGCGCTTTCTCCACCGCCCCGGGACGGCTGGACAACGCGCCGGTGTAAGCGCCCTTGACATGGCCGAACAAATTGTCGGACATCAGGTTGTCATCCATGCCGGCGATATTGATGGCCACCAGTTCACCGGAACGGCCGGAAAGTTCATGCAATGCCCGGGCAAACAGCTCCTTGCCGGTCCCGGTTTCGCCGGTGATCAGCACCGGCTGGTTGTACGAGGCAATCGCCATGCAGTATTCGAACAATTCGAACATGCGCGGATCGCGGGTGACGATCGGCGCGAACGCTTTCGGCCGCTCGTTGACGCTGCCCTGCAGCAACTGCTGCCGCAGCAATGAATTTTTCCGCCGCAGGTCCCGCAACACCAGCGTATCCCGGATGCGCCGCAACCAATTTTCCGTATTCAGGGGTTTCGGCAGATAATCGACGACGCCCAGCCGGATGCAATCGATCACCAGCTCGATATCCTGCCGGCTGGAGACGACGATAATCGGCACTTCGGCGTACTCTTTCAGGGTCTGGCGCAAAAATTCGATGCCGCCGGCGCCTTCCATCGCCACTTCCAGGACCAATAATTCAATCGGATGCGTTTTCAGGGCGGCACGCGCCTCCGCCAGCGTGGAACATTTGATCAACGAACGAATCCCGGCCGCGTTCAACTGCTGTTCGTAAAAATTCAGGACCGCTGTTTCGGCATCCACCAGCATCACCGGAAATTCCGTCGCCAATTCACTGATCATTCGCGTGTTCCCTCTTCAAAAAATTAACTTCAGCACCCTAATTCCGCCGATTCCGCCGGGCAAAATGCGGCGAGTCGCCCCATTGTCCATAGTCGATGGCTTCGCCGACCGAGGCGACACTTTTTTCCAATTTCTCCCGGCTTTCCGAGGAATTCTCATCAATTCCCGGTTTGCCGTTGTACAATTGATAGCTGGCCCGGTAACGCGTCGCCGTGACGTTCGGCATGATGACATTGCCGCCGGCCAGCAACCCCAGTTCCCGCCCGTTCGGCGCCAGCGCCTGCAGCGCGGTAGTCGAGGCGATATTGACGTCGCGCAGATAGAGACGGGTCACCGCGATCATCTTCAAGCCGGCCTGAAGCTGTTTGCCGCAATCATTGCCGACCTCCGGATAAGCCGCCGTCAACGGCGCCTGATCGTGCGGCAGGTACGGCCCCATGCCGATCATGTCCAAATCCGTCCGGCGGAAAAACTCCAGATCGTCCACCAAATCGTCCGTCGTCTGGGTCGGCAAACCGATCATCACGCCGCTGCCGACCTGATAACCGGCCTGCCGCAGCAAACCGAGACAGGCCAGCCGCCGGTCATAAGAGTGGTCCGCCGGAGGCAGCCGCCGGTAAAGTTCCGGATTGCTCGCCTCCAGCCGCAGCAGATAACGGTGCGCACCGGCGGCAAACCAGCGCCGATACACTTCCAAGCTCTGCTCACCCAGCGACAGCGTGATGCCGAGCCGCCCCCCGGAAATCCGTTTGATCGCCTCGACCGCCCCGGTGATGAAATCGACAAAAGCCGCATCGCTGCGTTCGCCGCCCTGCAAAACGACCGAACCGTAACGGAATTCATCCGCCTCCCTGGCCATCTCGACGATCTCCGGCAACGCCAGTTGAAACCGCTTGAGCCGGCGGTTGCCGCGGCGAATGCCGCAATAATAACAATTCTTGCTGCAGAGATTGCCGATCTCGATCAATCCGCGCAGATGAACCAGACAACCGACTTCCCGCCGCTTGACTTCATAAGCGGCCTCGAAAAGCTGCTGCGCGTCCGCCGGATCGGTCAATTCCAACAGCCGGCGCAATTCCGGCCGGGTCAAATCCCGCCCATTGTCCACCGCTTTGCGCAACAACTCCGGCAACCGCATCGGTCATTCTCCTTTGAAAAAATCCTGAATCCGGCGCACAATCTCTTCCACCGCCGCCAACCGGCCCACCCCGGCCGCCCCGCAGGCCACCGCCCCGGCGTCCGGCCCGACCAGCGCAACGCCGCGCGATTCCAGCAACCGGACATTGGCCTGCACGGCGGCGTTGCTCCACATTTTCGGATTCATCGCCGGCGCCAGCAAAACCGGTCCGGCATGGGTGACCGCATAAGTGCTCAGCGCATCATCGGCAAGCCCGTGCGCGAATTTGCCGATAAAATTGGCCGTGCACGGCACCACCGCCAGCAATTCCGCCCGGTCCGCCAGCGCCACATGCCCCGGCTGCCACTGCGGCAATTCCCACAACGAAGTAATCACCGGCCGCCGCGACAAGGTTTGAAAGGTCAGCGGCGTCACCAATTTACAGGCGCCGGCGGTCATCAAGACATTGACCTCGTAGCCGGCCTGGGTCAGCCGGCTGGTCAAATCCGCCGCTTTATAGGCGGCAATGCCGCCGGTCACCCCCAGTGCAATACATCTATTTTTCATCGAAATACCCGTCCGGCAATCTGGACGTCTTCCGCCGGAACGCTTCCAGCAGCAATTCCAGCTCGTCGACCGCCCGCTCCAACACTTCATTGATCACCAAATAATCATAACGCGGCCAGAACGCCAACTCTTCCCTGGCTTTGCCCAGCCGCAACGCAATCTGCCCGGCGGAATCGGTCGCCCGGCTGCGCAGCCGCCGTTCCAGCTCCGCCAGCGACGGCGGCGCCAGGAAGATGAACTCACAACAGCGCCGCAGCAGTTCCTCACGCTCCAACGCCTCACGAATCTGCATCGCCCCCTGGACATCGATATCCAGGCAGACATCTTCGCCAGCCAGCACCGGATCGAGCAACTCCCGCTTCAACGTCCCGTAGTAATGTTCAAAAACCGCCGCATGTTCAACAAATGCCTGTTCGGCCAGGCGGCGTTCAAATTCCTCCGGTTCCAGAAAATAATAGTGAACGCCATGCGTCTCCCCGCGGCGCGGCGGCCGGGTCGTGCACGAGATTGAAAAACGCAGCGCCGGATGGCGGCGGCGCAAGGCGGCCAGCAGCGTCGATTTGCCAACGCCGCTCGGCCCGGAAATGACCACCGCAGTTCCCAGGCGCGCGGTCCGCACTTCTCTTCCCTTTACCATATTCTTACTCTTATCCTTCCACACCATTGCGTCCGGAGACAAGCATAACACACTTCCCGGCAAATATCAACCTTCAACTGGATGATTTTACAAAATACTTCTTTTCAGTCAGCCAACCTTTTCCCATCCCGGAGCGGTTCTTCGTTTTCCTCCTCCAGGGAACCGGCGCAGACTTCACGCCACCCCGGGAAGTTCCAGCGCAATGGAAATTCCCGGCATTGCCGGGGCTTCACCGGTTCAATCCGGCAACCGGCCGGATTCTCTTCCAGAAAAATGCAACTGCCATTTTCCCGTTCGATCAGCGACAAACCGCCGCGATCGGCCGTCAACCGGCAATATTGTCCGGTAAACTCCAGCACCGTCATCCCCAGAAATGCGGCAATCCGGTCGATTTCCACCTCTTTCAGCCGGACGTATCCTTCCCAGCGGCAGCAACTGCCGCAACGCGCGCAATGAAAAATCATACCATCCCCGACCGTAAAAAAAACGGCGGAAGCCGTCAGGAGAATTGCCGCTTCCGCCTCAATTTTTCGAATTCGCCGAACAGCGAACCGCTTCAGTTCTGAAAATCTTCGAACGTAATATCGTCGCCCTTCAGATCGATAAAGAAGACCCCGGCCACGAAATCGGCAATTTCCACCGGATGAATGTAAACTTCCGCCTCGACGCCGAGTCCGAGCGCTCCGCCGATCTGCCAGAAGTCGCGTTCACCGGTGTAAAGGTCGTAAATGCGCAGATCCGGTGACGGACAGCCTTCGAAATTCTGCTGATAGTTCTTGACGTAGCGGGTGCATTTCGCCCGTTCCATATTCTCCTGGCCGATGCAGAGGAACGACCAGTACCAGCCGTTGTTGATGCCGATACCGTATTGGCGGTTGTAATCCTTGATCAATTTCGGGGAAATGCCGATACCGCCGCCGAACTTGCACACCTGCGTCGCCATCAACTCGATGCGCACCGACGGCCCGAGGCCGACGTCGCAGGTAAAAGTGTCCAGCGCGTCGATCAGCCGATTCGGGATGTAAAGCGCCAGTTTCTCCACCACCTCATTGGCCCGCACCGCGGAAACGCCGCAGAACATCAACGCCAACACCACCAATACGATCGTCTTCTTCATGCTCAATCTACCTCTCAGCTAAATTGATTGACCTTGTTCTTCCAAATCACCTGTATAAACTCAAGTTAAAGCCATACAATGTTACAATAAATGCCTCTTTCGGCTTTTCAAGTAGATAATAACGCTTTTTTCCAACCAAAAGCCGGTAAAATGCCCTCTTCCGATATCCCGGACGCCTTTTCCGGTGCCGCCGGCGGAAATTTTCCATCGGCGGAATCTTTTTGACCCGGCATGATTTTCCCATGTTGACAAAAGAACTCCGACCGATTATATTGTAAAATCATCCGTCGTCGGTTTAGGGTTTCATCGTGAAAAAAATCAATTCTGGAGTTGTTCACAAATGAAAAAATTGTTGTTGCTCGTCACCGTCGCTCTGACCGGAATCATCCTTTCCGGCTGTGCCTTCACTCCGGTTGCGCCCCCGCGCGGCATCTTCTTCACGGCTCAACGGGCGCCGCTTTTCCCGTCCAACCAGATCGGCCACGCCGTCGGCACCGCCTCGGCGCACAATGTGATGTTTCTGGTCGGCTGGGGCGACTGTTCGCTCGCCACGGCGGCTTACAACGGCGGCTTGACCAGCATCAAAAACACCGAATATGAATTGACCAACTATTTCATCTTCTACCAGTGTTTCACCACCGTCGCCTATGGCGAAAAAGGCAACGTGGCCCCTGACAGCGCCCGGCGTTAACCGTGAATGAACGAATAGTTTAAGGAAATCGCCATGATAAAAACACTCAAACTTTTCGCGGCGGCCGGCACGCTTTTCTGTCTGGCCTGCGGCTGCCAGACGCAGATGGGAGTGGGATTATCGCCGGCGCAGGGGCTGGATCTGTCCCGGGGCACCTTTTATACCGCCCCGGACATCGCCGAAACATTCAATTACGAAATGTTGGCGGCGCCGGCCGTTACCCGCGCCTATAAAATCACCGTGCCGTTTACCTTCGGTCTGCTCTCCTGCGGCTGGGGAAACGTCGATATGCACAACCTGATGGTGAAAAACCGGATGGAAAAGATCGAATACGCCGATTACGAGCGTTTCTGTTTCCTCGGCGTCGTCGAATATTACAAAATCCTGGCTTACGGTCCGCGCAAACCGCAACCGCTGTTGTAGCGCGCCACCCGACGCCCGACCATTCCAGCGCCCGGCCGCCGCCGGGCGTTCTTTTTTTTGGGGGGGATCGCTGCCGATGATGGCAGCCGGCAATAATTAAGCCAAATATTTTTTGTCCGAAAGATTGCAATCGGCCAATCTAACGCTATACTAAATTTAGTAGAAATTTCATCCATGACATTTCGTACCCCGGCAAAAGAATCTAATAAAATTGTTCGCCGCGGTCCGGACATTTTTCCAGAAAAAATGATTCGATATCGGGAATCGGACAAGGAAAATGGCCAAACCAAACGATTGGAAGACATTCCTCGGCGGCTCCGGAGCCGTGCTGGGCTATTTCGTCCTGCTGACGTTCTGGGGCGTCGACTGGACGGATACCGGCTATAATTTGGTATTGCAGAACGCGCTGCTGGATTCCGGCTGCACGTCATCGCCGATGATGTTTCTTTCCAATCTGGCCGGCGGCTTGTGGTTGCGCCTGTCCCCTTATCATCCATGGTTCTGGTGATCGACGCTGGCCGGCTTTCTGCCCGGGCTGCTGGGTTTCGGCGCCTTGTATTTCTTCCTGAAATACGGGGCGCCTCCGGACGAATTCACGCCGCTCGGCGACAATCTGCGCCTGGCCGCCGGAAATGTCATGATCTTTTCCCGGGCTTTCATCCATCAGCAATTGTACGGCATGGCCATCATCGGCTTATGGACCATCGCCTGGCAAATCACCGAAGCCAGGCCGCGCAGCTGGGAGCGTTACACTGTCACAGCCGGTTCGATTCTGCTGGAGTTGCTCCTGCTGTGCCAGGCCTGGCTTCAACAGGAACCGCTGGAAAACTGGCTGCTGGTCGTCATCAGCGGCCCGGTAGCCCTGCTCGCCGGCTTGCTGACCGACTTTCATCGTTATGCCGATACCGATTGCCGGCCGGCATCCGACCGTTTTCTGCGTCGCTTCAATACGAAAAAACGCAAAGCCTTTCTGGCCACCTTGTGCCTCACCGTTTTTCTATTCCCGCTCGGCACCAATACCGGCAGCATCAAGATGCACTACCTGACTCCGATCGTCATCGCCGTGATTTTCCTGCTGCTGAAGGCGATCGCCGGCGCCGGCCGCAAGTTCCGCTGGGTTTACGGCTGGCTGGCGATTCTGCTCGCCGCCGTTCTGTTCGTGCCGGTAGTCGCCTACCGGGAAGCCCGCCGGGTGGACTGCACAAAATTTTTCCAGGAGCCGGAATTGCGCTGGACGGCCACCTCGCCGGCGCATTACCGGGAACTTCATCAGGCCTTGCAGGAACTGCGCCGCTATATTTCTCCCGGGGAAAAAATTCTGCTGTGCAGTCCGCATGCCCTGCTGGTTTATCTGTTGGACGCGCGGCCGGCCTGGGGGACGACCACCGTGTATGAGAGTCCCGACGCCGTCAAGGGCCGCTACAACTATTACTGCCGGAAAAAGAAGGATTGGCCGAAATACGCGCTGGTCAGCCTGGAGTCGGAACGCCCCGGCACCATGTGGTTGATCGATCACTTTGTCAGGAAAAATTATCGACAGGTCTGGTGCAACGGCCAGGTCAGCCTCTGGCAGCTCGATACGCAGCACCGCAAATCGTCCCCCCGGCCATAAAAAAGCCAGGTTCCTTTTCGTGAAATGAACTGCCAAACCAGTTCCCTCTACCGTAAAACCGGCAGCCGCTGGTATTCCGAACCGCAGCCAGAGAAAATAACAGAACTTTCCTTACGGGCGAATCCGCTGACCGCCAGAAAACTGCGCAGGACTGTAATCAGTGCGGCAACTTGTGCAACCTTTCCCGGAATCAGCAAACGCAGATTTTGTTGAGTTATTTCAGCGGACATTCGACCAACTTCCAATAAATTTCAACCGCGTCACAATGGCACCATTTTCCGGTTCCTCAAGAGTTGGTAAAATAGATTCTATAACAAAAAGATTTACCAAACCGTTGACAGGAGAAAATAACTGCAGTTGGAGATGAAATTTTGCGGACGCCCCGGCCCCCTGACGCCTGAAAATGACGAAACACGATGGCGCACCTCCCCATCTCCGGGCAATAGCGCGGGAAACTTTTTGAGCCGGGTTCAGGTTTGGCCCGTATTCGGATCGGATTTCTGTTGCCGGCTATTGAATATCTGAAAATTTATCCTGAATCTTTTCGCGGAAAGCTTCGGCGGCTTTGGAAAAAACCTGATATTTTTTCCAGACGACGCAGGAACCGGATTCCAGAGCCGGCTTCAAGGGACGAAAGCAGAGTCGGCCGTGCGCGATATTATTGCCGGGTTCCAGCGTCAACGCGCAGCCGAGTCCCCGCTCCACCAGCAGCGAGGCGTTGTAAACCAGGTTGTGCACCGCCACCACATTCAGTTTGTCAAAGTGCCCGCCGAACCACTCGGCGTAAGGATTCCGGACCGACTTGTTGCGGAGGTCGCGCCGCGAACAGATCAGCGGCAGCTCCCGCAGCTCCTCCGGCGTGACGGATTCCTTTTCCGCCAAAGGGTTGTCCCGGCGCATCAGCACCCCCCATTGATCCCTGGCCGGCAGAACGATGCTGTCGTATCTGGCGATATCGACCGGCTGGAGAAGAATGCCGAAGTCAAGCAATCCGTTGTCGAGACGCTCCATCACATCGTCCGCCACTCCGGTATATAAGTGGCAGCGGATGTCGGGATACTCCCGATGGAGTTCACAGACCGCATCGGCAATCAGGTTCATCGCTTTGCTCTCCCCGCCGCCGATGTAGATATCCCCGGCGATGCTTTCTCCGATGGAGCTGAATTCGGCCTCGGTTTTCCGCACCATCGCCATGATCTCCTCGGCGCGCTTGCGCAGAAGCATCCCCTCCGGCGTCAGCGTGATATAGTGCGTCTCGCGATTCAAAAGCTTCTGTCCGAGTTCCTCTTCCAGATCCATCATCTGCCGCGAAAGCGTCGGCTGGGTGACATGAAGATACTTCGCCGCCCTGGTGAAGCTGTTCTCCCGCGCCACCGCCAGAAAATAACGTAACAGTCTGAGCTCCATGATACAGTCTCCTTCCGGCCCGGGGATACCATATCATTTGTCATTATGCTTTTCAAGCATTAATTACTATAGGAAGAAAGTATTTGCTATAATTGTTCTTCGCATTACATTTACTCACAGCATCGGAAATCAACCCAAGGAGGTGAACCGGGTGGCTGAACCTGACGAAAAGGCCGTTCTGCTCCTCCGCAATCTGAAAGATGCGGGCTGCGATACGGCAATGACGGAACAATTCCTGGCGTATGAACGCGAAGGAAGGTCCAAAGATCAGCGAAGACTCCTGTTCCGGCAGAGAAATTCGCTGCTGCAAACCGTCCACAAGAATCAGGAGCGGATCGACTGTCTCGATTTCCTGCTGCATTCCGTGGAACAAAAAATCAAATCATCAAGAGGAGAAAACTGAAATGATCAGAAAGGCAATGGTGTACATGATGGCAGGTGCGATGTTTTCGATGTTCGGCTGTTCGGCGGCGGAACCGGCCCCGGCGGCCAAAGTGACGGCGGAACCGGGCAAGATTCTGGTCGCGTATTACTCGTACAGCGGCAATACCCGGTTCGCGGCGGAACGGATTCAGCAGGCGACCGGCGGCAAACTCTTCGAGATCAAACCGGTCACGCCGTATCCGGCCGATTATGACGCCTGCGTCGATCAGGTGAAAAAAGAGATCAGCGACGGATTCAGGCCGGAACTGGCGGAGAAGGTGAAGGAGTTCGACCAATACGAGGTGATCTTCGTCGGCACGCCGAACTGGTGGAGCACGATGGCGCCGCCGGTGCTGACCTTTCTCGCCAGCTATGACTTCAGCGATAAGACCGTCATCCCGTTCGTGACGCACGGCGGCGGCGGCATGGCGCGCTGCGAAAGCGATATGCGCCAGGCAATCCCCAAGGCGAACTTCGGCAAAGGCGGCGCATTCTCCGGCCGGAACATCAAAGATTCCGAAGCGGCGCTGGCCGAGTGGCTCGATGAAGTCATCACCGTCAAAAAGTGAGGGATGGCATGAAAAAAATCACATTGTTTGGAATCATACTCTCATTCTTCTGCATCGTCAACGATTCGGAGGCAAGCGATAACATGGACGCTTTGAATCAGAAGGAACAAAAACTCGTCGCTATCTGCATGCACACCGCGCGCGGCGACCTGCCGGAATTGAAAAACGCCCTGAACGCCGGACTCGACGCCGGACTTGCGGTCAATGAAATCAAGGAAATTCTGACCCAGCTCTACGCCTATTGCGGCTTTCCGCGCAGCCTGAACGCGCTCGGCTACTTCATGGCGGTGGCGAATGAGCGCGAAGCCAGGGGAATCAAAGACGCCGCAGGCGAACTTCCCGGACCGCTGCCGGCCGGAAAACGCCTTGACTTCGGCACTGCCAACCAGACGAAGCTCTGCGGCGCGCCGGTTGCCGGGGCGCTGTTCGACTTCGCCCCGGCAATCGACGAATACCTGAAAGCGCACCTGTTCGGAGACATTTTCGGACGCGACAATCTCGACTGGAAAACCCGTGAAATCGCCACCATTGCCGCACTCGCCGCGCTGCCCGGCGTCGAAAGCCAGCTGAATTCCCACATTGCGATCGGCAGGCATAACGGCGTGACCGATGCGCAGATTGAAGCGATTCTGGCAACGGTGCGGGGAAATTCCCTCGGCGTACCGTACATCAGCGCGTTTCCGGTCGGAGCCGAAAACAGCGCCTACGCCGAATACTTCAGCGGCAAATCCTACCTCGCGCCGCTGGCCCAGGACAAACGGCTGAATGTTCCGGTCGCCAACGTGACCTTCGAACCGGGCTGCCGCAACAACTGGCACAGCCACACCGGCGGGCAACTGCTGATCGCGGTCGGCGGAGTCGGCTACTATCAGGAGCGCGGCCAGACGGCGCGGCGGCTGGTTCCCGGCGATGTGGTGGAAATCGCTCCGGACGTCGAACACTGGCACGGCGCGGCGCCCGACAGCTGGTTTTCGCATCTGGCGATCGAATGCAATCCCGGAACCAACCAAAACACCTGGCTCGAACCGGTGAACGACGCCGCCTACCAGGCCGCAACGGCAGCGGAGAGATCCGGAGGGCGGATACGAAAAAGTGTCGAGGCCGTCATGGGCGCATTGTTTATGCGTTATGACGGCCAAGAGCGGCGCGGGATCACACCAGAATCGGCTCGGAGGTAGACGTTTCGGATCAGCATGAGGGAAACTTCTCCTGAAGCTTTTCGAGGAAAATCCCGGCGGCTTCCGGGAATACCTGATACTTTTTCCAGACGATGTCGAGGCCGGATTCCAGACGCGGCGCGAACGGACGGAAACAGAGATGGCTCAGGTTCGTCGCGTTCACCAGCTTATCCAGGCCGATGGCGCTGCCGACTCCGGCCTCCACCATCAGCGCCGCGTTGTAGATCAGATTGTAGGTGGCGACGATATTCAGTTTTTCCACCTTGCCGCCCAGCCACTCCACGCAGGGATTCCATACTCCGCCGGGGCGCAGGATTTGTCTTGAACAGAGCAGCGGAATGTCCGCGAGGTCTTTTCGCTCGATTGCCTCCTGCGCCGCAAGCGGATTATCCCGGCGCATGACCAGACCCCAGACATCCTTGACCGGCAAAGCCAGATGATCGTATTTCGAAATGTCAACCGGTTGAATCAGCACGCCGAAATCCAGGATTCCTTTGTCGAGACGCTCCATCACATCGTCCGCATTGCCGCTGAACAGATGAAATTTGATCTCCGGATACTCTTCGCGCAAAGCTCTGATGATTTCCACGATCTGCCGCATCGCCTCGCTTTCGCCGCAGCCGATGTGGACGTCGCCGGAAACATTCTCGCCCATGGAACCGAATTCGGACTCGGTCTTGTGGACCATTTCCATGATTTCCTCCGCCCGCTTGCGCAGCAGCATCCCTTCCGGCGTCAGCGAAACATGGTGACTGCCGCGCCTGAAAAGTTTCTGTCCCAATTCGTCTTCCAGATCCTTCAACTGCCGGGACAGGGTCGGCTGGGTGACGTTCAGCGTCTGCGCCGCGCCGGTGATGCTGCCTTCTCTCGCCACCCCCAGAAAATAGCGCAACACTCTCAATTCCATAAGTCGGCCTCCCTGGTTGGTGGAATTACCATAGCATTATGTGATATGCATTTCAAGCATATCATGACATAGAAATAAAGTATTTGCTATTTGACAAGCAAGCGATACATTGAATTACAGAACCGAACCACAGGAGGTGACCCGCTTGAATAATACCACAGCATCGCCGGAAACTGCTTCAAACCTTGCACGGAAGTCAATCCGGAATCGACCTGTCTGGATTACCTGATTCACCCAATCAAACAAAAACAGTTGCTATGGTAAAAAGGAATGAGGTAGCGGTTATGAAATGAAAGAGGCTGATTCTCAAAGATGTGATACTGTAAAATAAGACATCGGCTCTGACGGACAGAGTCATGCAGACAGTTAAAACATCACAAAAGGAGACATCAGCCATGAGAAAATGTAGCACGGTATCGTTCGAAGGTCAAGTGATATTTGTCGGAATTGATGTGCACAAGGAAAGTTGGGTGGTGAATTTGCGGCATTGCCACCGTGAACTGGACAAGTTCAGCATGAATCCGAGCCCTGAGATGTTGGCGAAGTATCTGAAGATGAACTATCCGGGCGCCGAGTACCGGAGCGTTTACGAGGCAGGATTCAGCGGATTCTGGGCGCACCGGCGATTGTGTGAGCTCGGGATTGAGAATATCGTAATCAACCCGGCGGACGTGCCGACCAGCGGCAAGGAGCGCGACCGCAAGAACGATGCGGTGGACAGCCGAAAATTGGCGCGGGAACTGGAGAACCGGACATTGGAAGGGATCTATATTCCGCCTGAAGATAATTTGGAATTGAGAAACCTGGTCAGACGTGAAACGAAACTGACCGGCAATATAACCAGGGTCAAAAACCGGATCAAAGGACACCTGAATTTTATGGGGTTGAAGTTTGGAAGTTGGTCTGGAAGTTCTTTGAAAATGATGTATGCGGACGCGGCAAAGCGTTACGATTATGCCTTGCAGAGCATGTTGCGGGAACTGCGTTTTCTCAGAGAAGAGAAACTGCATGTGATCCGCGATGAACGGCGGTGTCTGAAGCGTTTGAAGCGCGACAAAGTACAGAAGCATCTACAGAGTATACCTGGCGTCGGGTTTCATACGGCGGTGATGCTGCAGGCCGAATTGTGGGACTTGCTGCGCTTTGAAGACAAGGATTCGCTGAGCTCGTATGTGGGATTCGCACCGAGGTTGGTCGGCAGCGGCGAACACGAGGCCGTCAAATCCGCCGGGAATCGCAAGAAAAAGCAACTGCATGCCATCCTGATCCAGTCGGCGTGGAGGTCGGTGTCGTACAATCTGGAGATTCGGGCCAGATATGGAGCCTTGCTTCATAAGGGGGCCAGTCCACAACGGGCTATTTCGATCATCGGCAAGAAATTGCTCTATGCGCTTCGGGCCGTGTGGCTCCAGGAACGTGATTACATGGTATCCGCAAGTGAATAAGATTTAAGTAGTTTCGGAGATTCTGTTTGCTGTGACTGTGAAATTCGGTTCTTTTTAGCACGTCGTTCGTTTGCTCCTTGATCCGAGGGGATCATGTAAAACAGTTTGCGAGTGCTATTTCAGAGTGGAACAGCAAAATGCGAAACCTTGAATTCATTCAAGAGTTGTCGTCAATAATAGTGTCCGATTTTTGCCCGAACCGCAACCAGAAGATAATCTTTAATTGGAAGACTGTAAAAATATTTACAGATGGAAGTCCTCTGCCCTTTGAGGCGGAGTTTCGCAAATAACAACAAATAACAGGAAAAATACAAACAAAGAAAGAGTCAGTCTCTTGACTTTTTCATAATAGGAGAAAAAATAATGAGTTTCAACATGTACGTGCCGACCCGCTTCCTTTTCGGAGCCGGGAAACGATGGGCAGACTCTTTCACGCCAATCCCAGTGAACTCGACCATGCCGGTTGTGTGGAAATTCTCAGAAAATCTTATCGCTGAAAGGAAATAATATCATGAAAAAAATCATCACGACAGCACTCGGAATCGCCGGAATCGCCGGCGCCGCGTTGGCGGCAGGCATCCCCGCCGACGCCGACAACTTTTACCAGAGCGACAAAGTGACGGCGAAGGAAGTCGCGTTCAACAACCAATACGGGATGAAGATGGCCGGAAACCTCATCGTGCCGAAAAGTTTGAAAGACGGCGAAAAACTTCCGGCGATCATCGTCGGGCATCCGATGGGGGCGGTCAAGGAGCAGAGCGCCAACCTCTATGCGATGAAGATGGCGGAATACGGTTTCGTCACACTGGCGGTCGACCTCGCCTTCTGGGGCGGCAGCGAAGGCAATCCGCGCAATGCCGTTTCCGTGGAACTGTATGCGGAGACCTTCAGCGCGGCGGCGGATTATCTGCGGACGCTGCCGTTGGTGGAAAAGGATAAAATCGGCGTGATCGGCATCTGCGGCAGCGGCAGCTTCGCAATCAGCGCCGCCAAGATCGACCCGAGATTGAAAGCGATTGCCACCGTCAGCATGTACAACATGGGCGACGCGGCCCGGTATGCGCTGAAAAAGTCGCAGACGCTGGAACAGCGGAAGCAGTTCATCGCGGAAGCCGCATTACAGCGCGATGCGGAGTTCGCCGGGGGAGAAAAGAAATATACCAGCGGCACAATTCACGAGCTCACCGAAAAATCCAATCCGGTCGAGATTGAATTTTTCGAGTTCTACCGCACGCCGCGCGGCGAAGTCACCCCGGAAGGCTCCTCACCGCTGCTGACCACCCATCCGACGCTGACCGGTATGGTCAAGTTCATGAACTTCTACCCGTTCAACGACCTCGACCTGATCTCGCCACGCCCGCTGCTTTTTATTACCGGGGCAAACGCCCACTCCCGCGAATTCAGCGAGGACGCTTATCAACGCGCCTTCGAGCCGAAGGAGCTTTACATCGTCCCGAACGCCGGACATGTCGATCTCTACGACCGCACCGGGCTGATTCCGTTCGACAAGTTGAATGAGTTTTTTTCCGAATATTTGAAATAAAGAGTGAATCCCATGAAAGGCCTGAATAGGAAGAATGTATTGATCATCTCCTCCACGCCGCGCAGCGGCGGCAACTCCGACGTGCTCTGCGATGAATTCGCCCGAGGAGCGCGCGACTCCGGCAATGCCGTGGAAAAAATCCGGCCCAAAGACCTGAAGCTGCATTTCTGCACCGGCTGCGGCGTGTGCAATCACACCCACAAATGCGTCCAGAACGAATATGATATCTAGCCTGATCTTTTACGGCGTCTTACCGCAACAAAGATCGGACCGGGAAAGACGTTGTCGTCAACAAACTCTTCCCGGCCCGATTTACTGCTGATTCGTTCCGTACCTGCTCAGCCCGTTTCGTTACCACTCGGATTCGGCTTGCAATTCCGGCCGCTCCGGTTTTATCGGAGCGGCCGGCGTTTCTCCGCCGGCGCAGGAGTGAACTGGCCTGCGCTGCGGCTCAAACGACCTTGAGCTATTTTAGGAATTTATGAAAAAAACGAAACAACCTTATTCCGCCAGCAATTTCACCACCGCACTGGACGGTTTTTCCGGGAAACGGAAGGCGATGCCTTTTTCCATCAGTTCCCGGCCGGAAAATACGCCGGGCGTGAAACGCGGTTCGTCGTCCGGATTGACCTCCGTCAAACGATACGTCCCGTTCGGATCCAACCCCTTCATCACCAGCGTTTCCGTCCTGGCTCCGCTGTCACGCTTGAACGCGAAAAAGACCGCTTCCTTTTTATCCGGCCCGACGAAGGTCAGCTCAGTGGTCTGCGAATCGAACGGCGAACGACCGCGATACAAGTCCGCACTGTGCAGAAAACCGCGCAATTCCTTATAGGCGGCGATGCCGCGCTTGACCACTTCATGATCGGCCTCCGAGAGCACCTCCGGATCCAGTTCGATTCCCAACCGGCCGGTCATCGACACATCGGCCCGCAATTTGAAGTCCCCTTCCCCGTAACGGCCAATGTGCGAAGCCATGGCATTGGACGGAAAGAAATGACTGACACCCCACTGAATCGGAATCCGTTTGATGGCGTTGGTTTCGTCGCTGGTCCAAAATTCATCGCTGTATTTCATCGCGCCGTAATCGATGCGGCCGCCGCCGGAAGAACACAACTGGAACATGACATCCGGGAAATCCCGCCGCAACCGTTCCATGATCCGGTAATAAGCCTGATTGTGCTTGTCGGACAACGCGCCCTGGTTGTCGCCGAGATGAGCGGCGCCGCCGTTGAGACCGGGCATGTTGTGATCCCATTTGATGTATTTGATGCCCGGATGCGCCTTCAGAATATCGCTGACAGCCCGATAGATGAACTCCTCGACTTCCGGCTTGCTCATATCCAGCAGATATTGGTTGCGTCCGCTATAGGTCTCCCGGTTCGGAATCCGCATCACCCAGTCCGGGTGCGCCTCATAAAGATTGCTGGCCGGATTGACCATTTCCGGCTCCACCCACAGCCCGAACTGCAGACCGCGCTGGTGCGCCTCCTCGATCAACTTTTCCAGCCCGCCCGGCAATTTGGATTTGTTGACCTGCCAATCGCCCAGGCCGGCTTTGTCATTGTTGCGCGGATGTTCGTTGCCGAACCAGCCGTCATCCAGCACGAACATTTCGGCGCCGAGCGCCGCCGCGCCATCCATCATATCGATCAGCTTCTTCTCGTCGAAAGTGAAATAGACGCCTTCCCAACTGTTCAGCACCACCGGGCGTTCCTTTTCGCCATTCATGATGCCGTAACGGCGGGCAAAACGGTGCAGATTGCGCGACGCCTGGCCTTTTCCGGCAGTGGAATAAGTCATGATCACCCGCGGCGTCCGGCAACTTTCACCAGGGGCCAGTTTGATCGGGTCGGCCACCGCCCCGCCGCTGAAGAAAATACGGTCGTCCGGCAGACGGGTCACCTTGTACTGCCAATTGCCGCTCCAGGCGATCGCGGCGGCAAAAACATCGCCACTGTCCTCTTCGGCCGGCTGCCCGAAACTCAGGAACATCCCCGGATAATCCGGCCAGGCAGTCTGATCCAGGCCGAAATGATGGTGCTCGACGATGCCGCGCGGCACCTTGTCCTCGCTCCAGCCGGTCAATTCCGCGCCCCAGGTGCCGTTGAAATTGGTCAGATAAGCCTCCCGAGCCGGAAAGGCGACAAAAACCGAGTCGCGGTCCATCACTTCGATCGGCCGGTCGCCGCGGTTGGTGATCGCCACCACCGATTCCAGCACATCTTCCCGCTGATAGGCGGTGACGATCAAATCGACCGCCACCGGATATTTCGGATCGACCAGGTGATAGGTCTGCCGCACGACGTCGTCGGATACATTCTCGATTTCCTGCGACTGAAACTGCAGCGACAGATTGTAGGAACCGTCCGCCTGGGCAACCTTCAGATTCGACGGCAGTATGAAGCCCTCGCTGTAGCGCGGCGGAAAAGTGACCAGCGCGTCGATCATTTTGATGCCGTTGTCCTGCATCTGCCCTTCCAGGCCCCACTGCAGCAACCCGCCGCCGGGAGTTCCTTTCAACATCCACTGCAGATGGTCCGTCGTCACCACCGTCTGGTCCGCCAGGGCCACCGGCGCCGCGCCGTCGTAATCAATCTTGACCTCCAGCCAATCGGCATGGTCGTAACCGTTGCCGTCGCCACCGTCGGCGGTCACCAGTTCCAGCTTGTTCACCCCGGCCAGCGTTACGTCGAAAGGCTCCGCCGCCATGCCGCTTTTCAGCAACCGGGATTGCCACAGCACCCGGCCATCATCGCCATTGACAATCCGGAAAATAACCGAACCGGAACCGGAACCGACCTCATCATCGACGCCGACCAGGCCGGAAATGCGGTTCGCCCGGCCATCCAGCTGCAAACCGATGAAACCGGCCGCATGGGTACCGATCCCATTCTCGTAGGTCACTCCGCCGACTTTCAACGGGTTGCCTTCCACCGACCGGTTGCTCCACGCTATGCCCCACTCCTGCATAATATGCTTTCTCGGCACCTCCGACAACAACCAACTGTCCGCATAGGCTCCGGAAGCCATTCCGGCCAGCAATCCACCAAACAGCGCCGACACGACAAAACGATTCTGCATCCTTCTCTTCTCCTACGTTTAACGATTGAAATATAAAAACAGGTCGTCCCTTCACTTCTCCAGCCGCAGCCGGCCCGGCAATTTCATCTGCACGTTTTCGCTTCGCCCCTCCACCAGCGCCAGCAACTGCCCCACCGCCAGTTCACCGATCTGCTCGTCATCCGGAACCACACAGCAAATGCCGTATTCGGCCGCATCCGCGTCGAGGCCGTCCAGCGCCGACACCGGCAGCTGCCGATTGCGTTCCCGCAGGCAACGCAACGCCCCGACCGCAATGTTGGTATCGGCCGCGATGACGGCATCCAGCGCCATCCCGGTTTCCAACAACCGGCTCATATTCGCGTAGCCGGCCGCCGGCTGATAATCGCCGTAAAACTTCGGCACCGCGGCAAAGTCAATACCGGCCGCCGCCAGGGTCCGGGCCATGCCCTCCTCCTGCCAGCGGGTCGGCGAAATTTCCGGCTTGCCGCCCAACCAGCCGAACCGGCGACAGCCCTGCGCCAGCCAAACCGCCAGCAGGCGGCCGGCATCTCCGGCAAAATCGCTGCCGATATAATTCCACTGCTTCCGGTCCCCCGGCAGATTGGTGAGGAACAGATAGGGAAATTGCGCCGCCGCCAACTCCGTCCATTCCTGCTCGTCCCCGTAAACGCCCCAGATCAGCAGGCCGTCGATATTGTGTTCTTGAAACAGGCTGATAAACCGCCTCCGGCGGCGAAAATTCTCATCGTTGAACAGCAGCAGCAAATCACAATCGCCCCGCGTCAGTCCGACTTCCATCCCGGCGAGAATACCGACCAGATGACGATCGTCGAACAGCCGGCTTCCCAGCCGGCGGTAGGAAGGCACCACCAGGCCGATCACCCCGCTATGCTGGCGAAACAGCCGACGGGCATGGACATTGGGCACGTAATTCAATTCCCGCGCCGCCGCCAGAATCCGATCCCGGGTTTGCGACGCGATGCGGGCATTGCCCAACCGGCAGCTCAATACTTTTGAAGCCGTACTCGGCGAAACTCCGGCCAAAGCCGCCACGTCACGCAGCCGCCCATTGCCGAATTTCGTCATTTTCCCGCCTCTTCGTTACCGATATCGTGCTTTTGTCATTTTATTTAAATAATGCAAGTCGCCGAATTATCCAATTATAAAATTGTTTTTTTTCAATAAAAAAACCGCCGACCGGCGTAGTTGTTTACGCCTTCGGGTCAAAAATTTTCCGCATGCCTTCCCCGGTGAAGTTGAAGGCGGAAACGGCAATGAACAACGCCAGCCCCGGCCACAGGGTCAAATGCCAGTAGGCGAACGGATCGTTGAACGCCTGGCGCAACAAACCGCCCCAGCTCGCGGTCGGCGGCTGAACGCCGAAGCCGAGGAAACTCAAACTGCTCTCCGACAGGATCGCCCCGGCCACCGCAAAAGAAAAGGAGATCAGAATCGGGCCGGAAACATTCGGCAGCAGATGGAACAGCATCGTCCGCCAGACCGGCAGCCCGATCGCCTCGCAACTGCGGATATAGGGCAAAGTCCGGTGCTTGAGCACCTCGCCGCGCACCAGCTGGCACAGTCCGATCCAGCCGGTCAACCCGAGGACGCCGATGATGATCAGAATCGATTGTTCGAACTTCCAGTCGCGAAAGATCGCCATCAGGATCAGCAGCAGCAGAAAAGTCGGAAAGCAGATGATGATTTCCACCATCCGCATCGTCACCAGGTCGAATTTGCCGCCGAAATAACCGGTACACAACCCCAGCGCCGTACCGATCACCAGCGCCACCACCGTCGCCAGAATGCCGACCGCCAGCGACACCCGGCCGCCGTACAGCATCCGGGCGGTGACGTCGCGGCCGATATCGTCGGTTCCCATCCAGTGTTTGGCCGAAGGCTTTTCATAGGGCGACGCCACCAGTTCATAAGGGCTGTACGGCACTGGCGCGAACAACGCCCAATTCGCCGGGTCCGCCGCCAGCACGGCCCGAAAATCGGTCTTGTCCATCACCGGTTTCGTCCAGACAAACGGCGCCAGGCACAACAGCGCCACCGCCGCCGACAGCCACCACCGCCGTTTCGGCCGCCGCCGGCTCAGCCGGCGGACCGCCAGCAGCAGAGGAATCAGCAGCAAGGCATAGTTGAACAACTGCTCGATCAACACTTCAGTCGTATCCGGCGCAAAAAAATAACGCAGGAAAGGCATACTCCAGCCCTCCGACGTCCGCAACAGCAACGGCCGGCCGTTGACCAGAAACGGCGCCAGCAGCGACGGCACGAAAAGGAGCAAAATTCCGGCGACCCCGATCCGGGCGACCGGATCGCTCCAGAAACGCCGCCAGGCCGTCCGCCGGAACGAAAACGCCTCTTCCGGCGGCGCGCTCCCCTCCTCCGGCGGCAATTCGCCATCGGCATCCGCCGGAACGGGCGGCCAGTTCGCCCATTCGAACAACAATTTCAATTCCTCAAGCAGATTCGGCGTCATCCGCTGCCGGTTGGCCGGATCAAGCAGCTCTTCCCGCGTCCAGAACCTCAGTTCGTCGATCTCCTCCGCCTGCGCTTCGAACGGCCCGGCATAAACCAAACCGAACACGCCGACCTCCTCGGTCTCCACCGGATTGGCGATGGTCAGCTCGAACAAGCGGAACAACGGCAGATCGGCGGCGATTCCCAGCTCTTCGTGCATTTCGCGGCGGGCGCCGGCCTCATAATCTTCGCCGGGCCGCAAATGCCCTCCGACTGCGGTATCCCATTTGCCCGGCTGAATGTCCTTCGTCCCCGCCCGTTTCTGCAGCAGCAGCCGGCCGTCCGGATGAAATACCGCGACATGGCTGGTGCGATGCCGCAATTCCGGATGGCCGTGACAATCGCGCCGCAACGCCCGGCCGACGACGTTGCCGGCCGGGTCATACACCTCGAAATATTCGTCGTTCTCCGCCACGGTCCGTCTCATTCCTTCGCGTCACCGCCGGCCGGTTTCCGCCGGGTCCCGCTGCGCCTGGCCCGCGGCTTTTTCTCCCCGGCCGGCGACGCCGGTTCACTCCCCTCCCGGAACAGCGGCTCATCCGCCGCCAGCGGGAAGAACAGCAATTTCTGATTGTCCAACGTCACCTGGATGCCGTTCGATTCGGTGAAACGCCCCTTGAGAATCTCCTCGGCCAGCGGATCTTCCAGATAACGCTCCACCGAACGGCGCAGCGGACGGGCGCCATATTCCGGCTCATAGCCTTTCTGGATCAGGAACTCCTTGACGTCGTCGTCCAGTTTCAGTTTCAAATTGCGGCCGGACAGCCGTTCCTTGACCTTTTCCAATTCGATGTCGACGATCGAAATCAAATCCTTCTTTTCCAGCTTGCGGAAAATGATCACGTCGTCCACCCGGTTCAGAAATTCCGGCTTGAAGAATTTGCGGGCCAGCTCCATCAGCCGTTCCCGGGCCTTGTCCTCGCCGCCGGAAACATCGCCGCCGAAGCCGAGCGACTTATTGCCCTTCACCAACAGTTCGGCTCCGACATTGCTGGTCATGATGATAATCGTATTGCGGAAATCGATCCGCCGGCCCAGCGTGTCGGTAATTTTACCCTCCTCAAGAATCTGCAACAGCATGTGCATGACATCCGGATGGGCTTTCTCGATTTCGTCGAACAGCACCACCGAATAGGGCCGACGCCGCACCCGCTCGGTCAATTCGCCGCCCTCGCCGTGGCCGACATAACCAGGCGGCGAACCGATCAGCCGGCTGACATTGAATTTTTCCATATATTCGGACATATCCACCTGGATCAACGCTTCGGAATCGCCGAACATGAACTCCGCCAGCGCCTTGGCCAGCAAAGTCTTGCCGACGCCGGTCGGACCGAGGAAGATGAACGACCCGATCGGCCGGGCCGGATTTTTCAAATCGGCCCGCGAACGGCGCAGCGCCCGGGAGATGACCGCCACCGCTTCATCCTGGCCGACCACCACTTTGCGCAATTCATCCTCCATGCGCAACAGTTTCTGCGATTCCCCCTCCTCCATCTGCTGCACCGGCACGCCGGTCAGCTTGGCCAGCACCTCGGCAATCTCCCGGCGGGTGATCAACGGCACCTTCTGATCGCAGGCTTCGCGGTGCGCTTCCAGCAATGCTTCCAGCTCCTGCTTCAACCGCCGCTCGCGATCGCGGCACTCCGCCGCATCTTCGAAATGCTGGTCGGCAATCGCCTCCTCCTTCGCCTTGCGGGCCGCCTCGATGGCGGTTTCCAGCTCAGTGGTATCCGGCGGCGGCGTCACATTGGCAATCCGCGCCCGCGCCCCGGCCTCATCCATGACGTCGATCGCCTTGTCCGGCAGGAAACGGCCGGAAATGTAGCGGTCGGCCAGTTTCACCGCCGTGATGATGGCGTCGTCGGTATATTTGACATGATGGTGCGCCTCATAAGTCGGCCGCAATCCCATCAGAATCTTGATCGCATCCTCAACCGACGGCGGATTGACGATAATCGGCTGGAAACGCCGCTCCAGCGCCGCATCTTTTTCAATGCCTTTGCGGTATTCATCCATCGTCGTGGCGCCGACGCACTGCAGTTCGCCGCGCGACAGCGCCGGTTTGATGATATTGGCGGCATCCATCGCCCCTTCGGCGCCGCCGGCGCCGACGATGGTATGCAGTTCGTCGATGAAGAGAATCACTTTCCTGGAGTTGCGCACCTCGTCGATGACCGCTTTGATCCGCTCCTCGAACTGGCCGCGGTATTTGGTGCCGGCCACCATCAGCGGCAGATCCAGCGCATAAATTTTCTTGTCGGCCAGAATTTCCGGCACATGATGCGCCGCGATCGCCTCGGCCAACCCTTCGAGAATCGCCGTCTTGCCGACACCGGCTTCACCGATCAATACCGGATTGTTTTTCGTTCGCCGGCACAGCACCTGGATCACCCGCTCGATCTCGTCCTGCCGGCCGATGACCGGGTCCAGTTCGCCGCGCGCCGCCATGTCGGTCAGATTCCGGCCGAACGAATTCAGGGCCGGCAATTCCTGATTGTCGCCGCCCGACTCGCCGGCGCCGGCATTCGCCTCCGGCTGCTCGTCGGATTCCGGGACGTAGTCGGCATCCAGCGCCCGGATCACTTCCTGGCGCACCTTGTCGACATCCAGCTTCAAATTGGCCAGAATCCGCGCCGCCGAACTTTCGCCGTCCCGCAGCAGAGCCAGCAGCAGATGCTCCGTCCC
Source organism: Victivallis sp. Marseille-Q1083 (assembly GCF_903645315.1). Lineage (NCBI taxonomy): Bacteria > Pseudomonadati > Lentisphaerota > Lentisphaeria > Victivallales > Victivallaceae > Victivallis > Victivallis sp. Marseille-Q1083. The sequence goes on from NZ_CAHJXL010000001.1 coordinate 891,892, forward strand.
GATGAAATTGTAATTCATCGCCCGCGCTTCGGTCGCCGCCAGGATCAAAATCCGCTTCAGCTGCGGGGTGAAAGGAATCAGGCCGGCAGTTTTCGTCGGTCCGCCGACTCCGCAAACCTTTTCCACTTCGATGCGCAGCTTGTCGAGGTTGAGTCCCATCGCCTTCAGCACCGAGACCGCCACGCCCTCGCCGAGCACCAGCAATCCCAACAGCAGATGCTCCGAGCCCACTGCGTCATGATTAAATCGTTCCGCCTCCTTCTGGGCCAACACCAGAACGTGCCGCGCCCGCGGCGTGAAATTCTTCATGCCGCCAAATTCTTCCGATCCAGCCATGGTATTTTCCTCCTCGCAATGAACTGAATTGTCAATTTTTTATCCCATTGAAAAGTAATATATCTTGACACGCCGAAAAAGCAAAAGGCCGGCGATAAGTTTGAAAAATCATTCCCGGCCGGGACCTTTCAATTCGGGCAACTGCACTCCAAATTTCCGCATCCTGCTTGTTTTGCGCCGTTCCGTCGCCGGTCATGGAAACATAAGGGCCGATCCTCCGCCAGTCAAGCGCCGGATGAAAAATTCCCAGCCGAATCCACCGCGGAAGGTTTGATTTCGACGGCGGCAACGTTATATTATTCGATTTCGATAAACAGCCAAGCCAGGGTAGTTATGACGACAGCAGCAATCCAGACCACCGAAGAACTCGGTCACGATTCCATTTTCAAATTATTGTTGAAATTCAGCATTCCGGCCGCCATCAGCAATTTCATGTTCACCACCTACAACGTGGTCGACCGCATTTTCATCAGCACCGCGCTCGGCACCGAAGCGTTCGCCGGCGTCGGCATCACCTTCTATCTGTTCATGATCTGCATCGCCGTCGGACTGATGTTCGGCATCGGCGGCGGCACGCTGGTTTCGCTGCGGCTCGGGGAAAACGATCAACCGGCCGCCGAACGCATTCTCGGCAATGTAATCATGATTTTCCTGATCGGCGGGGTGCTGACCACCGCGCTCGGTTTTCTTTTTCTGAAGCCGTTGCTGTACTGGTTCGGCGCCGACGAAGCGACCTATCCCTACGCGGCCGCCTACATGAACGTGCTGTTGTGGTTCATGGCGCCCGATTTCCTGTCGCTGGGCGTCAGCAACCTGATCCGGGCCGAAGGCAGTCCGAAATTCTCGATGTGGAACATCGCCGCCGGTTGCCTTGCCAATATCGTGCTCGACTATCTTTTCATTTTCGTTCTGGACTGGGGCATCGCCGGCGCGGCCTGGGCGACCGGGATTTCCAAGCTGCTGTCCACCCTGCTGATGTTCTGGCATTTCACGCTCAGCCCGTTCCGGCTGCTGACGCTGCGGCTGCGCAACCTGCGCATCGACTGGCCGCTGGTCAAGGCGATGGCGGCCATCGGCCTGTCGCCGCTGATCCTGCAGAGCATCATCTCGGTCATCAACGCCCTGATCAACCAGTCGCTGCGCGCCCACGGCGGCACCCAGGCGGTTGCCGCGATGACCATCGTCTCAACCGTCATCATGCTGATGATGATCCCGACTTTCGGCGTCATCATGGGCTACCAGCCGATTGTCGGCTTCAACTACGGCGCCCGGCAGTTCCGCCGGGTAGCCGACACGCTGAAAGGCGCCTTTCTATTGAGCATCGCCTCCACGTCGGTACTCTATCTGCCGGTGATGATCTTCACCGCTCCGCTCGTCGCGTTGTTCAGCAAAGACGATCCGGCGGTGGTACAACTGGCGACGCACGGACTGCGGCTGTTCGTGCTGCTGCTGCCGCTGTGGCCGATCTTCGGCATCGGGTCCAACTTTTTCCAGGCGACCGGCCGGCCGCGCAATACCATCTGGCTGACATTGTTCCGCAATGTCTTCTGCTTTATCTCGCTGGTGCTGATTCTGCCGCACTTCCTCGGGCTGAACGGCATCTGGCTGACGGCGCCGATCGCCGATGCCAGCGCCGGCGCCGTCACCCTCTGGCTGCTGTACCGTGAATTCGGCAAATTACGGCAACTGGAAATCCGGGAACGCCGGGAAACCCGTTCGCTTCGCCGCCGGGAACCGCCGCCGTCCGCCGATTACGAACCGGAACTCGGCTTGCCGGACCTGCAACTTTAACTTCGATTTTTCAGGAATGATTTCATGAAACTGCTCATCGCGCCGGACTCCTACAAAAACGCCCTGTCCGCCCGCCAGGTCGCCGCGGCGCTCGCCGCCGGCTGGCGGCAAACCAGCCCGACCGCCGAAATCATCGAATTGCCGCTGGCGGACGGCGGCGAAGGGACGCTTGACGCCGCCGGCCGGATTCCCGGCGCGACCCGGCTGGAATTGCCGGCAACCGGGCCGGACGGCCAGAAGCGCGATGCCGCGGTACTGCTGCTGCCGGACGGCGTCACCGCACTGGTCGAACTGGCCAGTTGCGCCGGCCTGGAACTGTTGACGGCGGAACGGCGCAATCCGCTGCACACCACCACCTTCGGCGTCGGCGAACAAATTGCCAGTCTGCTCGATCGCGGTTACCGGAAAATCATGATCGGCCTCGGCGGCAGCGCCACCGTCGACGGCGGCGTCGGCCTGGCCCAGGCGCTCGGTTTCCGCTTTTACGACCGGCAGAACTGGCTGCTGCCGCAGCCGGCCACCGGCAGCATGCTGGGAGCCATTCACCGGGTCGATCCTTCCCGCCGCCATCCGGCTTTGGAAAATGCCGAACTGCTGATCGCCGGCGATGTCACCGCGCCGTTGTGCGGGCCGGAGGGAGCCGCCCGGTTGTACGGCCCCCAGAAAGGCGCCGACAATGCCGCGGTAGAACAATTGGAAAAGGCGCTGCACAGCTACGCCGCTCTGCTGGTCCGGCAGGGACTGGCCGACCGGGCGGACGCTCCCGGCGACGGTGCGGCCGGCGGAGTCGGCTTCACTCTGCGGACGCTTTGCCGAGCCCGGTCGGCTTCGGGAGCCGAACTGATGCTGCAATTGACCGATTTCGACCGGTATGCCGCTGCCACGGACCTGGTCATCACCGGCGAAGGCTGTTCCGACCGGCAGACCGGACATGGCAAACTGCCGAGCGTCGTCGCCGCCCACGCGGCCAAATTCGGCAAACCGACGTTGTTGATTTCCGGTGCGTTGAAAGAGCCGTTCAACCACACTCCGGCGCCGTTCGCCGGCGCGTTCAGCATCTCGACCGGCGCGGAACCGTTGGAAAATGCGCTCTCCAATACCGCCGTAAACCTGACCCGCCTGGCCGCCAGCCTGGCGGCGCTGACGCTCATTCCGGCGAACCGGAACCTGCCGCCGGACGCTTCGGCAGACTGACGTAGCAACCGGGCCGCCGTCGGCGCCACCCCAGCAGAGCAAACCCGGCGGCGGCGCAGACGCCCGGCAAAGTGACCAGGCCCCAGAACAACATGCCGTTCCGGCCGAATTGATGAACAAAACCGCCGCAAACAGCCAGAACGGCGCGTCCTGCCACGCCATCAGGGCCAGGACGACGAAAATGCCGCCGCGCCAGGAAGTGCCGCCGATCAGCACCCTGCGGCGGCCGAGACGGTCGACCAGCATGCCGGCGAACGGCGGCCGATCATCGCCCCGACCGCCATGCAGGGAAAGCTCAGGCCGACCAGTTTCATGTCGATGCCGTGGTACTGGTGCAGATACAACGGCAGAAACGGGTAGATGATCGAATAGGCCAGCGAATTCAGCAGCCAGCCGATCGACAGGTGAAAGATTCGATTGATCAACATTTTTTCAAGACAGGGAACTCCGTAATTTCGCGGCTGACTTTCGCCGGCCTCCGGGAAATCGTCATTATAGCCGCCACCGCCGAATATTCAGGAACGGATCGCCAAAAAACTGCCGCCGCCGGTCCAGAATCCATTTTTTTTCGATAAATCTAAATGATATCGGCCGGTCATAACTTGAAAAAGCCCCAACATGTGTATAACTTAGACATATTAAATGTGTAAAATACAGTTGACTCTGGAGCTGGGCAAATAAATGGAAAAGAAAACACTGCGCGATGTTCATGTCAGCATTCGCGATTTGTACACCCGGGCTATCGACGGCAGCAGTCACGGTAATTTCGATTATGCCGTCAAATTGATGAAGGAAGTGGTCAAGAAGGTTCCGGCTCTGGAAGAAGCGCGGACCAAGTTGCGGGAATTCGAAAAGGAAAAGACCAAAAAGCTCGGCCTTTTCGCCAAACTCTCCGCCAGCATGGGGGCCGGTGCCGCCAAGAAGAAGATCGCCGAAGCCCTGGAGAGCAATCCGCTGCAGGCGTTGAGCATGTGCGAGGAAGAGCTGGCCAAGAACCTCAACAATCCGGACGTGCTGAAACTGCTGGCCGATGCGGCGGAAAAGATCGATGCGCCTTTCATCGCCATCGAAGCGTTGAATACGCTGCTGGAATATTCGCCGAACAACGAGAATACCTTGCGCCGCCTGCTCGAGCTCTACCGGCAGGAAGACAATATCGTCAAGGTCGAGGAGATTCTGCAGACGCTGTCCAACCGCCATCCGGACGATCTGGCATTGCAGGCGGAATGGCGCACCAGCACCCTGCAGCTCAAGGCATTCAGGAGCGAACAGGAACGCCGGGAAATCAAAAAGCGGGTGAAAGAAAACAAAGACGCCGTCACCTTGCAATTGGAAGACGCCACCATTCACGACGAACGCCAGGCCAAAGCGCTGATTACCAAATACACCCGGGAATTGCAGAAAGGCGACTCGCTCGATGTCCGCCGGAAACTGGCCGAAGCCTATCTGGTGGCCCAGAATTATGATGCCGCGATCCGGGAATTGGAATATGTGGCGGAAAAACTCGGCGCTCTGGACCCGGTGCTGGACAAGAATATCGAACGGGGTTATCTGGCCAAATTCGACGCGGTGATCGCCGATCTGGAAAAACGGCCGGAGGCGTATGAAAACGCCGAGGCGCAGGTCGCTCAGTTCAAACAGCAGCGGGAAGAATACCGCATGGACCGCGCCTTGCAGCGGCGGCAGACGTATCCGAACGACACGATGCTGCGTTTCGACCTCGGCGTGCTCTATTTCGAACGCGGCCAATACCGCGAGGCCATTGCGGAATTTGCCGAAGCCGAACGCAGTCCGCAACGCAAGGGGCCGAGTCTGGTCTACATCGGGCGCTGCCATATGGCGCTGGAGGAATATCCGCAGGCGGTGGAGGCTTTCGAGCAGGGCGTCCAGGAGCTGTTCCGGATGGACAAGCGGAAACTGGAAGCGATGTATTTCCTGGCGGATGCGCTGGAGCACTGCAACGAGAAGGAACGCGCCATCGGTTACTTCTCCGAAATCCAGGAAATCAATCCGAATTTTCAGGATGTCGGGGAGCGTTTGATTCGGCTGAAATGATCGCGCGGCGGGCTTGACTTTTTAAAAAGTCGATGTTATATTCCGTGTTATGAATAGGTAAAATCGGTCTGGCAATTGGAAGGCATAGTCTTAAAATAGGGAAAAAAATATGGCTGATCAGGAAAATAAAGCGCCGGTCAACGAGGCCGGCAATGGCGGGTCTTCAACGGAAACCGGCAGCGTGCCGAAGGTCGAAGATACTCGTACGCGCAAAACAGTGAGACTTTCGGCCAACGGCATGATTCCATCGGTCAAACCGGGCGCGCCGATTCCGCCGCCGGTTTCCCGTCCGGGCGGGATGGTGCCGCCGCCGATTCCGGGCCGCCAGCCGGCTGTTTCCAGCGATACCGGCAACATTCCCAAAGTGACCGAAGACACTAAGACCCGCAAGACCATCAAACTCAAACCGATGGCTCCCGCCGATCATAAACCGATTTCCCTGGACAGCCTGACGGCGAAACCGGCCGCTTCGGCCCGGTCGACCGATACCGGCAGCGTTCCCAAAGCCGTCGAGGAAGATACCAGAACCCGGCGCACCGTTAAATTGACCAATGCGCCGGCGGTGGACGGCGTCCGTTCCAGCATCGGCACTCCGGTGGCGCCTCCGGTCGCCAAACCGGCCGCCTCGGCCCAGTCGACCGATACCGGCAACGTTCCCAAGGCGGCGGAAGACACCAGAACCCGGCGTACCGTCAAGCTGACGCCGGCCGCTCCGGCCGGTGGTTCCGGCAGCAATGACAGCACGGTGCGCCTGACCAAGCCGAGCGCCGCGCCTTCCGCCCAGCCGGCCGCCACGGAAGCGGAGCCGGCTACCATCAATTTGAAGATGCGGCCCTCGCAGCAGCAGCCCGCCAAACCGGCGGCGGCTCCGGCCGCCCAGGCCGCCAAGCCGGCAGCAACTCCGGCGACGCCGGCTGCCGCGCCCGCTCCGGCCGCCGCCAAGCCGGCAGCCGGAAAAACGGCTGGCGACAAAAAAGCCGTCGCGGTCAATACCAAAGCGATGGAAGGCGGTCCGAAAGGTCCGCCGTCGGCGGAAGCGATGAAAGACATGACCGCCAGCAAGCTGGCGGCGAAACCGGCCTCACAGGCCTCGCCGATTTATCTGGCCCTGGCGGTCGTCACGCTGCTGCTGCTGGCGGGCACGACGGTTTTCACCTTCTTCTCCTATACCAATACCTGGGAAACCGGCTGGACCGGAGGCAAGAAAGTGGAATTGATTTCCACCAAATAAAATGTGGAACGCAATGGAATCAACCGGAGGAATCGAGCCATCGATTCCTCTTTTCGTATTTTCGGCATGACATGCAGATTCAGGGCATCATCTTCGACATGGACGGTACGCTGACGATGCCGTTGCTGGATTTCAGGCCGCTCCGCCGGGAGTTCGCCGTTCCAACCGGCGCCGACCTGATCGAAGCGTTGAACCGGCTGCCGGAGCCGGAACGCTCCCGCGGTTGGGCCAAAGTCGATGAACTGGAGCGTTATGCGCTGGAGCACAACCAATTGCAGCCCGGCGTCGCCGAAGCACTTGAACAATTCAGCGCCGCCGGCCTCAAACTGGCGCTGTTGACCCGCAACAAACCGGCCAGCCTCGCCTGGCTGCACAGCCAGTTGCCGATTCATTTCGATCCCATCCTGACCCGGGATTTCCCGGCGGTCAAGCCTTCCCCGCTTCCGGCGCTGCATATCCTGCAGCAGTGGGACCTGCCGCCGGAGGCCTGTTTGCTGGTCGGCGACAACATCGATGATTTGACCTGTGCCCGCAATGCGGCGATCCCCGGAGTATTTTTCCGCAATCACCTCAACTGGCGCTGTGAGGAAATTGCCGACTACATTGTCGGCAGTTATGCCGAATTGGCCGAATTGGTATTCAAGGCCAACCGCGCGGCGGCGGATTAAGGCCGCCTCTCCCCTTCCCGGCTCCCGCCGGCGGCGGAATGCCGAATTTTCCTCTTTTCTTTTTTTGCTTTTTTCCATTTTACCAGTATCGTAACTTGTGAGGAATCAATATCCACTAAACTATGGAGGAAATAGAAAATGTTGAGCGAAAAATTAACCCAGGAACTCTGTGATCAAGTCCGTTTCGAGTATTACTCGGCCTATCTCTATCTCGGCTTGTCGGCGCAGTTGGACCGGATGAGCTATTACGGGATGTCGTCCTGGCTGCGGCTGCAGGCAACGGAGGAAGTGACGCACGGGTCGAAAATTTTCGATTACCTGCTGCGGCGCGACAAACCGGTGGAGCTCGGGCCGATCGACCAGCCGCCGATGAATTTTGCCTCCCCGCTGAAAGCGTTCGAAGCGGCGCTGGCCCACGAGCAGAAGGTCAGCGTCCGGATCGACAAACTGGCGCAGCAGGCCGAAGCGGACCACGATTACATGACCGGCAGTTTTCTGGAATGGTTCTTGGACGAACAAGTGGAAGAGGAGCGTACCGTCCGCCAGATCGTTGATCGTTTGAAGCTGGCCGGCGATTCGGTGCAAAGCCTGTTCATGATCGATGCCGACCTCGCCAAACGAAACGCCTGATTCTCCTGTCACCGCCCCGGTTTCCAAGCGCGGCAAAGCAAGCATTTTGCCGCGTTTTTTTTAATTGCAGCCGACAGGAAAATTTGGCTTCTGCGGTATGCACCCGCCAGCGCCAGCGGGATTTTGAAGGCGGCTTACAGGCAAAAAAAGAGGATGTCTTGCCGGAGCAGGCCTTGGCATCATCAATTGGTGAAAAGTGATTTTCCGCTAAAAAAATATCCCGGCAATTCCGGGATAAGCGAAGCCGGGACAAATCCGGCCGGATCATCGAGGTTTGACCGTTCAATTCTTCATTGCGCCGGTTCACCGGGAATCTCGATGATTTCGACCGCTTCCGCCCGGCCGCTGCGGGCCGACCGGATTGCCGCTTCGGCGAAAGCGACGGTCCGGGCTCCTTCCGCCGCATCGGTCGGGCAGGGCCGCCGGTGACTTAACGCGTCGACGAAGTCGGCCAATTCCGCCTGAATATTGTGGGAAGATACGGAAATCGGCACGGTGGCAAACTGCAGTTTTTCCGGCGTTTCACAAAGCGCCTCCTCGCAGAGCAGCAGGTGATCGCTGGTGTTGTCGCAGATGATGGTGCCGCGGGTGCCGTAAATGACCGTGCGCATCGAATAGGGACGTTTGGCGCCGGATGAGACCAGAACGCGTCCGATGACGCCGTTCGGAAATCTGGCGACGGCGATACCGGTGTCCGGCAGCGGCCAGTCCGGCTGCAGTTTGTGGTTGAAGTAGGCGAACACTTCGACCGGATCGCCGGCCAGATAACGGGTCAGGTCCAGGGCATGGCAGCCGCCGCCGAGAAAGCTGTAGCGTTGGCTGGCCGGATCGCGCCGCCAGTTGCGGTAACCCGGCGCCAGCCGGTAATCATGGGCGTATTCACTCTCCAGACAGGCAATTTCGCCGATATGACCGGCCAGAATCAGTTGGTGCGCCAACTTGAAGCCGGGAGCGTAACGGCAGACCTGGCCGGTCATGAAGGTACGGCCGGCCTGCCGGACGGCGGCAACGATTTGCCGGCATTCGGCCAGGGTGGGAGCCAGCGGTTTCTCGCAGATGACGTGCTTGCCGGCGTCTAAGGCTTTGAGGACCTGTTCGGTATGAAAATGGTCCGGCGAGGCGACGACGACGAAATCGGCAGCGGAACGGTAAATGTCCTCCTCGGCGGCGGCGACCGGAATCCGGTGGGCGGCGAACAACGCTTTGTTGATCGTTTCGTTTTCTTCATAATATTTGTCGTAAACCATGACCAGTTCGACCTCCGGGAGCGCCAACGCCGCCCTGGCCCAGGCTTCGCCGATTTTCAAGCCGATGACGGCTGCTTTGAATTTCATTTCCAGCCTCCTTCTTCTTAACGCAGTTTGCAGTCGGTGATTACTTCTCCGGCATCTTCCGTCCGGTAGATTCTGGCAGTGATATCATCGCCTTCGATGATGAACTTCACAAACATCTCGTGTTCGATCAATGCTTCGCCAATGCCCAATTGATACAGTCGGCCAGCCGGCAGGACGCCGAAGCTGTGGGTGTGACCGCAGACATAAGCGACCACCCGGTCGTCCGCTTTCAAACATTCCCAGAGGGCATTGCTTTCGCCGGCGGCGCAATTGATTTCACCGCATGACCGGGCTCCTTCCTGCCAGCGCTTGATGCCGTCGAACTGTTTGAGCGGTTCATGGGCGAAAACGAAGATATATTTCTGACCGGTTCGCCGCAGGTCCTCCCTGACCCATTCCAGCAGCGCCTGATCCACCTGCCCCTGCCAGCTCTGCTCCGGGGTCTGGGCGCTGTAGAGGTCCAGAATGATGAAGTGGCATTGTTCATAATCAAATGAAAAGGTGGTGCAGCCCGCCCGGTCCGGCTGGTATTCGGCAAGTCCGGAGCGGGATTGGGGACCGCGATTAACGATGCCGGGAACGGCGGAGTTGCGGGCGATAATCCGCCGGATGTTGCGTCCGGATCCATCGCAATTGCGTTGTTTTTCATTGGCGTTGCCTTCCGGTTCATGATTGCCGACGACGACATACCAGGCATACGTTCTGCCCTGCCGGGCCAGCGGTTCAAGCAAATAATGGCTGACAGCCGCTTCCGCTTCCGGAAAATTGTCATAATCGCCGCCGGTGATCAGAAAGTCGCCGGCTCCGATTCCCAGGATTCTCGCCGCCAGTTTCCGGAACCCTGCCTCCGGTACCTTATCCTGATAAAAGTGCAGGTCGGTCATGTAAAGGAACTCCAAACAGAAACCGGCCGGAGCAACCGCCAGCAGCAGGACTGCCAATAGAAATTTCAAGTGCTTTTTCATCATTTTTTCCTCTCCTGTTTTTCTTTGACTCGAAAAGCGACGCCATTTCGGGGCAAGTCCCCGGCCGGCGGGATTGCCGCGGCAACACTCGGCATTTGCTTGACCGGCAGATCGGAATACCAGGCCAACTGCTCGATGCTGAATTTTCGTTCGCAGCTCTGGCGCTGCAGCCAGAATTCCAGTTGTTCATAGTGGCCGGGCGTTATTTCGATGTATGCGGATTCCGTGCCGGCCGGCGGCAAAGCGATTTTATAAAGTTCAAAACTTTTGTCCCGGTCGTGCAGTTTGAGAAATATTTCGGTGAGCCGGGCGGTGTGATTGCGCAGGACGACATGGAGATAACGGCAGTTGGGACCGAGTGGAATGCGCAGATTCGGAAAGTCGCAATCGGCCGGAACGATCAGCTGCGGCGCTTCCCGGAGCGGACCAACCAACTCCAGATGATTCAGGCTCAGCAATCCGATGGTTTCCGGCGCATTCCAATCCAGGATATTTTCCGCAACCGGTTCAACCGAGGGAACGCTGAAACGCCGGAGCAATGCGGTGGAACCGGCCTGAATGCGTAACTCGGTCGGGCCGGGCGGCAAGGTCAGCTCAAACGTATATTTCCCATCGCCGCCGGACAGCGGCAACGATTGCCCGTTGACCGTTGCGGCCGGCCGGATTGCCGGCCGGGTATGGAGCTCGCCGGAAACGACGGTGCCGGCCGGCCGGGTTCCTTCCGGTTCCGAAAGGGTCAGCAATGCCGGTTCACCGTTCGTCAAGGCGGTCAATTCCCGCAACAATTCCTGCCGCAATTCCGTAATACCGGCGGCGGAACGGTCGAAGACGGTGAGCGAGGGAGCGATCCGGTTCACCGCCTGTTCGATGCGGCGGTCGGCGTCGTAATTGCAATGCAGCCGGTCCGCCGCGGCCTGCATGGCTTTCTTCAGCAGCATCAGCAGTTCAAAATCCTCATTGCCCTGCCGGATCATTTCCAGCCGCAGGCTGGGAACCGGCCGGGCCGCGGGAGAAGTTCCCGGATAGATCAGGAAGCCGTCGCCGTTGCCGCCCGGATAAGCGAGCGGATCGTTCCAGATATCGCGCGGCACGTAACGGTTCGATTGCCAGTCAAACTTCTGCCAGATGTTGACCGCCCAATAGAGGCTGCCTTCCACCCGGTACCGCGCCTGCAGCCAGCCAAGCAGCCGCGGCGCCGTCGCCGTGTCGTTGACAAGATAGGTCGGATAGGGCGGCGGCGGCCAGACACAGGTGTACCACCAGACTCTTTCGCCCAGTTGCTGGCGGGCCTGGAAATAGGCCGGAGAATAGTGGTTGAGATTGGGGCACCAGATGTCGAGCTGTTTTTCCAGCAGCGGAGCAACCGGGTGGTTGGTCGGAATGACGACCCGGGCATCCGGCGCCAGACGATGGATGGCTTCAATGGTCCGGACGCACATCTCGTAAGCGGACGGCTCGGGTTCGTCGACGGGATAGACGAATCCCCTGGACAACCATCCCCGTTCTCGAAGGTAATCACAGCAGGCGACGAATTGCTCCGGCCGCTGCAGGTCACAGGGTATCGAGAAGGTATTCACCCGGGGATCAGCCAGATAGGCTTCCGCTTCCGGCGATTCGAGCGGCACCGGCAAACCGCCGGCATTCAACCGGTAATCGAGTAAAAATTCATAGATATTTTCTTTCAACCGCTGATATTCCGGCGATTCTTCCGTCAACTCCGGGTAAGGGACGAGCAGCTGGTTATCCCAAATGGCAAAGGCGGATTGATAACTTGGCGTTTGCGGCAGAACGGGCGGATAGACGGTCAGCGTCAGCGGTATCTGCCATCGTTCCGCATCGATTTGCACCGTCACGCAGCCGGAATAAATTCCCGGCGGCGTTTCCGGCGCGATGAACCAGTCGAAGTAGAACGACTGGTTCTGGCCGGCGGCCACGGCAAACGGCGAGCCATCGTACGGCATCAGTGCGTCCGGCAATTCCACCGGCTCCGGTACCTGTTCGGTCAGTTTCAGATAACGGGCCTGCCGGACAGTGACGGCGGCGGCCGGAAATTCAGCGCCGTTCGCCTGCGTCAGCGCCTGAACCGTGATCGAAGCAGCCTCAATACCGGCGGAGCCGCCGGTGAAGACCAGTTGCGTCAGTTCATGTTCATTGCGCAACGCCGCCAATTGCCAGACTGCCGGCTCCCGTTTTTCAACCGGTGCCGAGCGGGCGATTTTTTCCATCGCCTCGACGACGGCGACTCCGCCGCCGAAGAGCGCCGGCCGGCAGCCGGCCAACAGTAATATTGCCAGAAATTTCATCATTCCAGAACCCAGACTTTGCCGCCGTCGTCATAATAGGGGCGGAAGTATTTGATATAGTCCAGCTTGCCCTCGGTCCGGGTGATCGACCGGGCGCTGCCGTCGATCAGACAGGCGTTGAACGCCATACTGTGGATCAGGTTGACCGGATACCAGGAATCCGGCTCCATCGTCCCGTTCATCCGGTAACCGCGGTCGGTGTAATTTTTGTTGAAGGCGCTGCTGTCGATGATGATGCCCCAGGTATGACCGCCATACGATTGAGGAACCGAATCGGCAGCCAATACTGTAGTGCTGCCGCTGGCGGCCGCCTGTTGGGAAATGGCACTCCAGCTCTTCGGCGGATTGGAGTGGCCGGCTTTGTTGGAAGAACCGGCAATTCGATAGTTGAGTCCGACGGAAACATCGGCATTCATGCCCCATTCCGAGGCGGTCCAGTCGCGGATGGATTCGCTCGGGCAATAAAAATTCTCCTTGGCCAGAGAGTAATCCCGATGCAGTTGCCAGGTCCAATCCCACCAGCCGCCGGTGGCGCCGTCCAGCGCGTAAGGAATACAGAAATCATCGTTATCCATGCCGTACATGACGATGCCGAGGTGGATCTGTTTCAGATTCGACAAGCAGGAAATCGCTTGCGCTTTGGCTTTGGCTTTACTCAACGCCGGCAATAGCATGCTGGCTAAAATAGAAATAATTGCAATCACGACCAGCAATTCAATCAATGTAAAATGTTTTCTGGCGCTCATGATCAATCTCCTGATGGTTGAAAGTAACGGTGAAAGAGGAAAGAAAAATGTTGCCGTTCCCAAAAAAAACGGCGCTGGAGAAGGAAAATTTCAGGTGGCGGAGAGTTCCTTTCTGGTTGGGTTGACGGGATCAAGGATATGGTTTTTCCGCGCGGATCGGTACGCTTATTTGAACCGGGCTCAGCGCCGGATTGCGAATTTTCGCCAGCAGCAGCCCGACGATCGAAGCGGCCACTTCCTCAATGTCGAGCTCGTAAAAAAAGACGTTGTCAACCGGCAGCAATAGCGGGATCTGGCGGTTGCGGAGCGCAAAGATGACCGGATGCCAATCGGCGTGGCACCGGACCAGTTGGCAGCAGAAATCGGCGGTAGTGGTGTCATCATAGAAAATCAGCGCATCCGGCCGCACCGCCTGCCGCAGATAGTGATTGACCAGTTGTTCGCCGGCCAGCGGCCGGTATTCCATCCCGACCGCCCGCAGGAAAGCCGAGGCGAAAGGATCGCGTTGCCGGGCCTGCTCGAAATAGCGCATTTCCGGGAAAATGGCTTCGGGCCGGCTCAAGCCGAGCCGGCGTATATCCCGAAGCGCAGCCAGAGTGTAGTCGGTGACGGCGGTAGTGACGGTCAACGGAAATCCTCCACTGTGGCCGCAATAGCAAACCTGCACGCCGGTCGTTTCCAACTGCTGCCAATCGTTCAAAGCAAGCCGTTCGGTAGTGATGAAGCCGCTGAGCTGACCATGCTTCAATGCATAATCCAAACCGGGAAACGAATGAATGGTGGCGTCTTCACTGCCGTAGTTGCAGAACAGCATCGCCCGGCAGCTCTGTTTCTGCAATTCGCTCTGCAGGTAATAGATCAGCATGCTGTTGTATGGACTGCCCTGGACCATGCTCAAACCGATGCCGATCAGCCGGGCGACCAGTTCGCCGGGTTCGTGGCGCCGGACGAAAATGCCGACTTTGTTGCGGACTTCCAGGATGCCTTCCTCCGCCAGAGCATGAATGGCGTTGGCAATGGTTTCGGTACCCAGCAGCAATTTGAGCCGCAGTTGATCCTGGGTCGGCAGGCGGTCGCCGGCTTTCAATTGGGAATCCAGGATATAACAGAGCAACTTCTGCCTGGCCTGGTCGGCTTTGCGGCCGAGTCCGTTGGTCAACTTGAGCATTGTCTGGCATCTCCGATATTTTTTATGTAAACGGAAAACTGTTTATATTGTAAGTATAGCAAAATTTTACATAAAAGTCAACCCTCCCGATGAAGAATTCATGTGCATTCTGCGAAATACATTAAATTATTTATTTTTAACTATTTACAATGCATTGAAATTTGAAAAATCCTCCAACTGAAATTATATTGTAATCTTCTAGCAATCAAAATCATAACTCCAGAAGGAGGAATAAAAACCAATGCAACTATCTTTATTCTGCGATTATCGCGGGTACGCCAACTCCAAATACGAGAGCCTGTTTCTTGCGCTGGAAGAATCTCATACTAGTGTCGCTAAGAAGAAAGGTCCTGGTCGTATCGGCTATGGAGATTTGGCTTACCTCAAAGCATACGTTTACAAGCACGCGGAGGAAATCAAAAGCATTCCGGAGCTCTTGCGCAATCTGCAACGGAATCCGGTGATCTGCGAAATGATCGGTTTCCAGTATGATTCGCTGCCGGACTCGTCCCGTTTTTATACATTCCTGAGCAAGACAAAAAACTCCGAAATCCAGGCGATTCATCATGCGGCGGTTCAGTCGCTGATCGGCGGCGGCGTGGTTTCGCTTGACGTCCTGATCGTCGATTCCAAACCGGTCATGGCCAATACCAAGCACAACAATCCCAAAAATCCGAGTCGCTCATTGGATAAAGAGGATAAAATCCCCCGCAATCCCAAAGCGACTCTCGGCTATTATTCTTACTTGAAACAGCCATTCGGCACGGGCAAGCAATTCAGCTTTTTCTGGGGCTTCCGGACGCACGTATTGGTCTCCGAAGAAGGCGTTCCGCTGGTCGAAATCACCAAGCCGAACAACATCTCCGACGAACAGATTGCGCACTCGCTCTTACGCAAACTCAAACGGGTCTACGGACAGAAGAAAGGCCGAGTTTTTATCGCCGATTCCGCCTATGACCACCGCCAATTCTACGACTTTATCAAGGACGAAATCAAAGGCCAAGCATGCATCCCAATCAATCCGCGCAACCAGCAAGCGGCCAAACTTCTCGGCGAAAAAGGCTGTCCCATCTGTCCCGGCGGACTCGAAATGAAATATTCATGCATCACCAAGAGCGAAGGCCGCACCCGCAAGAAATTCCGCTGTCCGATCATCGCCGGAACGCGCCCGGAAAAAGCCGAATTACCTGGCCAATGCCCTTGCAATCATCAACGATTCTGTACCGGCAGCCGCTATGGCTGTACCGCTTACATCGACGTTACCGATGATGCACGCGCCCAGGTCCCGCGCCAAAGCGCATGGTACAAAGAGACTTATACCAAACGTACCGGCGTCGAACGCTATTTCTCGCGCCTCGGCTCGCGCGAGGTCGAACAGACCACGCATTTCAATTACCGAGCCATCCGCAACCAGATGAGCATTGCACATCTGACGCTCGCGCTCACCGCCGTCGCCGCCGCATTCATTCTCGAACAGCCGGACAAAATCCGCTGTTACAAATCGTTTGCTGACGCCGCATAGCTTCGCGATAATCTCAAATTTTTCAATCAACCCCGGCGAATTCACATCCGCCTTAATTCTTCACGCCTTTTTTCAGCGATTTTTTACCCAATTCTGCACCAACTCGTACTGTTTGCTTGTTTTCAAAGCTTTTGCCGGTGGCTCAAACTGCTTCCTGTTCACTTTTCCTCTATTTCGCAGAACTCATAGAATTCATGGAATTCAAATCAAAGAAAAAAACTTTTTTTAATACGCAGCAGTAGCATAACGGCAGCGGCAAGCTCCGCGATGGGACAAATCCGCCGCTCAAAGCGGCATGATAAAAAAAATGTCCCGGCGATCGGCCGGGACAAAATTCGGCGAAGAAACCACTCCGGCTTCAGTCGTTGAAGCTGAACTGGAATGCGTGACGGGCTTTGATCACTTCCTTGATCTTGTCGACGATCAGCTCCGGCACTTCGACGCCAGTCTTGATGACCGCCAGCGACATGCCGCGCTTGACATCCTGCGGGGCCCGGATGTCGACGATATTGATGTTCTTTTCGCCGAGGATGCTGGCAATTTTACCGATAACGCCCGGTTCGTCGGCATATTCGACAAACAAATTGTTGCCGGTCGGCTCCAGGTAGAGGCTGTCGAAATTGTTGATCCGGGAAATCATCAGGTGGTTTTCGGTCAAGGTGCCGCGGACGCTGGCCTTGGAAACCGATTCGTTGCCGGCAAAGAGGTCGACGGTCATCGATTCACCGTAATGCTTGCTGTCATCGACGTCGCGGTTGATCAGTTCCACGCCGCGGGTCTGCAGAAAACCGGCCGCGTCGTTGATCGCATGGAACGCGTTGTAATCATCGATGATGCCGGCGGCGATCGGCGTGGTCAGCCATTTGGCGTATTTGTTGAGTTCGCCGTAAAAGCTGGTTTCGATCCGGGTCGGCTGGCTTTCCTTGCCGAGATAGCCGTGGGCGATGCTGGTCAGCACATAGGCCAGTTTCTGGTAATGCGGGTCCAGGCCGTCCGGCAGCTCCTTGTTGACGACATAGGTGGTAACGCCCTGCTCGAAATAAGCGATCGTCTGCTCGGCGGAACGCCTGGCGGCGACGAAATTGGCTTCCCTGGTGTTGGCGCCGATGTGCGGCAGCATGATGTCGGCGACATCGGCAACCGATTTCGGACCGGCCTCGTCCTTCGGGTAAACGTCGTTGCAGTAGATGATCTGCTTTTCCGCCTTGATGGTTCGCAGGTCGTTCTCGTTGAGGATGCCGGCACGGGCGCAGTTGACCAGCACGGCGCCGTCCTTCAGCAGCGACAGCAGCCGGTAATTGATCATGCCGCGGGTTTCGTCATTTTCCGGAATATGCAGGGTAATGAAATCGGCATTCTTGAAGATCTCTTCAACGCTGTTCAATTCGACACCGAGCTTGTCGGCCAGCGCCGGCGACATCATCGGATCGTAACCGAGCACTTTGACCTCAAAGCCGGCCAGCCGTCTGACCACCAGCTGCCCGATGTTACCGAGTCCGAGAATCCCGACCGTCTTGCCGGTCAGTTCACGGCCCATGAATTTCTTCTTTTCCCAGTTGCCGGCGCGCGTCGAGATGTCGCCCGGAATCAGGAAACGGACGGCGGCGAGCATCATTGCGATGACCTCTTCGGCGACGGCGTTGGAATTGGCCCCCGGCGTGTTCATCACATCGATGTCCCTGCTGCGGGCATATTTGGTGTCGATGGTGTTGAACCCGGCGCCGGCGCGGACGATCAATTTCAGGTTCGGCAGCGCGTCGATGACGGCCGGCGTGATTTTTTCACTGCGGACGATCATGCCTTCGGCGTCGGCGTTGGCGGCGACCAGTTCGGCCAGCGGGGTGTCGGCGTCCTGAACGACGGTATAACCGTTGTCGACCAGCAGGCCGGCGGCGAATTTATCCAACTTGGTGGGGATCAATATCTTTTTCATACTAGTTTCTCCTGATTCCAGGGTTCCGCAAAATAATGTTATTGAACTATTAAGATACTCCGGAAAAGCTCTTTTTCAATGGCCCGGCGGTAAAATAGTTCGTTTTTCGGACCGCCGGCGGAAGCTGCCCGGCAGGAACCGGGCGCGGCTCGAAGCGGAAAGCCGCCGGTTCAGCAGGTAGTTTTTTTATTCACTTCGATTGTAATTTTTTGAAAAAGCAATTTGCTTTCACGGCCGTTTTCTTCTATTTTAATTAAAATTCAGGAATAAAAAATTGGTAACCTTCGGGAGGATGAAATGAAACGGTTCCTGGTATGGATGTTGATGCTGGCAGTGTCGGCCGGCTCCCTGGCCGACGAGGCGGTGACGGCAGTGAAGGTGATGCAGTTGAACATCTGGCAGAGTGCCGCGAATGTGCCGGATGCCCAGAAGGGAATCATCGCCGAGATCAAACGTCTGAAACCGGAGATCGTTGTATTGTGCGAAGCGGGAAAGGACGGTACGATTGCCGAACTGACTGAAGCATTGGCCAGGGAGGGGCTGCATTATCAGGCGTCGAAAACTCAGAACGATTGCCAGGTGTTGTCGGTTTATCCTTTCATCGAGGAACAGAATATCTCCAATCACCAGAAAGTGGTGCTCGACGGCGGGGCGCTGGGGCGGCTCGTCGTCTACTCGGTTCATTTGAATTACCTGGATTACGCCTGTTATCTGCCGCGGGGTTATGACGGCAACACCTGGCAGAAATTGCCGGATGGCCCGGTTCATACGGTCGAACCGGTTTCCCGGATGAATCTGGCCAGCGGCCGGCCGGAGGCGATGGCGCAGTTGATAAAGGACGCCCAACCCTATCTGAAAGCCGGCGATATCGTTATTCTCGGCGGGGATTTCAACGAACCGTCCCATCTGGACTGGACCGAGGCGACCGCCGATTTATTCGGTCACAACGGCATCGTGATGCCGTGGCAGACGACCAAATGCCTGGAAGAGGCCGGCTGGATCGATACCTACCGCCAACGCTATCCCGATCCGGTAAAATATCCGGCCGCGACTTTCCCGTGCAACAATCCGCATGTCGAAGTGAGTGCGTTGACCTGGGCGCCCGAAGCCGATGAACGGGACCGGATCGACTTTATTTTTGTCGGCCCCTCCAGGCGGCTGACGGTGGAAAAGGCCGGTTTGATCGGCCCGGAGACGATGATCGTCAAAGGCCAGCGCAGTGATGAAACCACCGATGATCCCATTCTGCCGCCGGTGTCGATCTGGCCGACCGATCATCGCGGGACCTACGCCGTGCTGGCCGTTACCCCCCGCCGCTAGCGGATCCGGCTGCCGGACGGCCGGCAGCTGGCCCAATGCGGAAATGCGGAACTTCTTCGGGAATCGTTGAACAGGTTGGTGAGCCTCACCGTTCCGGCCGGAGCCATCCCTCTTTGGCTCCAGGCCGAAAAACCTGTCCCTGGCATCAATGAAGCGTCGCAAACAATTTGCGGCGCAGCGTATCGACCGCCGCCGGGTCATCCGGATATTGATACGGCGCCGGATAAACCTCGCGGACCGCCGCCAGCACCGTTTCGCGGCCGTCCTGTTCGGCACAGGCCTCGAACAACGCCCAGTCTTCCAGGCTGTCCCGCAACCGGGCCAGCCGGACCGACGCCAGCGGGGGCTGAAAGCCGCTGGCCGGAGGTGCGGCGATGAAATCTTCCGCCGGATAGAGCAGCACGCCGTCGCCGGCGGCAAAGGCCGGATTGAATGCCGGCAGGCCGCCGGGAACGGCCGCCCGGCCGGAGAAGGCATTCACCGCCCAGTAAAGAAAGCCGCTGGCATTCTCCTTCCAGGCGCGCCAGAGGACGAAACGGTGCTGTAAACCGGACATGCCCAGGAAATAATTCGGCGCCGGCTCGCCGGGACCGCAGCAGACGTAAGGCCAGACCTCCGGCCGGCGCGGTTGTCGGCGCAGCCGGTCGATGAAGCCTTCATCCTCGCCGATCGCCCAGTAACTCATGGAGTGAATGTCGCAATCCTCGCCGAAGGCGTCGTAGACCTCCCCGAGCGACTCCCGTTCCCTGTCCGGGCCGCAGAAGTAGGAAACCAGCACCGGAATGGCCGGGTCGATGGCCCGCAACCGGGCGGCGCGTTCATGGACGGCCGGATAATATTCATCGGTCGGCTCGTCGAATACGTAGCAGAAACTGCGGTCATGCCAGTTGCGGGCGGCCAGCAAATCGGCAAACCGGCGCAGTTCTTCGGCGTCCGGGTCATCCGGATTGCAGAACGGCACCGCGAAAGCGACCTGGCGCGGATCGGCCAGCAACGCAGCGGTGCGCGGGTCATCGGCCGGCCACGGCGACGGATAACAATAGTTCAACGGCGTTTGGCCTTCTTCATAGACCGGCCGCCAGAAATAGGGAGAAAGGCCGTATTCCAGACATTTTTCATGCCATTGCAGCAGAATATTGCAACCGGCCTCGCTGTCGAGCTCCCGGTGGTAGATGTCGGCAACCTGCCGGTCCATAATTCCGGCCGCCACCGCGATCGGCGGCGCCGCCGGCATCGTAAAACCGGTCACCTCGATTTGCAGCGGAACATGCAATGCCGTTTCCGGCGCCGTCACGGTCAAAGAGACCGGATAGCCGCCGGGCTCCGCATGGACGGCCGTTTTGACCGTCAGCCAGAAATAGGCCGGTTGACCGGCGGCCACTTCCACGCTGCCGCCCTCCGGCAGCGGCACCAGTACATCCGGCACCCCGCCGGCTTCGGCGATTCGAAACAATGAGAAAGTCAGCCCCGGCACTGCCGGCAGCGAAAAAGCCAACACGACCGGTTCCGAAGCGGCAACCGCCAGTTGCACGCTTTCATATTCATTGCGCGCCATCGTCAGCGCCAGCGTGCCGCCGGGAACCGCCTCGGCCGGGTCGCGCACGTCGGCCAGCGAATGGAACACCTTGATTTCAACGCCGGCCAGCGCCGAAGCGGTCAGCATGCCGGAGAGAAGGGTAGTCAGAACCGTCTTTTTCATGTCAGCAGAACTTTCTCTTTTGCTATGGAAGATTGATGGCAATCGCCGATGCACGGCTATTTCAACAATTCGGCGGCCCGGCGTTTGAATTGACGCAACGCCTCGGAACCGGGAAAGAACGAATTGGTTTCCGCCGGCGACCGGTAAAATTCATCCAGCAGCGCCCTGGCGGTTTCCCGGCCGTGCCTGCGCTCAACCTGGATCAGCAATTCGACATCTTCCGCTCCGTCCCGCCAGCGTTCCAGCCGGGTCGAGGCCAGAAGGCCGGGCACGCCGAAATACGGTCCCGGATAAACCAGGAACCCGTCGCCGTCCGGCAAGCCGGAATTGGAATGAATGCCGCCGTCCCGCAGCGTCTGGTAGTTGGCACTCCAATAGAGGAACCCGGTCGCCTCCTCCTGCCAGGCCCGCCACCAGACCGCCCGGTTCTGCACGCCGGTCATGCCGAACAGCAAATTGGGTTCGTCGCCGCCCGGCCCCATGCAGACATAGCTCCAATGCTGTTCCTTTTCCGGCCGCAGCAGCGCATGGAATTCCCGGGCGAAATCGCTCTGTCCCAGCCAGGCGTATTCGCCCCAGCAGAAAATCTGTCTTTCGCCGGTAAACGCTTCATGAACCTTGCGGAATCCTTCCGGCGTATGTTGTTCGCCGGCACCGATGAAAAAGGTGTTCAGCGTGTAACAATCCGGCGCTTCCCGGTCGATGACCGCCATCACCGCCTTGATCCGGCGATACATCTCCTCGGTGGTGGATTCATCGGCGATATAAAAAATACCGGTTTTGCCGGCCGCCCGGATCGCCGCCAGATTGCGCCGCAGCTCCTCCGGATCGTAATTGGCCGGGTCCAGCAACCGCGCCGAATCCCGGTAGAACGGCACCATCACATGGGTATAACGCTCGTCGGCGAGCAGTTCCCGGCTCCGTTCGTCGTACCACGGCCACGGCGAACCGGTCATCATCATCGGCCCGCCGCCTTCCGCATAGGGGCAGAACCGGTAATCCAGCAGAAAACGAATGTACTCCGCCACCTTGTCCGCCACTTCCGGCGAACCCGGCTCCAGCCACCAGAGCGGCGCCAGCGGAATCGAAGTGACGGTCACCACCGACGGATAGGTCGGCACCCGCGGCACCGCGGCATCAAGGACCTCCAGTTCGATCGGAATTTCTTCGGCGAAATCGTCGCCAGTCAAAGTCAGCGCGGTGCGATATAATCCCGGAACGGCGGATTCCGGCACTTTGACGGTAAAGTAATTGTCGGTCGGACGGTCATCGCGCAGCAGCACCCGGTCGACCGGAATCAACACGTCGCCGCCGACCGTCCCGTTCAATCCCACCGTCCGGAAGCTGCCGGCTTCCCGGGGCAGCATCACGCCGTCCGGACCGGTGAATTCTCCCCAGTCGACCTTGACGAACGGCATCGTCAGCAACGTGGTTCCCCGCGCCAGCCGTTCCGGCGTGATCGTCAGACGAATCTGCAGGTGCTCGGCCTCGCCGCGCGCCGCCACCAACACCGGCGGCGCCGCTTCGGCATGGGCCGCGATCTCCCGGTCCGACCAGACGCTGTCGGCAAAAACCGTGGTCCACTCCGGTTCCCCGCCGGGGAGCGCCCAGGCGCCGCCCAATAGCAGCATGCTCAAATTGAAAATTTTCATTCCATTCATTTTGTCATCACCAGCCGGTTCAGTTCTCTCAATAATATAGCACGCTCATCGGCCACTTGTAATCCTCATAGAATTTACCGTCCGGATCGTGGAACCACCCCTCCTCGTGGGCCCGGGCCGAACCGTCGAGATGGCCGCAATTCGCCCGCCGGCTGTGCCGCAGGCCGATAAAGCCGATCCACCAGTCCACCGTGTAATACTGCTTCCCTTCGTAAACGTCGCCGGAACCCGGCGCGCCGGTGGTGTCCAGATAGATCACGCAATCGGACGGATTGGTTTCGCTGCCGGTTTTGATGGTGCCGTTCCAGGCATCGAAACCATCGCGATTGGTCCGCAGCGGCATGCCGTAGCACTGCCGGCGGTATTCCCATTTCCAGTCGGACGGCATCTGGTCATTGGTGGTTTTCCAGGTGAATCCGGCGCCGGGCGGATTGTTCGCCGGACACATCAGGGTTCTCGGCGGATTGTCGACATAACCGAGGTCGACCAGGTAACTGCTCCATTCGCCGCCCCATTGATCCATCACCACCGGCGGACAGTTGTCGTCATAATCGTTGGCATACATCTGGGTGGACAGCATCAACTGTTTGAGGTTGCTGATGCAATTGACCGCGATCGCCTTGGCTTTGGCCTTCGACAACGCCGGCAGCAACATGCTGGCAAGAATGGCAATAATAGCAATAACTACCAGCAATTCAATCAATGTAAATTTCTTTTTCATCGGTTCCACCTTTCTTGGTTGGTTGAAATTTCAATAACTTTCCGCGATGATTTCAATCCGGTTGTCCTCGTCCCGCACCTTCGTTCCGGCCGGAACGCCGGCGGATTCGCGCCAGACCAGCGACGGCACCACCCGGCGGCAGCGCTGCTCCGGCGGCAACTCCTTTTTTTCGATCAAAGCCAGCAGAAGTTCAATCAGATATTTACTCTGGATTGCCAAATTTTCATCGATGGTCGCCAGCGCCGGAATCAGCAACCCGGAGAAGGGTTCATTGTCCTGGCCGATGACGGCGATGTCCTCCGGCACCCGAATCCGCCGCCGGTGAAGCTCCTGCAGCAGAAAGGCGGCGAAGAGATCGTTCTGCATACAGATCGCGTCGATCCGGTTCGGCAGCAGCAGCTCTTCTATCGCCCGCCGGACGATGCGGCGCGTCTCGTCCAGATCGTTGGAATAATCAATCCGGAAGACGAAAGCCTCCCGCCCTTCCCGGCAACCGGTGGCCGCCAGCGCTTCCCGGAAGCCGTCGACCCGGGTTTCGATCGAGTAATAGGGCAGTTTGTCGACCACCAGTGCGACCCGGCGCCGGCCGCATTTGATCAGATATTCCGCCGCCCGCCGGGTTCCGGCCCCCCAGTCGACATCGACATAGACCGCGTCCCCGACGATCGGTTTGCCGAGAAACACCACATTTTTCATTTCCGCAAACTGCCCCCGCAACTCCTCATTCTGGAGCGGAAAATCATGCTTCAGATAGACGACGCCAGTGACGCCGTATTCGCAAAAGGTCCGGTAGGACTGCAGCAGTTCATCCGAGCGGTCGGAATTCTCGTTGATCATCAGCCGGTAACCGTATTTTTTCGCCTCCCGTTCCATCATCGACAGCCGGCGGAAATAGGCCGGCCCGGAATGACTGTCGATGCTGACGCCGATGATCTGGCTGCTCTTGCCGACCAGCATTTTCGCCGCCCGGTTGGGCTGATACCCCAGCAGCTCGGCCGCCTGCCGCACCTTGTCCCGCGCCTCTTCGGAGCCGGTCCGCACCGCCGAATCGCTTAAAATATAACCGACCAGACTCTTCGACATGCCGCAATATTCAGCGATATCTTTGATGGTCACCCGCTTATCCGATGGCATACCGACTCCTGTTCCGTTTGATCCATTTTTCCCGTGGAACGTTCCACATAGATAATTATAGCGAAATTTTTATCAAAAGTCAATAGCCGGCCATAAAAAAAATAAAATTTTCCGGCGGATGAATTCGGCGGCAATTTCCGTCCGGTCAGAAAACCCGGCACTGCGGCGACTCATCGTCCGGGCGGCGGAAGAGTTCCCGGTTCCTCCACGCGTCCAACAGTTGGCGCAGCTTGGCCAGCGAGACCGGCTTCCGCAGGACGCCGTCGAAACAGACCATCGAAAAAGAGCCGTCCGTCTCGGTATCGGCGGTCACTGCAACGAGAACGAGCTGCCGCCCCTGCGGCAGCCGGCGGATTTCGGCAGCCAGTTGCGCGCCGTTCATCCCCGGCATCCAGAGGTCCGTCAACACCAATTCAGGCGAGAAATCGTCCAGCCGGCGCAACGCCTCCTCGCCCGACGACGCCATCAGGCATTCGGCGCCCAGTTGGCGCAACATGGCATTGAGCACCTTCAAATTCATCGCCACATCGTCGACCAGCAGGATTTTCGGCGGCTGCTCCACCGCGGCGGCGACCTCGACCGCCGGCCGGTCGATCCCGGCGGCCTCCTGGCGCTTTTCATAACGCACCCCGGTCAAGCGCATTGAAAAACAACTGCCCTTGCCCAGTTCGCTCTCGACGGCAAGCTCGCCGCCCATCGTCCGGATCAGGCGCTGGCAGATCGACAGCCCCAGGCCGGTCCCTTCATAGGCCCGGTTCCGGGCGTTGTCATCCTGAACGAACGGCTGAAAAATCTTCTGCCGATACTCCGGAGAAATGCCGATGCCGGTGTCGCGGACGTCGACAGTCAACTTTCCTTCGGTATCATTGCCCGGTTGGAAGTGCACTTCCAGCGCCACAGTGCCGCGCTCGGTGAATTTGATCGCATTGCCGATCAAATTGAGCAGGATCTGCCGCACCCGCTGGCCGTCCAGGCAGAGCAGCGGCAAATCATCCGGACAGAGCAACTGCAGCGTCAACCGTTTCTCGGTCGCTTTCCGGCTGAAGATCGCATTGATTTCGCGGCACAAGACGACGAAGTCCATCTTTTCCTCGACAATCTTCATCTGTCCGGCCTCAATCTTGGACAGATCCAGAATGTCGTTGATCAGCCGCAGCAGCGCCATCCCGGCAAAATTGATCGACTGCAGATATTCCAATTGTTCTTCCGGCGCCAACCTCTGATTCTGCAGCAACTCGCTGAAGCCGATCACCGCATTCAGCGGCGTCCGGATTTCATGGCTCATCGTCGCCAGGAAGAAACTCTTGGCCCGGTCGGCCGCCTGGGCATCCTCCATCGCCTGCTGCAACTGCTCCTGCTGCTGCCGCACTTCAGTGATATCGACGAAGCTCTGCAGCACGTTGACAATCTTGCCGTCAGCCAAAAACGGCAACGTCGCAATCCGGTAAATCCGCCCCCTGATCTTCCGCTCCAGCAACTGCGCCTGGCCGGTCTGCAGCGTCAGACGGACCGAACACTCTTTGGCGGGGCCGCCCTGCTGGCAGAAACTGCGGTAACAGGGCTCGGACATGATCTCCGCCTCGCTGCGTCCCACCATCCGGGCGGCGGCCGGATTGATCCGGACGATATTGTTCCGGCAGTCGAACAGCACCAGCGGGATTTCCAGCATATTGAAAATCAACTTCTTCTCCGCTTCGCTGCGGGCCAGTTCCTGCCCGACCCGCTCCCGTTCGATCAACACTTCAATGATGCGCGCCGCCGCATGCATCATCCGGGTTTCAGGCGCCCCGAACGCCTTTTCCGGCGCGATGAATTCCGCGCCGATATGTCCCCAGTAGCGCCCCTGATGGTAGATGCCGATCGCCAGCAGAGCGCCGGAACGGCGGCCGAGCAGATAATTCTGCAATTCCCGTTCCAGCGGCGTGGCCTCCGCCTCCCGGAACCGGTCGGTCCGCCAGGAAATGATGCCTTTCTGGTACAATTCGTTCCAGGACAGCGGCAGTGGAGCGATATCCAGCTCCATAAATTTCCGTTCCTCCCTCAACGCTTCGGTCCGGGCCCAGCCGGCCAGGGCAACCAGGCGGTGCCGCTCCGCATCCATCCGGAAAACGGTGGTGGTGTCCGTCCCGAGCTGTTGACCGATCTTGTCCACCACCTGCTGCAGAGCATCGGCGAAATCGCTGTTGAACACCAAAGTTTCCATACAGGCATTGACCGTTTCATCCTGTTCGATGTAAGTTTTCAGCAAATCGTTGCTCAACTGCAGTTGATTGCGGCTCTGCTCCAGCGCCTCCTGCTGCCGATAGGGGTCCGTCATATCCACCGCCGCCTCGAAAACGAACTGCACTTCGCCCCGACGGTCGAAGATCGGCTGGCTGGTCAGGCGGAAACTGTGGCCGCGCGATACGAAGTCCGCCGTTTTCGCCTGGCCGGTTTTCCACACCTGGA